>NZ_JBKHHI010000321.1:0-7766 GCF_046539235.1 Coleofasciculus sp.
TTGATTTTGAATCAACGTTGAATACACACCCTCCACCTGCCACAAATCTTGATGAGTCCCTCGTTGCACAACCTTTCCCCGTTCCAAAACAATAATTTGATCACAATCTCGAATCGTACTTAATCGGTGTGCCACAATCAAACAAGTACAGCCGCGCCGCCGCAGATTCTCGTCAATCATCCGTTCCGTTTCAGCATCCAAAGCACTCGTCGCTTCATCCATAATCAAAATAGAGGGATTATTCACCAACGCTCTAGCAATTTCCAACCGCTGCCGTTGACCGCCACTTAAATTAGCCGCATTTGCGATCAATTGAGCATCATATCCTCCAGGTAGCGAGAGAATCACATCATCAATGACCGCATCCTGACAAGCGCGAACAAGATTTGTTTCCGGAATTGTGGGATTCCAGAGGGTCAAATTATCCCGAACCGTGCCACCAAATAACTGAATCGTCTGCTCAACCATTGCTACAGAATGGGTGAGAACTTGATCCGGTATTTCAGTTCTAAGTTGACCATCAAAATAAATATCTCCTGACCAGGGTTGATACAGTCCACTAATCAGTTTAGCCAGAGTAGATTTTCCCGAACCACTACTACCCACCAAAGCAATTCGCTGTCCGGGTAAAACCTTGAGACTAAAGTTTTCAATCAGGGGCGGATCAACTCGGCTGTAGCCAAAGGTAATCGCCTGTAACTCAACATAACCTTGTAACTTTGGATATTGACTCTTGAAGTTAGCAGGTTTTGGCGCAACCTGGGGGTCAATTGGGTTACACAAGACATCATCAAGGCGAATTAAATTCCCCTCCAGTTCCTGAAGCATACTAGCAAAACTGACTAAATTATTCACAGGCAACAAAAAGCTCTGCATTAACCCTTGAAATGCCACCAGCATCCCTATACTCAGATATCCATCCATCACCCGCCACCCGCCAACCACTAATAGAAATAGGGACGAAATCGCCGATAAAACGGTGGGTAATACCGAGAAAACTTGATTAGTAACATCCAATTCCTGCTGAGAATTGATCGCTTTAGTGTAGTACCCCGCCCAACGAGAAAATACATCGGACTCTAAACCCGAAGCTTTAACCGTCTCAATACTTTGAAGTGCCGCAATAGACGCCCCCGCTGCTTTACCATGCTCTTGAATTAAGCGTTGATTTGCATCTTTACGTTTCCGGGAGACGGACTGTAAGATAAAAACATTAACCGCCGCAAATCCAACAACAATCCCTGTCAGAATTGGGTCATACTGTACCATGACTAGCCCATAAAAAATCACCATCACGGCATCAATTACCGTCGTCGTCAACCGTCCCGACAGCACCTCCGCCACTTGGTCATTGAGACGACTACGATAAGTAATTTCTCCAGCAAATCGTTGGGCATAAAAATCAACTGGTAAGCGCAGGATATGCCAGAGAAAGCGACTGGACATTCCCACAGACAGTTTCACCTTCAGGCGGCGCAAATACCGCAAGCGTAGCTGAGTCAACAGTCCTTGCAGAATCGCTGTAATTCCTAGACCAATAAGTAACGGACGCAGCCATTGTTGGCGTCCCTGAATCAGGATTTCATCAACAAAGATTTGGCTAAAGACGGGAATTGCCATGCCCACAAGGGTCAATAAAAATCCTGCCATTATGCAGTACATTAAAGCGCCCACTGTACCTTGTAGCCGTTCCCACAAGGCAAGAATTGTGCTAAATTTGCGCCCCCCTTTGACAAAATCAGAATTGGGTGTCATCACCAGGACGATACCTGTATAACTAGCATCAAATTCCGAGAAAGACACCGTTCGTGGACCTGTACCTGGGTCATTTACGTAAACCTGTCGCTTGCCAATTCCTTCTACGACTAAAAAGTGATTGAAATTCCAAAAAATAATATAAGGCGGGCGCAAATCTGGAAGGTCTTGGATTTCTTGTTTATAGCCTTGGGCGTCGAGTCCATAGAGTCTAGCCGCTTTAAGGATATTTGCCGCTTTACTACCATCGCGAGACACACCACAGGTTTGCCGCAATTCAGGTAGGGGAACGATGCGACCATAGTAACTTAAAATAATACCCAAAGCAGCCGCACCACATTCCATGGCTTCCATTTGCAAAAGTGTGGGCGTTTTTACCCGCCTGGGGCGACGTTTTAGCCGTTTTTTCAGGGAGTGAAAAGGGTTAAGGGATGTCACGGATACAGTCGTCATGATTCCAATTTTATGGGCTACCAGTCTCACCCTTGGTTATCGAATCGGTTGCCAGATGGATAACTCATCACTGGGCTTTAATTAAAACAATAAGCCAATAAAATTTTCGATGCAGTCCCCGTTTCTGCCAAGGTTATGGTAAGAAGGGGACAGATTAATTACACAATCCGGTGATTGCCCTTGCTGAAAACTGCCACCCTCGTTTACGTCGGAATCATGTCACCTTGGTTGTGGTGTGGCACAGTCACAGTAAGATTCCCATCAGGGCGGGTTTTGTTGAGAGGTTATCGGTCAATATCAACATTAAATGGCTAAACCCGCCCCTACAATTGACCTCATACCCTCATCCCCTCTTATCCCCCTACTGGCTTGATACAGCTAAGATTGTGGAATATATTTCACTATTGAATCGGGCGCACGTCGGTTATTGGTGTCAACTTAAGCTCAACCCCTCACCCCCAGCCCCTCTCCCACGCCGGGGAGAGGGGAGCAAGAGCATCCGATCCCCCTTCTCCCGTGCAACAAAAGCGAAGCATCTGCTGTCCTCCCCCCTCTTGTAGGGGGGAACGAGGGGGGTGGAGAAGGGGTTAGGGGATGAGGGGGAAATGTTGAGGAATAGATAGACACGGTGTAAAACCTTGCCAGCATTGGTTTTCGACCTTAAGTTGACACGGATGCACGTCGGTGCTAAGGGAGCGGCGTAAAAATAAAGTACCAGTGAGGAAAGCGGAATTCATAAACTCAGCCAAGTCTCCTTGGTACATTATTAAGTCGCAAGTCCCTAACCTAAGGTTTCGGCGCTAATGGTTAATTCATCAAATAAGCTGTGTCAGCCCACTACCCTCTTTAATAAATGCCACTACTCGACCTAAGAATCGGTAGAATAAACGTAATTGGCGCTCGTTCTTCTATCGTCACGCGAACGGTGGTGGTGGTTCCTGAAGAGATGTTGAGCTCAGGTCCTTTAGAAGATGACCATTTGTAACCACTAAATGTTGTAGAATCAGGATGGAGGTCAGCGACAACTTGCATCAGTCCTGCTGGCTGATTGGATACCAAATCTGCGACTATTTCTGGATTACCGACAACCTTCGCCGCTGCTGCTTGGGTGATGGGAAAGGTGGAAATATCTTTAACGGCACCGACGATACCGCCAAAGCGTTCCCGCTTCACGGTTTGGGGTGTGATTTGTAGCGTCATACCGGGTTTAATTTTTTTGCCGTCGCCAACGGAGAAATAGGTAATTCCCACCATTTCGCTGTCGGGATGTGCCGCGTCTAGGGTTGCCAAACGGGTTCCTGGGTTGACCACTTGTCCAGGATTAACCGCGAGTTCGACAATGCGTCCGCTGTGTGGGCTGATAATTTGGCTATTATCATTTAATTGTACTTCAAGTTGGGCAATGTCGCGCTGAACTGCTTGAATTTCTTTCTGGCGCAGGGTGACGGCTTCTAAGTCTTCTTGGGCGAGATTAGCTTGGCGACTCTCGAGTGCTTGGAGTTGCGATCGCAAGTTAGTAATAGTACTCAGGTTATCACGATAGGCTTTTTCTTGCTCGGTTGCTGTAACATCGAGTTCTGTTAACTGGGTTTGGAGTTTAGAGATGTTATCCTGGTTTTCTTGAACTTGCACTTGAGCATCCAGCAGAACATCATGAGTAATCACTCGTTCGGCAAAAAGTTGCTTACGGATGTCCAATCTCTGTTGATAAATAGGAGTCATCCCCTGAACGTGCTGTAAGCTTTGTTGCAGGCTTTGGCGTTGTTGTTTCAGGGATTCATTACTGGTAGTTTTAAGCAATGGGGTTAGGGATTGGAGCTCCTGAATCCGTTGCTGGAGGTATTGGCGTTGCTGTTGAATCGAGTGTTTTTCCTGTTCAATTTGCAGGGCTTGCAGTGAACTAACGGCTTGGTTTTGGGATTGGAGTTGGGCGAGTTTAGTTCGTTGCTGTTGAAGTTGTTTTTGGAGTTCAGTTTGGTTAATGGTTCCCAGAACTTGACCTTTTTTAACCCTATCTCCTACTTCGACAGTTAAATCGGATAATTGCCCGGAATTTTTAGATTGAAGCGGTACAACGTTGCTAGGATTAACCAGGACACCGCGCCCTTCAATCGTGATGGGAATGCGTCCGTAAATACTCCAGAATCCCGCAGCGGCGACTAAAGAGGTTAAGGAGAGTAAAGGAAGCCAACTTTTGGGGTTGACGACTTCCATAAGTTGGTCTAGCCGTTCGGGAGATGATAAACGTTCTAGAGATTTTTCTCGAAATAGAGTTTGTTTTTGAGTCAGCATGATTGATTCAGAAGCATCCCCCGATTTGAGGTCGGGGGAGTGTTAATTACAATCCGGTTAGTTTCAGGACTAAGCTGTTATGCATTTAGTTTTTTGACCCGAAAATCTTGAAGGAGTCTGGGCTTCAGAACAGCGTATAAGGGTATTTACTGAACTGCGGATTTATGATTATAAATCCACCAGATACGGTTTCCAACTGTTCATCGGATAGTTCTTCCACCCCAGGGTTAGCTGCAAAGTTTTGGGTGGATTTCATCATGTGCGCTTCCTCTAAGCTTTTTCCTCCCGTTGTTAATGACAAAGACTGTTGCTGAGTTTTAGATTGAGACATCTTGGCAAAAAATGGATTGATGTTAGGCATTTGATTTTCTCCGTTGTTTATTTACTACAACCTAGCGAAGTTCAGGAATTTTCCAAGGAAAATACCTACAATTACAGCCTGTATCCGTAGTGGCGTTACACCGCTAAAATAGTCGAATAGATTTGACATATTTTCTGGGGGCAAGGCTTGCACCCCTACAAAGCTAATCTATCTAATTAGCTGTGCCACGCCGCCATCAGATATTAGCGGAGGATAACGCATCATTACCGTTATCAACGGTGTAACTGCGTAAATCTTGCTCGTTTAACCTTTCTAAACTTCTGGTTAGTGATAGGCAATCCACAAAATCCCCCAACCACCAGCTACAGTTTTCAACTGTTCATCGGATAGCTCTTCCGCCCCATGGCTAGCCGCCAAATTTTGGGTAGATTTCATGGCTTGGACTTCATCTAAGCTTTTTCCTCCCGTTGTTAATGACAAAGACTGTTGCTGAGTTTTAGATTGAGACATATTGGCAAAAACTGGATTGATGGTAGACATTTACTGTTCTCCGTTATTTGTTCTTTGGAATCTGAGGACTTTTCTATTGGTATAAGCTAGAATGCTCTATCTGTTACCGTCCTACTCTATTAATAATAACCACTAGCAATCCTGAATAAGTAGTACTTTTTTTAGAGAAAATAGGATATTTTTTTGAATTAAAACCTTGGAGAAAATTAACTTTTTTAATTAAGGTTTGCCTCATGGAGGGTGGTGGTGAATGAAGAAGTAAAAGGGAAGATGCTATCCTGCGAAAGTGAGCAAATTAATCATAAAAAAATTAGTTGATTAGGAAAAGAGTCCCCAATTTTTAGAGCAGTAGGGACTCTGTGCGAAAAATCTGTGCGGAATTTGGATATAAAGTAAATCTCCTCCCTGGGATATCATCCTCGTCTTTGATTATTGTTTATTCTTGCGTTTCCGCAGAATACTTGCTCCCCAAGTACCAACGATAATAGTCCCCAAAATAGAAGAGGGTTCTGGCACCGAAGCCGTAGGGCGAACTTTACCCGCCATCACATCATCGATGAAACTGGCATAAGTGGATACTCGCGTAACACCCGCAAATTCACCGAAACTAGCATTAGCGTGTCCTTCGATAACAACATCTGTAATTGGATTATCTGGGAACAGACGAGTGTCAATAATGCCATCTCTATCAATATCCCAAACATCAGACAAACCATAGGAGGTAATTCCGGCAATCAACTTATTTCCCTCATCGTCGAGGAGGAATGAGGGTCCCCCTGAATCACCTGGTCCTGGAGTAACTTCGTTGAGTCCTAACCCTAAGTCATGGATACCAAAGTGGACACCAAAGGCATCATTTTCAGGATTGCCGTTGTCAAAATCGAAGAGGAGTTGCCCCTGAGAAATTGTCAAATCAGGAAGTTGAGCAAAATCATTAAATATATCTCTAAATGCCTCAAACTTATTTTTGCCGAAGCGTTTACTTCCATCAAAATTAATGATATCAAAGCCTTGATAACCAGTCCCAGTAAGTCCGTATCCAACCATTGTGAAAATCTGACCTATTTCATCTGTTCCTCGATAAATATCATATTGTTCAATAGCTGTTGGAGCTTGCTTAGCTAACTTCAAGACAGCAATGTCACCATCATCTCCAGCATATATAGATTCAGGTTTCCAACCGGGAAAAACAAAAAAATCACTAACTTCTATGTTCTCAAAAATCCCATTGGTTGATGGAAAAAGCGGCTCGTTGGACAAACTAAAAATTGCTCTTGTATTACCCAATAAATCTGGATAAACTTGTCCATTTTTGTCGGCAATACAATGGGCGGCTGTGAGAAGATGTAAGCTGCCTGGGAGGAGAGAGCTAGTACAAAAAACTTGTTGTTCTATTGTTAGAGCGGCAACGCCACTAAAATCGAAAGGATCAACCAAAGCATTAACTGACTCATCCGGAGTAATAATGGCTTTGGCGACTTCTCCTGTGCCTAGGGTGACGAATGCTGTTCCCAGTACAGCGATTGATGCTTGCTTGAGAATTGACATTGATTCTTTATCTCCAAAACGACAAAAACGACAATTTCCTGTTGTTCCTATCCTTGAGCGGTAATCTATCCGGGTGAAAACCTCTTCTTTAATTAATACGATAAGCAAACTAACTTAAGGATGCATTCCCTGTTTGTGCCAAGGTGATGGTAGAAACTGGACAAGTCAATGGCATAATACTGTCACCACCGTTGCCGAAAACTGCAAACCCTACACTTGAGGAGAGCAATCAGGATTTTCTGTATTGAACTGTGGCATCATTGATTGGGTTTCGGCGCGTCAACCCAACCTACGATTTCACTCAAGTTAGTTAAACTGTTATCAATCAAAGGGTTTGGGAACGTAATTCCAATTGGAACAGTTCGCGAGATTCTTGTCGTACATCTCCTTCCATTGCGGCTTGCTGCAACTTCATGAAGGCATTGAGTTCGTCTGGTTCATAAGTTTTGCTTTGTAAACGCTGCCGCAGTTGTTCTTCAGCGGCTAAGGTTAGATAACCAATTGTCAATGCTTTTTGAACTAAATCACGAATCGATAGCATATTACCACCTAAACCTGAAATGAGCAGATGCTGGATTTTAGAAACAATTTTTATGTTATGTCCGCTTGATTTTTACTATATAAAAATAAAAAAATGATGTACTTACCTTTTCGGTCAACTCTATGACTGAAATCAGATTATTCAGTTACCGAAAGTGATAACTAGCTTGGCATAAAAGTATAAGTAGCGACCAAAATGGTCGGACGACAAGGGTGCCGCAATTATTGACAATCCGGTTTACAGCGCTTTTCAAGTAAGTGGGTAAAGAGATCCCCGACTTCTTAGAGAAGTCGGGGATCTGGCTTGGATTGCTTATACCAAATCCGCCTTTCTTACCCTCTTTTG
>NZ_JBKHHI010000322.1:0-7762 GCF_046539235.1 Coleofasciculus sp.
AAAACCCGCCCTCCTCACCACTAACGGAACAACAAAATTATCCCTATCCGCCAATAAATAAGCAACAAAACCCGCCCTTATTCGTAATTATAAATTGCTGTTATCGGCAATAAATATAGACAAAAAAAATTATCGTTTATTGATAAAAGTTAAGATGATTAGTGATTACCTTTAAGAGTTCATCGGTTGTAAAAGGTTTGGCGAGATAACCATTTGCCCCAAACTGCTGCCCTCGGTTCCTAACAGTTTGGCTTTTTTCGGCTGAAATAAAGATAAAGGGTATAGTCCTAGTCCTTGAATCTTGACGTAAAGCTTTGAGAACTTCATACCCATCTAACTTTGGCATCCGAATATCGCACAAAATCAAATCAGGGACAAACTCTTTGGCTAAGAGTAAGCCCCTGCCAGAATCCCCAGTGCCAATTGCCTGATACCCTTTTTCCTGTAAGACATTAAGGATAATGTCCCGCAAAATTTCTTCATCTTCAATGACTAAAATTGCAGCATCGTGTTTCACAGTTTCTCTCAAACTACCGTCTTATACAAAAACTATCAGTTTTTTGGGGGGGTAGCTTGACCAATGCCCAAGGATTCCTTACTATGTTTCAACTGCTTCCAGAGTGACTGTACTTGCTGATAAGCTTGTTCAGAGGAAATCTTGCCTCCAGTTTCTAGGGCAGAAATATAGGACACTTGCTGGGCAAACTCTTGCAAGTTGGCATTAAAGGCTAGATCCTCTGGCGTAAACTTGCCGTAATAGCGGCATCTAGGGTAAAGAAAGTTTTGTTTACTGACCTGTGCGGAATCGGATGATGTGGACTTTGCCATATCTTACCTCCTGTCTCATAATCTCTTACTTTCCATTATATTAACAAACATTTAATCTTACCTTAACTATAAGTTAACTAAATGTTATATAATGTTTCGATTTGAGTTGTGAACAGAGGCAATAGGTAATAGGCAATAGGCAATAGGCAATAGGTAATAGGGAATAGGCAATAGGGAATAGAGACCAGGGAACAAATTATGTAGCTTGCTTCTCGCTTCCTTGAGTATTACGAATGACTAAGGACGAATCACCTATGAACATTAGAATCATAACGTTCAATATCCGTTACGATAAGCCTGATCCAGATAACCAAGATTGGAGAATTCGGCGTGATCCGATCGCGGCGCTGATCCAGGAGTATAATCCGGATATTATTGGCACACAGGAAGGCAAAGCCCACCAGCTACTTGACTTACATCGCCGTCTCCCTAATTATCAAAGTATTGGGGGCGATCGCACGGGGACAGGGACAGGGGAACATTGTGCGATTTTCTATAACCAAAATCGTCTCATCAGCCTAGATAGTGGCGATTTTTTCTTAAGCGATACGCCTAATATTGCTGGGAGTATCAGTCCTAAGTGGGGAAATCCTGTACCGCGAATGGCAAGCTGGGCAGTCTTTGGTGTAGCGCAGGATACTAAAACGATCACCTGTTTTAATACCCATCTGGATTATACCAGTGCCAAGGCACGGGAACTGGGGGCAACGCTGATCCGCGATCGCATGATTCACTGCAATCCTGACACGACCTATCTCTTCCTTACAGGTGATTTTAACGCTGAACCCGATAGCTTGCCACGGGAAATCTTATCTGATTTATCAGCTAATCCGATTACTCTCCATGATGCATTGGCGGGTGTTGAATTAAACAAACAGCAGAGTATTCATGGGTTTACAGGTGAGGCGTTTGCGGCTGTTGATACGATTTATTACGATAGTCGCCTGAGACGAGAAACGGTGACGGTTGATGATCGGAAATGGCAAGGGATTTTTCCCTCTGATCATTTCCCGGTTATCGCTAATTTTGTGGATGATTAGATGTAGGGGTTTGGTTTCCAAACCCCCACCCGGTAGAGTAACATTTCTACAAACGTGCCATCTCATCCAAAGGATTGGGACGAGGATTGAAGGGGCGATTTTGGGGGACGACGGTGAAATAAGGATTGAGGAACTCTTCCTCCACCCAACCTGAATAATAATTCAGCTTAGTAGTCGTTTCTGTTAATTCCAATACTTCCAGATCACCCCGCAAGGCATTCATATTGGCAGGATTTTCCCCTGTCCATTGATCCTGATCAGATACAATTCCCAGAGGTCCACCACCAAAGAAATTTAGGGCGACTTGATCAAAACCGCGCACAAAGCGATCACCATTCCAATGCCATTCGTGTCCCGCCCAGTATAGAGGCGGTTGCCAGGAACGAGGTTGCCATGATGACCCATATTTCTCAGACCAAGAACTCGTCCCCTCGTTTAAAGTGACGGTAAAGCCATCCTCATACCGAACTTCATACCGCCCTTTTTGGGTTTGGTAGTCCAACGGAGACCACCATAACACCTCTACCGTGTCTCCCACCTGATCTGGGTCAAGAGTAACCGCTGGAGTTTCCGCTAATAAACGGCGGTAAATCGGCAATCCCTGACTCGGCAGTTTCGCCTTTGCTGCAAATCGCCAACAAGACCAATTTCCAGGATTATCTGCCCCTTGCCAACGAACCTGGCAAACCCCGTTTCCAGTTCCAAGCCAGAGGCGATCGCTTTCTAAGTACAGTTGATCAGGAATTGCCCCAATAATCGGACTATTGCGGACGGTGTAGGAGGTAATTGTTCCCGATTTGAGACTAGGGGGAGAAGGACGATAGGCGACTAATCCCATTCCAGATAAATAGGGATTCCCTTCACCACTGATTTGAGTTCCCAGCCAAAAGACGGGATTGCTGGGATCTCCGGCGATGACAAAATCAGTAATTTGTTGCCCTTGAATTTCTTCAGGTTGAATCACCACCAACTCATTCATATCAGGATTGTAACCAACCATCGTGGCAATACCACTAAATCCTTCCCCTTGTTCCGATGCGACTGACCAAAATAGGCGATCCGCATAACTGAGGGCGGAGGTAATTCGAGGAACTCCCAAGGAAAATCCGACTTCAGCCTGCCTTACCTGGTCTAAGGTATAGAGGGGGTGACGTTGGGGTTGTTCGCTATTGGGAGTAATCAGTTCAAAGACAACCGTTTCGGGTTCAATTCCTTGCGCTTCATTTCCAAAGGGATTCGGTTCGAGAATGACGCGATATTGATAAGCTTTTCCGTTAAGTTCAATAGTTTGATAGGGGGGGTTCTGGAGATTTTCTGAGAATTGTTCAGGATTATTAGCTGTCTGGAATTCATTGGCTAACGTTCCCGGTTCTACTGTCCAGGTGCGATCAAATCGGCAAAATACAATATTATACTGCTGCGTCTGGAAGGTAATCGTATCATCATCTGTAATAATATCGCGAATGTGATAGTCAAATTGCTGATACAGTCCCTCATCATTAGCAGACGCGATCGGTACGGGTTCAGTTTGGCTAGGGCAATTAGCAGGATTACTGATGGCTTGAGAGGAAATGTTCACCGGGGTGGTGCAACTCTGGAGTAATCCGATAATCGCCAAAATAGGTAAGATAGGTTTCATATAAAAAGCACCAGAACTATTATCCTTACTTAAAGACGAATTTTAGGAGTTAGCGTTCCTTTTTGTCATTGGTCATTCGTCATTAGTCATTCGTCATTGGTCATTGGTCATTTGTCTTCCTCGCGAAGTTTCAATCAAACTACGTCACGAGACAGGAAATGGGCAACCTATTTGTAGGGTGCGTTAGCGAAGCGTAACGCACCTTTACCCTACTTAGTCTTAATCGCTACTTAGTTCAATTTGCCCCGATAAAAGCCATTTCATTTATAATTCCGGAGAAAATTGCCCCACTCCACCGCCAGAGGAATTTCGGTAAACGGAACCTGAACTGTGGATTCTGGGAGGAGAAACTCTAGTGCGATCGCGCGACCTTTTTTGGGTGGATTCTCTAAGCTAACATTTTGCCCATCAACGACCAGTTTAATGCTTTGGACATCATTTAGAGAAAACGTTTCTAAATCCACTGGACCCGAACGAGTCGGTTTTCCCCAGGTCAGATTTTTTTCCTTTTGTCCCAGTACCGCATAAATATCATATTTTGCTCGTTCAAATTGTTCTGCCCATACACGATACGCCTCAACTTTTTGGTATTCATTCCAACCTGACCAGGCTAACCAAATAAAGACAGCGAGTAAGGGTAACCAAAGTAAACCACGTTCCATTTTATTTTTGTTCTATAATTTACAAACTCTGTCACTTGATCGGGGCGGGTTTAGTCGCATTTGGATGAAGCCATAGATGATAATAGTGAAACCCGCCCCTACATTATCTACTAAGGTTTAGTCGCATTTGGATGAAGCCATAGATGATAATAGTGAAACCCGCCCCTACATTATCTACTAAGGTTTAGTCGCATTTGGATAAAGCCATAGGTGATAATAGTGAAACCCGCCCCTACATTATCCACTAAGCTGTTATGCATTTAAATTGGGTATTACTAGCTAGCAATATGCTTACAATACGACAAGGATTGCGCCATTATTGACATTAAAGTTTATATGCCGAGCAGCTTACTACACTAAGTCTAACTCTTTTAATGCTTGTTCTAACGCGGCTGTTTCAAAGTTGAGCGTCAGCGCCCCATGAAAATTGGGTTTTACGGTAATGTCATCTATCGTATAAACATTGACAAAGCCAAATTGTCTCGCTTTAATCTTACTCTTGCGCGGAATCACATCCACATATTTTTTCAGATAACCTTTACTCACATTGACCGCCACATCAATCCGATGATAGTTCCCGACATTGACAAAGCCAAACATCTTGACATCGACTTGTGATTCTTCTTCATTTAGTTTTTCTTGTAATATAAATGCCCCTGTTTCCACCAATTCTTCCAGTTGATCTAGATCTGCCAAATTTTTCTTATAGACTGCCAATAACTGGGCAATTGTGCCATCGTCCTGATTTTCAAGGATGAGTTCGAGATTCACGCCCAATTTTTCTTCTTTTACCGTTCCCTTCAGGAACGCGA
This sequence comes from Coleofasciculus sp., assembly GCF_046539235.1. Lineage (GTDB taxonomy): Bacteria > Cyanobacteriota > Cyanobacteriia > Cyanobacteriales > Coleofasciculaceae > Coleofasciculus. The sequence continues at coordinate 4,982 of NZ_JBKHHI010000322.1, forward strand.
TCGCGTGATTCTTAAGTTCTGTTTTGGCTGGATTATCACCTTGAACCGCTCGATGTTTTTGGTTCCCGTTATCCAGTAAGTTGAATTTTACAAAAAGCTGATCAATTCCCAAAATTTGCTTTTGAATCGCCAACACCAGCATGGAGCGGAGGTTATACCGTAATTCTCCAATCGGATCAACTAACCACCAAATTTTGCGAATGGGCGAAGACTTCGGTAAATGTTTGCCGCGATGCCAGCGATATTTTAATTTTTGATAAGGCAGATAGCGGTCTAAAACTGCCATCTGCCAGTAGGGGATTTGAATCAACAGTTTGCCAGATTCAAACGCTAATTGATAGCGCAGATGGGATTCGACTTGAATCTCAACGTCATAAAGATGAAATAGACTGGTACGCTGACCCAATAACCCAATATGAAAATCTCGGAGAAAATAGACAACGGCATCAATTTGTTGTAAAATTTGTTTTTTGATGGGGGTGAGCGGCAAATCATTACCGAGTTTCAAGGAAATTTGGTAAGCTCTCTCAAGAGGGCGTACCTGGCTAGGAGGAATCTGCCTCCGGTTCAATGAATCACTAACTGCCGGATTTTGATGCCGTAAAGCCTCGGTCGTATAGCTTGTAAACTGTTCGAGGAAAGCCGTATAAGCTGGATTGTTTGGTGGGAGTGCTTTTGCCATAATCGAAATAGATTAAAAAGTATTATAAATCAGGATTGCCTGATTTTAGTTTAGCGTAAATTATGCTTATTCGAGGTAAGTTGGGGTGCAAGTTATACACAATTCTTATTAATCTCTGTCCCTATTGCATCCCTTAAGAGCAAGGATTTTGTTGTTCCGTTCAAATTAAATCAAGCTGTGTTTACTTGGAAATCTATGGAAAACCCAGAGCATTTCCCCAACTATTTACTCAAAATTAGGGTTGATCAGGTTCAGAGGATGAAAACTCACGCCGAAAGCACATACCCAGAAGAATGCTGTGGTTTGTTATTAGGTCAAATTAAGGGGGAGGTAAAAACGCTGGTAGAAGTCTCACCCACAGAAAACGCTTGGGATACTCAGGCGGCGGAAGCCTTTCAAGGGGTAAAGGGTTCACCGCGTCAGTCAGGGACGAAACGGAATCAGTTTAGCATTGCCCCAGAGGTGATGTTGAAGGTTCAGAAGCTCTCACGCGATCGCGAATTAGATATCATTGGGATCTATCACTCTCATCCTGACCATCCAGCCATTCCCTCAGAATTTGATCGGGCGATCGCATGGCAGCGTTATTCGTATATTATAATTTCCGTTCAACAGGGTATAGCTTCTGACCTGAGAAGCTGGACTCTCGATCCCCATCACCAGTTTCAACCTGAAGATATGATCACGGTAGAGGAACCGGGGAACGGGGGAGCAATGTAGAGACGTAGCATGCTACGTCTGGGAGCTGGGGAAGCAGAGGCGCAGAGGTGCAGGGGAGCAAACAAAGGATAAATCACCAATGCCCAATCCCCAATACCCAATCCCCAATCGCGAATCGCTAACCATACCAAATTGCCATGTTAAATCCCAATCTGGAAGAAATCCAGCTAACCAAAGAAGAATACGAACGATATTCTCGACACCTAATTCTGCCGGAAGTTGGACTAGAGGGACAAAAACGCCTCAAAGCGGCGAGTGTTCTCTGTATCGGTACCGGAGGACTCGGTTCACCCCTCTTACTGTACTTAGCCGCCGCCGGTATCGGACGTATCGGAATCGTCGATTTTGATATCGTCGATAGTTCCAACCTCCAACGTCAGGTAATTCACGGGACATCCTGGGTAGGGAAACCGAAAATTCAGTCCGCCAAAACCCGGATTCTAGAAATTAACCCCTATTGTCAAGTTGATCTCTACGAAACCCGCCTGACATCCGAGAATGCGCTGGATATCGTCAAACCCTACGATATTGTTGTCGATGGAACCGATAACTTTCCCACCCGTTACCTCGTCAATGACGCCTGTGTGATCCTGGGTAAACCTAATGTCTACGGTTCCATCTTGCGGTTTGAAGGACAAGCCAGCGTCTTTAACTACGAAGATGGACCTAATTACCGCGACTTGTTCCCCGAACCCCCACCACCGGGAATGGTTCCTTCCTGTGCCGAAGGTGGCGTTTTGGGTATTTTGCCCGGAATTATTGGACTCATCCAAGCCACGGAAGCCGTTAAAATTATCCTTGGTAAGGGGACAACCCTCAGCGGACGGTTGTTACTGTACAACGCCCTGGAAATGAAATTCCGGGAACTGAAACTGCGACCGAATCCAGTACGCCCCGTTATCGAAAAATTAGTAGACTACGAACAATTCTGTGGTATTACCCAAGCCAAAGAACAGGAGGCGCAACGGTTAATGGCAATTCAAGAGATGACTGTTCAAGAACTCAAGCAATTGTTGGATAGTGGAACCAAGGATTTTGTCCTCGTTGATGTCCGCAATCCCAATGAATACGAGATTGCTAAAATTCCCGGTGCTGTTTTAGTCCCATTACCGGATATTGAACAGGGTTCAGGTGTCGAAAAAGTTAAGCAACTCCTGAATGGTCACCGCTTAATTGCCCATTGTAAGATGGGAGGACGTTCGGCTAAAGCCTTGGGTATTCTCAAAGAATCCGGAATTGAAGGGATCAATGTCAAAGGAGGCATTACCGCTTGGAGTCGGGAAATTGACCCATCAGTACCGGAGTATTAAACATTAGTGTCAACTTAAGCTGAAAGGCAAGGGGAGCGGGGGGAGCTGGGGGAGCTGGGGGAGCTGGGG
>NZ_JBKHHI010000323.1:0-7760 GCF_046539235.1 Coleofasciculus sp.
ATTTAGCTGGATGGCACTAGCCGCTTGCGGAGGGATTCCGCTCGCCGCTTCGCCGTATCATTCTTCGGTTCATGCTTGAGCGCTGTTTCATACGCCTCTAACGCTTGAGCGGTTAGCTGCTTGCGCTCGTAAACATGACCCAAGTTATTGAGAGCTGTCACATAATCTGGCTCTAGTTTTAAGGCTTCCTTATACTGGCGAATGGCAATATCGTACTGATCTTGGGCAAAGTAGGCAAAACCGAGGGCATTATGAACCGGAGCTAGATTGGTTTCTGAAGCATCCGGAGCTTTCAGTGCTTTTTGGAATAGAATAACGGCTTGAGCAAAGAGTTTCTTGTCCAGATAGATACTACCCAACTCGTAGTAGTCTTGGACTGATCCTCGCTCTTTTTGCAGCTTTTGCTCCAGCTTGGAGAGGGTGCTTTCGATTTTACGGGTTTTGAACACTTGGCGAATTACTGCCAAAGCTGCAACGCCAAGCAGGACTAACAATATGATTAGATAAATTTGTGGCAGAGTGTCATCCATAATCCTGTGCAACTTATACGGGACGGGTTTCAATCTTTTATCATGGTAAACCCCAAGCGGCAGCACGTTCAGCTAACCACCCTTCGGCGTGCCAACGTTTAATCGCCTGATTGACTTGTTGTTGCAGGGCGGTATACTGCAATCCTTTAGGCATCACGATTGCCAAAGCTGCACCAGATAAGCGATAGGGGAGCAATCGATAGTCTGGGTATTGCTGTACCCATCCAGTCAGAACTGTCTGATCAGCAGCAAAGGCGTTGGCTTCTCCCGCCTCTAGCAGAGATAGCGCCTCTTGGTAGGAGTCAACGCCGACTAATTGGGCATTGGGTAAAGCATACTTGATCACCGCGATTGTACTCGAACCCTTGAGGACAGCGATGGTTTGGTTGTCTAAATCGCTCAATAGATTGATTGAGGCATCTTTGGTAATAATCCCTGCACCATCCAAATAATAGGGGATACTGAAATCAACCAAGCGGGCGCGGGAATCCGTTACCGTGACTCTAGCGATCGCAATATCAACCCGATCCTCGAATACCACACTCAAGCGATCGCGATTCGTCACTGGCTGCAAAACCACAGCCTCTGGACTCCCTAGCAATTCTTTAGCCAGTCGTCGGGCGATATCAATTTCTAGTCCTTGTAGGCTTCCCGTCGCATCGCGAAAGCCCAAGGGACGCACATTATCTTTTACCGCAACAATTAATTGACCCCGTTGCTCAATTTCTGCCAATTCAGCCGGATCAGCGGATCGGGGTTGTACGAGAGTCATCCCCATCAATCCAAGTGCTACACCGACGTTAACAAACCTGTGGGCAATCATCTATCTGGGATTGGTGATTGGTTGAGGGGATTGGGGATTGGGGATTGGGGAAGAGGGAAATTATACCCCCTAACCAGGGCGGGTTTAGCCACATTATTGGTTTGTTGGCTAACGTTATCGGTCAAACCCGCCCCTACAAATTGGTTCCCCTGCACCCCTGCACCCCCGCGATCTCAATCGAAAACGTTTGACTCTACTGAACTTACTTCGCGCCTTGGCTAGCAAGTTCTACAACCTTTTGAAAGCTGGCGGGATCTAACACAGCTAATTGTGCCAACATCTTGCGATTGATCTGAATATTCGCCTTTTTCATCTGACCGATAAGCTGACTGTAGCTTATACCATTCTGACGAGCGGCGGCATTAATCCGAGTAATCCAGAGGCGACGAAAATCCCGCTTGCGCTTGCGGCGATCGCGATAAGCGTTCCGCAATGCTTTCATCACCTGTTGATTGGCTGTACGGAAGAGTTTGGAGTGAGCACCCCGATATCCTTTCGCCAGCTTGAGAACTTTCTTGCGTCGTTTACGGGCGACGTTACCGCGTTTTACTCTTGTCATTGACTCTTCCTAATTGATACAAGCTAGATGGTTATACCTGCCACGGTTAGAGTCTGTCATTCTGAACGAAGCGATAGCGGAGTGAAGAATCTCACCAGATGTTTCGCTGCACTCTGTTCGATTCAGTATGACAAAAGCTCAATTTGTGACCATAAACAGTATATTCGTCTAAAGCAGTCTAAAAATAGGGAAGCATCAGGCGTACATTATCGCCATCCCGTTCATTGACCAAGCTCAGTTTCGACAGACGCCGCTTCCGTCCTGAGTTTTTGCGCTCCAGCAAGTGACTCTTAAACGCCTTGCGTCGTCTAATTTTACCGCTTCCGGTGGGTCGAAAACGTTTCGCGGCTGCTCTACGGCTTTTCAGTTTCGGCATAAACAACTTTGAATAAGGACACAATCTATTATTGTACTACTCTTCCGGTTTGTATCGTAAAGATTTAATCTACACCGGGCTATGTCAGGGTGAGAGGCAATAGGTTGGGTTAAGGGAAGCAAGGGCTGTAGGGGCGACCCGCCGTACTCAATTGGCATTACCCAACCCTTAATTATATCGGGTCGCCCTGGACAAAAACCGCGATATTTTAATCATAAATGGCAACAATCTCGACAATTCCAGGTCAACACCGCCCGGTATTTTTAATTCTCGGATAAGACCGTAGGGTATCAATAATTATCTGACACCGCATACATTAGATGAGGGCGAGTCGAGATACCTTAATTCTCACGCCGCCTAGGATATGCAGCGACTCGCCCCTACAACCATTGATTATAGTTTCTATCCAAAATCATAAAAACTTTTCAAAGGCTCACACTTAGTTTGGCGAGGGAGTCACTCTAGACAGTTGAGACTGCGCCGCTTCATAACAATCCAGCTTACCTAGATTACGGCAAAGTTGAGCCGCTTTCTGTAAATCGTTGATCGCGGCTAATCGATTTCCCAGTTGGGCTTGGGCTAACCCTCGTTCGTAGTAAGCTAAAGCATAATTAGGATTTCGTTCAATCGCTTGGGTGTAATCCGCGATCGCACCGGATATATCTTCGATTTCCTGACGGGCTAATCCTCGGTTATAGTAAGCTTCTGCCGCCTCTGGATTCAATTGAATCGCTACCGTATAATCCGTTATCGCCCCGCGACTATCTCCCCGACGCTGACGGGCTAAACCACGGTTTTGATAAGCTAGGGCATTATGCGGTCGTAAATTAATCGCGGTGGTACAGTCGTCAATCGCACCCTTTTGATTACCGAGATTAGAACGAGAACGACAGCGCTTCAGGTAAGCCGTGACCAGATTGGGTTTAAATTGAATGGCTTGGGTATAATCGTCAATGGCAGCTTGTTCATGTCCTAAGTCGGCATGGATTTGACCTCGATTTACCCAGGCTGGGGTAAAAGTAGGGTCACGTTGTAGGACTTGGGTATAATCAGCCTTAGCCCCAAGGCGATCGCCTAACTCCAGGCGCAGATTTCCTCGTTGGTAATAGGCGTCAGCATTTTGGGGATTGAGTTGAATCGCCTGAGTCAAATCAGCCAAGGCGGACTGAGTTTTTCCCTGATTCGCGTAAATCTTTCCCCGATAATAGTAAGCTGTCGCATTTTGCGGCTGATAGGTAATGGCTTGAGTATAGTAGTCAATCGCCGCCTCAGATTGTTGTTCTTGTGCTTGGATTTTTCCTTGGTGGAGGACGTATTGCGCCATTAGGCGTTGCGGGAGGCGCAGGGTATAAGCCAGAACTAACGCCATGATTCCCACTAATCCGATAGCCGTGAGGATAACCCAGGGTTTAAACTGACGACTGGGATAGGTAATTGTCGCGATCGCCGGATTGATATCCGGTAACGAGGGTAAAGAAAATTGAGAAACACTGTTCCTCTCCGGGATACGACTGAGATCCGCCAGCACTGTTTTAGCTTGGTGATACCGATTCTGGTGATCATCATGCACCATTTTCTCCAGAATAGCGGCTAACTCTGGGCTAACTTGGGTGTAAGCTTGCCAAGCGCTGGTTTCATGTTGACCCTGGTTTGCTTGTTTGAGTTCTGCTAACTCGCTGACGGATAATCCAGTCATAGCTTGAATGGCGATGATCCCCAAGGCGGACAAGTCACGATTAACGTGGAGGGGTTCTGGGAATGGTTTGGGGGAGTGATCAACAAAAGTCGGATTGGGGGGATTGGGGGCTAATTTGTGGAATGACTGGGCGATTTGGGGACTCAATTGGTGGATAATTCCCCAGGTTGTTAGCACTAATTTGTCATCTCCTTGGCGGCGGATAATTGTGGAAGGTTTGAGGTTTCCTAAGACTGCACCCTGTTTATGGACAAACGCTAAGAGGTTGAGGAGTTCGTTTAACAGGCTAATCACCTGATTTTCGGTCAGCGGATCACCGGGTATGAGTTCGTCAGTTAAAGGATGACCGCGAATAAACTCTTGAACGAGATAAAACTGATTTATTTGGGCAAACGAGGTGATCAATCGGGGAATTTGGTCATGTTGACCCAGCTTTTTCAGCAATTCTGAGGTTTTTTCCAGACGGCTGAGAATAGATGATCGAGTTGGAGAGGAGTTCGGTGGGAGTCGAATTTGCTTGACCACGCATTTAGGATGCTGGGGAGAGTGAATATCTACCACTAAATAAGTGCGACCCAATTCATCGGTATCCAGGACTTTGATAAATTGGTAACGTCTTGCTAAGAGTTTGCCCATATTGATACACGCTGACGCTCTGTGCAAAAATTATGACACGAAAGGCAAAATCCCCATTTTTGAAAAAAATCTGTTATGATAGCACGACAGAAAAAGCTCCAGAGGCTATCTGGAGCTGTTTTGAACCCGTGAATGTAGATGAACCCGTGAATTAAGATTCAGTCGAAAGAGAAATTGTAATACATGTTGGACAAGATTGGCTACACCCATACAGCCAATCTTTTACTTTTTGAGCAGCATTTTGGGTCGAGAGGGGCTGGGAGGGGAAGCTGGGGCGTCAATTTGTAGGGGCGGGTTTGACTGATAAAGTTACCCAACAAACCAATAACTTGACTAAACCCGCCCTTGTTGGGGAGCAAGAGGAGATGAGGCAGAATTTTTCCTATTTTCTAAAGCTAAACTTAAATTATACGGTTAAGAAAAAAAGTTATGTTAGCCTCAACCCCTCAGACCTCTACCCCAGTCCCTAAAGATCAATTATTGATCCTCTGGTTTGATCAAATCCGACTGGATGACCTACCCTTTGTCGGGGGCAAAAATTCCTCTCTGGGTGAAATGATTGGACAACTCACCCCCCAGGGAATCAATGTACCTACCGGGTTTGCGATTACGGCGTATGCTTATCGTTACTTTATCGAAAGCGCCGATTTAGAAGTCAAACTGCGCCACCTGTTTGCAGATTTGAATGTGGATGATGTGAGTAATCTGCAACAGCATGGGAAAAAAGCGCGACAGTTAATCCTGAGTATGGAGTTTCCCCTAGAACTGACTCAAGCAATTCGGGTGGCGTATCAACAATTGTGCGATCGCTACGGGGAGGGAATCGATGTAGCGGTTCGTTCCTCGGCGACGGCGGAAGACTTGCCAGATGCGAGTTTTGCCGGTCAACAGGAAACCTATTTAAATGTGAATAGTTTCAAAGGGGTTCTGGAATTTACCCATAAATGCTTCGCCTCCCTGTTTACCAACCGCGCCATTGCGTATCGGGAACATAACGGATTTGACCACTTTGATGTGGCGCTTTCGGTGGGAATTCAGAAAATGGTGCGGTCTGATTTAGCCTGTTCCGGGGTGATGTTTTCCATTGACCCCGAAACTGGATTCAAAAATACCGCATTAATTACCGCCGCTTATGGTTTGGGCGAAACGGTGGTTCAAGGTGCGGTTAATCCCGATGAATATGTGGTCTTTAAACCAACATTAAAACAGGGATGTCGCCCGATTCTGGAGAAACGCCTGGGAACCAAAGAAATTGAAATGATATACGACGAAGGGGGTTCGAGACTGACGCGCAATGTGCGAGTCGCCCCCTGTGACCAAAAGAAATTCTGCCTTAAAGATGAAGAAGTCTTACAATTAGCGCGTTGGGCGGTACAAATTGAAGACCATTATTCCCAAGTTCGGGGACTCTATACCCCCATGGATATTGAATGGGCAAAAGATGGCATAACCGGGGAGTTATTTATTGTCCAGGCGCGTCCGGAAACCGTACAATCCCAGAAATCAGCACAAGTTCTCAAAACCTATCAGTTGAATCAACGCAGCGAAGTATTAGTTACGGGACGCAGTGTGGGTGCAGCCATTGGTCAAGGAATCACCCATATTATTATGGATGCGTCTCACATTCATCTGTTCCAACCGGGGGAAGTATTAGTCACCAACCGCACTGATCCCGACTGGGAACCGATTATGAAAAAAGCCAGCGCTATTGTCACCAACCAAGGGGGACGTACTTGCCATGCGGCGATTATTGCGCGAGAAATGGGAATTCCGGCGATTGTCGGCTGTGGGAATGCAACGGAGGTATTAACCACGGGTCAAGCGGTGACAATTTCCTGTGCGGAAGGGGATGAAGGACGAGTTTATCAGGGGTTATTACCCTTTGAGGTACAAGAAACACCGTTGGATAATTTACCTCGCACCCGAACCCAAATTTTAATGAATGTAGGTAATCCAGATCAGGCTTTTGGTTTAGCCGCAATTCCCTGTGATGGTGTGGGTTTAGCACGGTTGGAGTTTATTATTGCCAATCATATTGAAGTTCATCCTCTGGCGTTGATTCATTATCATCAATTGCGGGATGAATCAGTGAAAGCTAAAATTGCCCAGAAAACGAAGAATTATGCCGATAAACCCCAGTTCTTTGTCGATAAATTGGCGCGTGGGGTAGGAATTATTGCGGCGGCGTTTTATCCCAAACCTGTAATTGTGCGGATGTCGGATTTTAAGAGTAATGAATACGCTAACCTTTTAGGCGGTCAAGGTTTTGAACCCAAAGAAGATAATCCGATGCTGGGGTGGCGAGGGGCGTCGCGGTATTGTGATCCGAAGTATCGGGAAGCCTTCGCGTTGGAATGTCAGGCGATAAAGCGGGTAAGGGATGAGATGGGATTAACAAATGTAATTCCGATGATTCCCTTCTGTCGCACTCCTGATGAAGGGCGTCAGGTGATAGCGGAGATGGCAAAAAATGGTTTACCCCGTGGGGTGAATGGGTTGCAGGTGTATGTGATGTGTGAGTTACCGAGTAATGTGATGGAGGCGGATGAGTTTGCTGAAGTTTTTGATGGGTTTTCCATTGGGTCAAATGATTTGACACAATTGACGTTAGGATTAGACCGAGATTCGGCGCTAGTGGCGCATATTTTTGACGAACGCAATCGCGGTGTGAAACGGATGGTGAAGTTGGCGATACAAACAGCGAAAGAGTGTGGGCGTAAGATTGGTATTTGCGGTCAAGCGCCTAGCGATTATCCGGAGTTTGCCAAGTTTTTGGTGGAGGAAGGGATTGATTCGATGAGTTTGAATCCCGATTCGGTGTTGAAAACGCTGTTGATGGTGGCTGAGGTGGAACGTCGTTTATAGGGTAATTTTGTAGGGTGCGTTAGCGCAGCGTAACGCACCGACTTACAGCAGTTTGCTCTGCTATGCGGTACATTGTCGATCCCCCTAAATCCCCCTTAAAAAGGGGGACTTTGATTGTAGACGATCTTCGCTCTTCCTAGACATGATAGAACGCAACTTGGTAAGCTGTTCGGCATTTAAACCATAATGTCAAGAATTGCGAGATCCTTGCCGTAGTGCGAGCATCTTGCTCGCTACCCAAAAGCATCTTGCTCGCTACCCAAAAGCATCTTGCT
>NZ_JBKHHI010000324.1:0-7759 GCF_046539235.1 Coleofasciculus sp.
GTCGCTTGGGGTTTGGATGGGCTGGTTTAATTCCTCGTTCCTGGGTTCCAAAATGGTTAAAGAAGAATGCAACGACAGGGCAAGGTGGTCAGGTAAAACTTTTATTATATCGCTATTTACTGGGAGGGGTAGTTAAATATAAGGAAACGTAAGGCAACCTACTTGCCAATACAGAAGCGACTAAAAATTCGGTCAAGCACGGATTCCGTTACTTCCTCCCCGGTAATTTCACCTAAGGCTTGAATCGCGCCACGTAAATCAATTGTCCAAAAATCTAAAGGTAACTGCTGGGTAATGGTTTCTTGTACCTGTTCCAGCGCTATCTTGGCTTGGGTTAAGGCGGCGGCTTGTCGCTGGTTAATCGCTAAATCTAAGTCAGCCGCCTGTAGGGTTCCGGTTTGTACCGCCTCAAGAATCCCTTGTTCTAATGCCTCAATCCCTTCATTTTTGGCAACGGCGGCTGTAATTACTCGGTCAATACTATCCGGATAGGAGACAGAATCAGCGGGGGCGAGATCGGTTTTATTAATGACTAAAATTAGGGGACGGTGTTTGACTTGGGTATAAATTTCTTGGTCTTCTGAACTCCAGCCCCCTGTGGCTTCAATCACCAATACAATTAAATCAGCCGCCTCAGCTGCACGGCGCGATCGCTCAACGCCAATTTTCTCGACTTGATCCACGGTTTCCCGGATTCCGGCGGTATCTAGAACCTGTATGGGGATGCCACCCACGACTAACTGCGACTCTACCACATCACGAGTTGTACCGGGTAAATCAGTAACGATCGCGCGATCGCTACGACTCCAGGCGTTCAATAAACTGGATTTACCCACATTCGGACGCCCGACAATGGCGACGTTTAAGCCGGTTCGCAATAATTGACCGCGATCGGCGGTGGCGAGAATTTGGTTAATATCCGTTAATACTTGTTGAATTTGGGCAACGATCCCCGCTTCATCTAAGGGCGGTAAATCCTCCTCAAAGTCGATTCTGGCTTCAATTTCTGCCAAACTATCTAAACACGTCGCCCGGAGTTGGCGAATCGGTACAGCCAGCTTCCCTTGTATTCCGGCTAATGCAGCTTGGGCGGCGGCGGGGGAACGAGAACCCACTAAGTCAGCGATGCTTTCGGCTTGGGTTAAATCCAACCGCCCATTTAAAAATGCTCGTAGGGTAAACTCTCCCGGTTGGGCTAATCGTGCGCCTAATTCTAGGCATAATTGCAACACCTGCTGCACAGGCATAATCCCACCATGACAATGGAACTCGACGACATCTTCACGAGTATAAGAGCGAGGAGATTGCATAATTAGGAGTAGGGCTTCATCCACGATGTGCTGGGTTTGAGGATGACGCACATACCCATAGAGAATGCGGTGAGTTTGCCAAGCTTGACGCCCAGGTGCGTGGAATAGTTGACGGGCGATTTCTAAGGCATTTTCCCCCGACACCCGCACGATTCCCACACTCCCCTGTTGGGGAACAACAGCAGTTGCGATCGCGGCTATTGTTTCACCTTGGACGAACGGTTGAGACATGGTTGAGACATCGTTTGCTTACCCTACCCTTTCCTAATTTCTGGTTTGCCCCTGTTTAAGAGAAACTAGATTTCTTGTTCCCCCCTTTTGAAGGGGGGCTAGGGGGGATCTCTGATTAAGTAAAGGTTTCAGCCTTAAGTTTACACCAATGTTCATCAAGGGTTCCCTACAGATGGTGGTGTAATGGTAAAACCTGCACCAGTTCTGAGCTTTGATGGCGAGGGAAATTAAGCGATCGCGTAAAATAGTCTTTAACTGTATCAATTGCTTTCTATCTTAACTACTTATGACAACCGTTACGCTTAACCTCGACCCAATTGTTCACCTGAATCAAGAGCAATTTTATCATCTGTGTCGAATCAATCCCGATGTAAAATTTGAACGCAATGCGAAAGGAGAACTGATCATCGTGTCCCCCACAGGCGGAGAAACGGGAAAACGAAATGCTGGAATTATCGCTGATTTCGTTATTTGGAATCGACAAACGGGATTGGGAGAAGTTTTCGACTCTTCCACCTGTTTTCATCTACCCCATGGGGCGAACCGTTCTCCCGATGTGGCTTGGATTCAACGTGAACGATGGGATGCGCTGACAGAGGAACAGAAAGAAAAGTTTCCCCCCATTGCTCCGGATTTTGTTTTGGAGTTAATGTCACCCAGCGATACGTTACCAGAAACCCAAGCTAAAATGCAGGAATACATGAATAATCAAGTCAGACTGGGTTGGTTACTCTATCGACCAACTCGTCGGGTTGAAATTTATCGCCAAGGACAAACGGTAGAAATACTGGAAAATCCGACCCAGTTATCGGGAGAAAATGTTTTACCGGGTTTTATTTTAGATTTACAAATTGTTTGGAATTGAATCCTTATCCAACATGACAACCGTTACACTTAACCTCGACCCAATTGTTCACCTGAATCAAGAGCAATTTTATCATCTTTGCCGAATCAATCCCGACGTAAAATTTGAACGCAATGCGAAAGGAGAACTGATCATCGTGTCCCCCACAGGCGGAGAAACGGGAAAACGAAATGCTGGAATTATCGCTGATTTCGTTATTTGGAATCGACAAACGGGATTGGGAGAAGTTTTCGACTCTTCCACCTGTTTTCATCTACCCCATGGGGCGAACCGTTCTCCCGATGTGGCTTGGATTCAACGTGAACGATGGGATGCGCTGACAGAGGAACAGAAAGAAAAGTTTCCCCCCATTGCTCCGGATTTTGTTTTGGAGTTAATGTCACCCAGCGATACGTTACCAGAAACCCAAGCTAAAATGCAGGAATACATGAATAATCAAGTCAGACTGGGTTGGTTACTCTATCGACCAACTCGTCGGGTTGAAATTTATCGCCAAGGACAAACGGTAGAAATACTGGAAAATCCGACCCAGTTATCGGGAGAAAATGTTTTACCGGGTTTTATTTTAGATTTACAAATTGTTTGGAATTGAATCATTGACTGTCAAAAATTCATCTGTCAATTGTCGGGGCGGGTTTAGCCGTTTAATTTGACTATCTACCGATAACCTCAAAGGCAAAACCCGCCCTTAGCCACTATTTGATCGTGTGTGTTACAGGACAAAATAAGATTACAGCGTCAATGATTGCGGATTGGTTTCAATCAACTTCGCCAAATCTTGCAGGAAAGCTGCTGCATCAGCACCGTAAATAATCCGGTGATCACAAGTCATATTCACCTGCATCTGATTCCGCACCCCCATCATGCCATCGGTTGTCGCCACCACTTGCGGACGTGATGCGCCAATGGCCATGATTGCCCCTTGTCCCGGCGGTAAAATCGCATCAAAACGGTCAACGCCATACATTCCCAAATTCGAGATCGTAAACGTACCGGAACTATATTCCTCCGGTTGCAACTGCTTGCGTCGGGAGCGTTCAACCAACCCTTTCCAAGTGCGAGACAAGGAATAAATATCCACCTCATCGGCTTTTTGTAAGGTTGGTGTAATCAGTCCCCCATCTGCCATTGCCACAGCGACAGCCACATTGACGCCAGCATGATACTGAATCCCCTTTTCCGTATAACAGGCATTGATTGTGGGATGTTGTTTCAATGTTACAGCGACGGCTTTGGCTAATAGGGCAGTCATTGTCACGCCCTTAGGCTTAATTTGTTTATACAGCTTATCCAATTCATTGGTAGTGATGGTATACCCTACCCGGAAGGATGGCACCTGAAGACTCGCCACCATATTCCGCACCACAGCATTTTGCAGCGTGTTGAAGGGAACCACTTCACCGAGGGGGACAGAAATAGGTGTCGTGGGTGTAGCCATCGGTTGAGCCGCAGGCTGAGACGTTGGCTGTTGCGGTGCAGCGGTGGGTTCGGGTTGGCGAGTTTTCCCAGCGGCGGCTTCCACATCTTCTGCCACAATGCGTCCATGAGGACCACTACCCGTCAACGTGTCGAGTTCAACCTTCAACTCCCTGGCTAATTTCTTAGCCCTAGGAGAGGCGACAGTGCGTCCATTACGGCGACTGGGGGTATCTTGCGCTTGGGGGGCGGCTGAGACAGTAGCAGTTTCAGCTGTTGGCGTTTGATCAGGCGGAGTACTGGCTGGGGCTGAGGCGGAACTGGATTGGGAGGCTTGTTGTTTAGCCGTCTCAATTTCGTCAGGAGTTTCGGCTAGCAGGGCAATTGCCTCCCCTACAGGCACAGTTTCACCTGCGGGTACAGTAATGACGGCTAGATAGCCCTCATAGAACGACTCCACATCCATATCCGCCTTGTCAGACTCAACCACTACCACGGTTTCGCCTTTTTCTATTTTGTCCCCTGGGGATTTTACCCAAGAGACAATTTTGCCTTCGGTCATGGTGGAGCTAAGGGCGGGCATGAAAACTTCGTGGATCATGAGGTGGTATTCCCTATGAACTAGGCGTTAAATAACAATAGCATTTGCCAGATCGCATTTTAGCTTGATGACGGGTGCTTAAACTATAGAGGTGGAAAATAGGGATTACCCGCCCGCCGCTAAATCTGGGTGCTTCTCTATCCAACCTACAATAGAATTAGCTGGTTACAGAGCAAATTGATGGATCGGATGGTCAAATCGGGCAAAATTTCTTTGGTGAGTCTCGCTGGTATGGTAATCCTGCTGACGGCTTGTACCAGCATCAGTAATCGAAAAGAAGCGACAATCACAGACGCTAATCCTTCACCTGATGAAACGATTTCCTCATCGACTGAGCCATCCCCCGATTCTCCAGGTAACTCGACTCCCCAGCAAAATTTTTCATCGGCTCAGACGTTGGCGGCTAACCGGGAAGATTATCGTTCCATTGATCTATCCCAACTTGCAGATAGGACGAGTTTAACCGGTAGCAATCCAAACGCGATCGCACTCTCGGCGTTTGGCAATAGCGACTCTAACACGGATTCAGCCAGCGTGGATGTTTCTTATCCTAAACCGGATCAGGCAATTGTTATTCTGACTCAGACTGGATTAAAGGATGATTCTGTTAGAGGTATCCGATATCGTGTTGAGTTCCAGAAAAATCCCTCTGCTCAAGCTAATGAACAATGGCAGATGATTTGGGCAGGATCTCAGTTCAAATGTTACCCTGGGCGCGGTCATCAAGAATGGTCACCTGAACTTTGTTTGTGAGCGGGTTTTCTGGGCGCACGTCGGTAAAGGGCGCACGTCGGTAAAGGGCGCACGTCGGTAAAGGGCGCACGTCGGTGCGCCCCTACAGTAGACAATTTATCGACATCCTAATGATTCGCGAGTCTCTACTCCCGTTTTTGAGTTAACCCCACTAGCTCTAGTACAGAGACTTTGGACTTGCACGCGATCTAAAACAGCATTGCTGAAATCAGCACCGGTGATATTAACATCATCCAAGCGAGAACCTAACAAAATTGCTTCCTCTAGAACCGCATCACTCAAATCCGCCCCTTTGAAGTTAACTTTATAAGCAATGCTGTATGAAAAATCTGCACCCTGTAGATTAGCGTCAGTCATCGTGGAATCACTAATCACCACACTGCGTAAATCGGTATTGCTTAAATTCGTTTGCGTCAGATTCATTTTAGATATCTCCAGTTCAGCTAAATTTTGACCGGAGAAATCCATGGCACTTAGATCAGATACACCGTCATTAATAAGCTGTCGGGCAGAGGGATTAGCAGCTTGGGCAGATAGGGGAACTAAAACTAAAACCAACGCCAGAATTAGAGCAGCGAGTCCTCGAATAGACTTAATAATATTTACTTTCATTGCAACTGTTGTTGAAAACATCCTTTCTGGTGTAGCTTACGCCAAATCTCAACTACATCGGTATAACTGATAAGGAATACCAATCCGGTAATGTTGACTCGGATCAAGGATACAGGTTTTTTGGTTCGCGATCGCAAGATTTTGGGGATAGTCTCGCCGCTTCAAGCCGGGAGCGATTATCCATAGATTCAACGGAGACACAGAGGGTATGGCTAATTCCGATAACTGTTGCCAAACCTGATTATATCCCTGTTGGCGACTTAAAAAGGCTATTGTGCGATCGCCCTCCTGACTCCCATCCTCTGATACGTTCTCCAATGCCAAGGCAAAGCTTAATCCTAATCCTACATCCTGAAGATCCTTATATCCCATCACCATGATCAGGGGAACCGTGGGTTCAATCATCATATTTTGCGCCACCTGCTGAGGATAATAGGGTTTGAGAAACACCAAATTAGCCACAACACAAACCGTACTCACCAGAGAGATAGCCAACGTTAAGACAATTGCCCATCTCCCCTGCATCCCGACACCCCTGCGCCCAGACGCGCCATGAGACGCGCCATGGCGCGTCTCTACATTTACGATTAAACTCGCTGCTAATAGCGCACAAATCGCCGGATAATAAACAAAGTTATAGCGGGGGACAACGGATATATCCTTACCTAGCAGGTAAATAATTGCCAAAAATTGCAGCAATACACCAAGGGTAAACCCGAATAGCGTCAACGTGGCTAACTGGGTTGAAGGCTTCTGTAGCAATTGCTTAACTCCCACGCCTCCTTGCCAAATAATCCACCCCCCCAACCCCAGAGTTAATCCTCCCATGGGTATCACAATCCACAATGGTTGATTTTCCACGGGTAAAGCAATCACCATCAGGAACCAACCCACCAGTAATTGCACCAACGGCGTAATACTATCCGGTGGCGGTAGCCAACTGGTTTCTGGACGCCCCACATCTGCCAAAAGCATACCCCACCACGGCAGATAACTAACTGCCATTCCCGCGATTACCAGCGCCACAGCACCCCAACTCCCCCTTGGTAGACGCCGACGATACCAAATCATCCCGGAAATTAGGGTCAAAACTTGAGCAATGACAGCCAGAAGAAAAAAGTAGTGGACATAACAACCGATACTGTTCACCATACCCCAACCTAGCCATAGCCACAGGGAAGGCAATTGCTGATGATAAAGACGCTGCTGAATCGGGATTAATGCCAATAGTGCCAGAATAATCAGCAGCATTGGCAATGTGTAGTGACGCGCTTCCTGAGACAAGTAAACCGCAAAAGGAGACACCGCCATTAACGCGGCGGCGATTAATCCCGCGATTGGCGAAAAGATGAGACGATTGAGAAAGTAAATTGCCGCGATCGCACCGACTCCGATTAAAGCCGGAAATGAGCGCAACGCCCAAGCTAACGGTTCGGTTCCTGTAAACCTTAGCCACGAATGCATTAAGCAAAAGAATAAGGGCGGATGAGTCGATTGTTGAGCAAGGGTTTGGGCAATGTCTTTACAGCTAGCCTCCGGTTGAAGGGTGAAAAATTCCTGAAGAGTGGACAAAGGAAATACAACATCCAATGGTAAATCATTATATTCCCGTCCCAGGCTAAAGAAAGCGGTGAGAACTTCATCTAGCCACAGAGGTTTTAAGTCAAGATGCCAAAACCGGAGGGTGGTTCCCAGAATAATGATTCCAGCAAGGGCGAAATAGTGGAGAGTCAGTTTTTGGCGTGGGTTCATAGGGTTAATTTGAGCTATGGCGATTGAAATCGCTGCTACACAAACAAAGTCCGCCTGCGCGGACTGGGTTATAAGTATTAGTAGCGAGCAAGATGCTCAATGTAGCGAGCAAGATGCTCAATGTAGCGAGCAAGATGCAAAGCCTGCGGCATGGCTTCGCTTAACGCACTACTACGGCAAGGATTTTGCTATTCTTGATATTAGGGTTTAAACGCCGAA
>NZ_JBKHHI010000325.1:0-7693 GCF_046539235.1 Coleofasciculus sp.
GGGTTGGGAGAGGGGCTGGGGGTGAGGGGTTTCAGCCTTAAATTGATACCAATAAGCATTGCAGTGTCCCTACAATACATGGATTAAACTAGACCTATCGTTGAAATTCCAAGACAAGAACAAAATGTATTGTATTAGACCGTGGTTATACGTTGGCAACTATAGAGACAGTCTAAATTATGACTTACTCCAGCATCACCAAATTGGTGCGATGTTACACCTGGCTGAAAATGTACAACAGCCTAATATTGTCTCCCATTATATTCCCGTTGAAGATGGTCAACCGCTGCCGTTTGAACAGCTAAAATCAGGTGTTGAGTTTGTTCGCCAGGAAAAAACCAAGAGTCAAACTGTGCTAATTGTTTGTGGTGCAGGGATAAGTCGTTCCAGTTTATTTGCTGTAGCCACCTTAAAAGAAGAAGAAAATCTGAGTTTGCTGAATGCATTTCAACAAGTCCAGATGAAACATCCACAGGCAAATCCCCATCCAAACCTGTGGAAATCCTTATGTGAGTATTACCATGAAAATGTTTCATACAAGACCATTTTGAAACTGATTTTGCAAGCCAAATCTGGTAAGCTATCACGCATTTAAATTGGGTATAGGATCGCACCAATCGCCTTGGGTTAAAACCCAAGGAACTAAAAGCGAAAGTCGTCTTTAGACGACTGGAACATATCCTGTCCGATTGAATACTTACCTTGTGGTGAAGGCAAGGCAGAGAGTATAAATCAGATGAAATAAGACAAGTAGAAACATAGCCATAGAGACGGTAATAATAATTGTTTAGATAGACATAATACACAAATTTTAGTCCACTTTAGTGGACTTGAGCTTTTAGCCAAGAACTTGAGTTCTTGGCGAATGTGCGGACTGATTTAAAATGGTACAAGATATCAACAGGTTTTAGCACTGAGCCAATTTAATTCAGAATTGTTGTTTTTGAACTCAAGCCACCATGCAACCCAATCACTCCACTCGCAAATACAAACGACGCCGCGTTCTGCGTTTAGCTGCATTAGCTGCTGGAACCTCAATTCTACCTACAGCTTGCAGAACCGGGACTTCCACCTCGCCTACACCTGATGCAGCCGTTGATGCAACCGTTCCCACCACCACACCCACCCCCATCGCCCAGTCTCCATCGGGTAATGTGAGTAAAGTAGTTTTGGTGCGTACTGATGACCGAGTAGCTGGAACTCAAAAAGCACTAGACTTGCTACAACCGGAAGGACTTTCCGATCGCACTATATTTCTTAAGCCCAACTATAATACCGGAGATCCCGCGCCAGCCGCCACGGATACTCAACTCCTAGAGAAGCTGGTGCAAGAGTTACAGAATGGTGGAAGCCAAGGAATTACGATAGGCGATCGCTCTGGGATGGCAAATACTCGTCAAGCCATGGAACAAAAACAGGTGTTTCAATTGGCTGATCGCTATGGCTTGGAAACGATTGTTTTTGATGAGATGGATGCGGATCAATGGCAGTACATTTCCGCCGAGGGAACCCATTGGCAAAAAGGCTTTGCTTTTGCTCGTCCAATTTTAGATGCAGGCGCAATTGTCAATACTTGTTGCTTGAAAACCCATCGTTTTGGCGGTCATTTTACCCTATCGCTGAAAAATTCAGTGGGGATGGTTGCCAAATATGTGCCGGGGGATTCGTTCAATTATATGCAGGATTTACATTCTTCCCCTCACCAACGAATCATGATTGCTGAAATTAACCAAGCCTACAAACCAGCACTGATTCTATTAGATGGGGTAGAGGCTTTTGTAAATGGTGGACCCGCCTCTGGAAAGAAGGTAAAAGCTGGGGTAATGCTGGCGGGAACCGATCGCGTGGCGGTTGATGCAGTCGCCATTGCAATCTTGCGATCGCTTGGCACCACTGACGCTGTTTCTGAGGGTTCAATTTGGCAGTTAGAGCAGATTCAACGAGCCGTAGAACTAGGATTAGGGGCGAGTAGCGCCGAACAAATCGAACTGGTAACGGCGGATAGCGCGAGCCAAACCATGGCAGATCAAATCCGTCAACTCTTAACGATTTAGCGATCGCCTGTTGACTGTTGGTACAATTCCATCACCTGGGTAATCGGTAGCCGTGACTGTACGCCAATGGTTAAGGGAGAGGTATGTCCCCGATTCAGATGATCCGCCGCCGCACAACCAATCATGGCAGCATTATCTGTACAATACTTGATCGGTGGGAAAAGAACGCGCAAATTGTGAGATGACGCCGCCGTTTGCAGGTGCTGTCTCAAGCCACTATTTGCCGCAACACCACCCCCGACAGCAATTGTAGTTAACCCATAATCGATCGCGCAATTCACCGCCCGTTTGGTGAGCGATCGCGCGACGGTTTCCTGGAACGAAGCCGCAATATCCGGAACGGGTAATTCATCCCCTTCTTGCTCTAATTGTTGCACTAACCGTAAGACAGCCGTCTTCAACCCGCTAAAACTGGAATCATACGGATGATACCCCCCACTCGGACGCGATACCCTTCCTTCTGGTAACTTAAAGGCGTGAGGATTTCCTTCCTTGGCTAACCGATCAATCGCAGGTCCTCCAGGATAACCCAGATGTAACAATCGAGCTACTTTATCAAAAGCCTCACCCGCCGCATCATCACGAGTTGAACCCAACATTTCATAGACGCCACAGTCCTTAACATAAATTAAACTCGTATGACCCCCAGACACCAACAAACACAAAAATGGGGGTGCAAGTTCGGGTTCAGTGAGATAGGTGGCGTAAATATGCCCTTCTAAGTGATGCACGCCCAGAAACGGCTTATTATGAACCATAGCCAGGGTTTTCGCCGCCGTTAACCCCATCAAAAGCGAACCCACCAAACCGGGCGCACAGGTAGCGGCTATCCCATCAATCGCCTCCCAGCCCAGATTCGCTTCGGTTAAGGCTTGGGCGATCGCGGTATTGATCATCTCCAGATGCGATCGCGACGCCACTTCCGGCACAATCCCCCCATAAGGCTGATGCACCGGAATCTGAGATGCCACAACATTACTACAACAGGTGCGATCGTGTACCACCGCCACAGCGGTTTCGTCACAACTGGTTTCTATGGCTAAAACACAAGCCATTGCTCCTATCCTGAAAAACTCAATTTACATTTTAATTAATTAAACTTTACTCTGTTCAACCTGTCAGAGTAAGATTGCTGAAGTGTACAAATCATTTCTGTGTTTTGTACACAAAACTTTTGATTTCGTAACAAAAGGAAACAATTCTATGCGACGATTGTTGGCTTTACTTTTCGCCGTTACCCTCTGGTTTAGCTTTGTCACCCCAGCCTTGGCTGATTTTGACCATCTCACCCCCTGTAGTGAGTCACCCGCATTTCAGCAACGAGCGCAGAACGCCCGTCCAACCACCGACGACCCCAATTCCGGGAAAAAACGCTTTGAGCGTTATTCCGAAGCCCTCTGCGGTGATGACGGACTGCCCCACTTGATTGCGGATGGTCGCTTCAGTCGAGCTGGCGACTTTCTCATTCCTAGCATTCTCTTTTTGTACATGGCTGGCTGGATTGGTTGGGTTGGTCGCGCCTATTTACAAGCGATTCAAAGCGAAAAGAATCCCGAAGAAAAAGAAATTATCATCGACCTGCCTTTGGCAATTAATAAAATGCTCTTTGGTTTTGCTTGGCCCCTAGCCGCCGTGCAAGAAGCCCTCTCTGGTAAACTCTATGCCAAAGAAGGTGAGATTCCCGTATCCCCTCGCTAATCTAGGAATTGGCAACTGGAGATAGGAGCTGATGGGTGTAGAATTCTCCGTTATTTCGGGGGACTAACATCATAGCGACCCAAATCTCTAGTTACACGATTGATTGACTTACCTATCACGTTCAGGAGAAGTTTGATGCAGTATTTTCTCAAGTATCTGTCCTTAGCCCCGGTGTTAATTGCTGTTTGGTTAACCATTACCGCCGGAATTTTGATTGAATTTAACCGCTTTTTCCCTGATTTGCTATTCCATCCGATGCCTTAATCTGACTGGTGGGTATAGGTTGAGGAGAGAATCAGGTCTGGGTAGTTTATAGGCTATCTAAGAACAACCCTGTCCCCCTGATTGGCGAGGACGGGGTTTTTGATCAAGGGTAGGGAAGCAGGGGGAGATGAGGGCGGGTTTATTAACATCAGGGCAGGAAACATAATAATAGTGAAACCCGCCCCTACAAACCAGGTTCCCTCGAGGGTCGCGAAGGGTCAAAACTTCCCCAATCCCAGATATCCTAAAGAAGATTGTGATTGAGAAGAGTTATGGCACGTTTAGCCCTGCTGAGTGTATCGGATAAAACTGGACTGGTTGAGTTTGCCCGTCAGTTAGTTACAGAATTTGACTTTGCCTTAATGAGTAGTGGAGGAACCGCCAAAGCCCTGCAAGAGGCGGACTTACCCGTAACTAAAGTATCTGATTATACAGAATTCCCCGAAATTTTAGGCGGTAGAGTGAAAACCCTGCATCCCCGGATTCATGGTGGTATTCTGGGACGGCGCGATGTAGCGGAGGATGTGGAACAAATGGCAGCCCATCAGATTCTACCCATTGATTTGGTGGTGGTGAATTTGTATCCCTTTGAGGAAACGATCGCGAAGCCGGATGTGACGTTATCAGAGGCGATCGAGAATATCGATATTGGGGGACCGGCGATGCTACGGGCGTCAGCGAAGAATTTTGCCCATCTAACGGTTCTGTGTAAGCCTAGCCAATATGACACCTATCTCGAACAATTACGCCAGCATGAGCATCAACCGTCTCTAGAATTCCGCCAAGCTTGTGCAACACAGGCATTTTCTCATACAGGCGATTATGATCGCGCGATCGCGTCCTACCTCGGCGGAACCCAGGAACCCCTCGACGTAGCCCAGGAAGCACCATCCCTTCCCCAAGATTTTGTCCTCTCTGGAGAGCAACTGCAATCCCTACGCTATGGGGAAAATCCTCATCAATCGGCAACCTGGTATCAAACCGGAACCACTCCTACAGGTTGGACAGCCGCAACTAAAGTACAAGGAAAAGAACTTAGTTACAATAACTTGGTGGATTTAGAAGCCGCACGGCGGATTATTACTGAATTTACGGATTTACCCGCCGCCGCTGTGCTTAAGCATACGAATCCCTGTGGTGTGGCGTTGGGAGGTACGCTGTTTGAAGCTTACGAAAAAGCCTTACACGCTGATCCAGTTTCTGCCTTTGGCGGTATTGTCGCCTTGAACCATCCGATTGATATGTCTACAGCCGGGGCGTTAACCCAAACCTTTTTAGAATGTGTCGTCGCACCGGAGTGCGAACCTGACGCCCAAGACATTCTGGCGAAAAAATCGAAGTTAAGAGTATTACTTTTACCAGACTTACAACAAGGTCCCAAGCATACCGTAAAAGTAATTGCTGGCGGGTTACTGGTGCAAGCCTCAGATGATGTCATTGATAACCCTGACGACTGGCAAATTGTTACCAAAAAGCAACCGACAACCGATCAATTAGAGGAGTTATTATTTGCCTGGAAGGTTTGTAAACACGTTAAATCTAATGCCATTGTCGTAACCCGCGATCGCACCACGTTGGGAATTGGTGCGGGTCAAATGAATCGCGTGGGTGCGGTAAAAATTGCCTTAGAACAAGCTGGAGACAAAGCGAAAGGAGGTATTCTCGCTAGTGATGGATTCTTCCCCTTTGATGACTCAGTACGCACAGCGGCTGATGCTGGAATAAGTGCGATCGTACAACCGGGGGGAAGTTTACGGGATAAGGATTCGATTCAGGCGGCGAATGAATTGGGTTTAGTGATGGTACTTACAGGTATGCGTCACTTTTTGCACTAACCAACAGGCTATAAATTTAAAGCGGGACATAGGGGTTGACAGCAGGTTGAGATAAGGTTTTAGGTTTTAGGCTTTCGAGCCTCTCGTCATACTTAACACCTTCTCACAGATCAATGTCCTGCTTTGAGTTGGGGTTGGTATTGCCTACTCCACAAAAACGGCAAGTCAAAAATTGATGTTCAGTAAATCAGCATCCCCAGGTTGAGGTAATCGAGGCTTAGATGGGCGAGTAGGAGTAGAAGGCGGCGACGGCTGCGGGTTGGGTGTTGACATTTGGGGATCGGGGCGATTGGGATTATAAATGCTAACCAAAACCTCAATCAACTCCTCTCGCTGCTGGCGAGTCAGCTTTTCTATCACCGCGCGATCGCCTACCATCGGATTTTCCGTTAACCTGTTACTACCCGGATAGTCAGATTCATTGATATAGTCATTCGCCCCCAGATAGTCAGCCAGCGTCAACTTCCAATCAAACCGATAATTAGGAAGGCGTCTTTTCACATACAGGTGATAACGAATCAGGCGACTTGCCAATGTACTCTCTAAATTGACTTCGCCCGTTTCATTGGTGACATACTGGTTTTCTTTGGGAAAATCGGGTAACTGTTCATAAACTTGACGCCAAGTATCCTGCGATCGGATTAATTGGGCGCGGGCGGGTTGGGAACCCATAATTGACAAAACGGGGATAGTCCTAACCCCCGCTTTGCCCCAGCACAAGCCGATACTCGTCAGAATAGCAAGGGTGAACAGCACAACTAAGCGCGTCGCCTTACCCTTCCGTTGCAGTTGGATCATAGTGAATAGGATGATATAGCTGTCGCCATAAAGATTACTCCTTCTCTGGTAGAAGATTACCTATTTTCCTCTTCCCCAGCTCCTAGACGTAGCATGAGGAGTCTGGAACATTGCTCCCCCAGGGCCCCCTTTTAGTCCCCAATAATTTCCGGTTGAGTCAATTCATCAGACATCTCAATGATTGCCCGCAATACTGGCTTCATCATTGGATCATCCAGATTTTCAAAATCTTCATAGCGACGGCGCTTTGCCCGATTTGCCACTTGCACCGTAATCCGATAGCGGTTAGAAGCCGCCGTGACTAGCTCCTCAGCCCGGTGTATAATTTGACTCGAATCAAACTGGTAACGCCGATGCAGCATAGATTTTTAGTTCCTAAAGTAGCAAGTTATCAGTCTAGCATTTTTGACCAATGACTCCCTGTGTTAACGTCGTGGAGCGAAGCTCAGAAATAACTCCCCTCTCTTCAGACCGGAAAGTCAGAGCTTAATCCTCATGATCTTCAAAGGGATCACTCAATTCAGCCGAAGGCGGACCAAACGCTGTGTAGATGGAAAAGCCGGTGACGGAGATTAGAATCACAGCGACTGAAATGCTAAGAACTATTGCAGGTTCCATTGTGGATATTATATAAATGAGTCTTCTTCCTCTATAATATTACAGAACATTACAAAACGTGATCGAAATTAATCATAGGTGACCCATGGCACAACAGACGCGGTTAGGAGATATTCTCAAACCCCTGAACTCTGAATATGGTAAAGTAGCTCCCGGTTGGGGAACAACGCCCTTAATGGCAGTGTTCATGCTCTTATTCTTCGTTTTCTTGCTAATTATCTTGCAGCTATACAACTCCTCGCTGTTGCTGGAGAACATCAATGTGGATTGGAGAAGCCTAGGTCAATAGGTCTCTAGGTTTTGAGCGTTCATGGTTCATCGTTCATGGTTCATAGCCATAAACTTTTCTCGAATCAGGCGTCAGGAACCCCATAGAAGACAGCTAGGGACTTGAAGGGAGCATCGTACCTGACCAGCCTAAGACCT
>NZ_JBKHHI010000326.1:0-7656 GCF_046539235.1 Coleofasciculus sp.
TCCTCCTTTAATCCCTAAACCCGCCCCGACATCTTTGGCATGCGATCGCGCCTTACATCAGATAGGTTTTGTGATTGGGTTTCCGGTTAATCTCTAAATCGGATATCGGAGCGTTAAAGCCAATGTAGGGGCGGGTTTAGAAGCCAAATTAACACAGAGACCAATAACATTCTACAAAACCCGCCCTGCCCAACCATTTATCCAACCCATTACCCAATCGCCAATCTAGTCCTATATCTTTGGCATGCGATCGCGCCTTGAAAATCAGATGGGTTTTGTTATCGGGTGGGGAATTAATCAATAAATTTAGGTGGGGATTAGGGCGGGTTTCGTTGTTTGGTTTGAGGTGGGTTTCCTCCTTTAATCCCTAAACCCGCCCCGACATCTTTGGCATGCGATCGCGCCTTACATCAGATAGGTTTTGTGATTGGGTTTCCGGTTAATCTCTAAATCGGATATCGGAGCGTTAAAGCCAATGTAGGGGCGGGTTTAGAAGCCAAATTAACACAGAGACCAATAACATTCTACAAAACCCGCCCTGCCCAACCATTTATCCAACCCATTACCCAATCGCCAATCTAGTCCTATATCTTTGGCATGCGATCGCGCCTTGAAAATCAGATGGGTGTTCAACAGAAGCATTCCCAGGCAGAGCCTGGGAACGAGGCGACGAGGCGACTAACGGGGAGCATTTAATTGTGAGCCGTTGAGCTGACTTGGTTGTAACCCCGGTGTAATGGGTGTCGGATTATTTCCGGCGCTAGGAACGTTATTGGGTTGAATCGGATATTGTCCAAAATTAGCGGAGTTAGCAGGTGCGGTTGGCATCACCGGAGAGGTGGTGACACCCGTTGCTGGAACTGGAGGGGCAGGAACTGAGGGATACATGGGCTGTCCAGCACCGTTGTAAACGGTTCCATTCGGTGTCACTCCTGTGGGATAGGTGGGCTGTCCGGCACCATTGTAACCCGATACAGTCGGTACAGAAGCCGGAGGGTAGCTAGGCTGTATCATCCCACGGTTGGTTGTTGTCCTTGGCGCAATTCGTGCTGGAACTCGGGTTTGTTCACTCGTTCTAGAGGTTGGCACGGTTTGACTTGGACTTGTATCAGAACGTTGAGTCAGTTGCTCAGAATTTTGATTGCTCGTTTGAGACGCCTCAGTTCCTGACACCTCAGTCAATTCTTGGAAAGCATTCGCAGAAGTCGTTTCTGAGTTTGACGACGAAGGCTCAGAATTTAACATATTCGGGTCAGGAAAGAGTCCCTTCCCCGATAAAATATCCCCCATGAGAAAGTCTTGTGAGGCTTTGGCGAAGGGATTGCTGGATCTTGGTTTTGACTCAGCAGCGCTATTTAGGATTGAGGGAGTAGAGGTTGACGGCGGTTCGGATGCCGATGCGGTCAAGGAATTTTTTTTGTCTCCGGGCTTCTGGTTGGGTAGATTAGCCAACGCTAGAGCATTCTGTTGGTCAAATTCCTCGATCAGGACTGCTGAACTGTCAATATCTGCCATGTTAGCGGCAAGTTCTTCAGCCGAAAGCCTTGTCTCATCGGTTGAGTTCTCAAATTGCTCGCGGATTGGGTCTTCTTCCAAAAAACTCAACCAATTGGGATTCTGCCAATATTCCCAGACAAACAACACGATTAAGCCAAAGCCCATGACTGATAGCCAAAATTTGGGTTGCCTTAAGGGTTGAAGTCGGGCTTTTAAATAGCGCAGATACGCAGGCACTTGATTGGGAGATGACATAGCGCAAGCCGGTAGTATGATTTGACAAAAATTGAACGAACCGAGTCAGAATAAGTAGGATAATGTAACTTTTGTTACAGAAATAATTTAAAGGATTGATTTTTTCTGAGTAAACGGTTGGTTCTGTAGTGCAACCCACTAATTATATCTAATCTGATAGACTCTGCGACTCACCCGTTCGGACTGGTTACACCACCATGCTGTTCGGTTGAGTAAGCTGACTTAAGCCCTCAACTAAAGTTGGGGCTAAAAGCACCAAACCCGTTGAAACGGGTTCAAAGAGTCATAGTTGGTAAAAGTATAGTCAAATATAGACAGACTTCATTTCATTGCAGAAATTCCCTTCGCTTTTACTTTGAGAGATTAATTCTCCTTGGGTGAACTACGCACCTCTCTATCCCATAGCGGTTAAACGCATTTGGGAATGCTTTTCGTAAAATATTGTAGGAACCTATGACATCAGATTGAACAAGAACCCCTTGATCTGTACGATATAAACCTCGTTTAATTCTTTTTCCTGAAAAAATGGGTTTCTCAGTAAGCTGTCCATAAACGGGGAGAGGATCTAAATTCAAAAAATTAGAAGCTGAGGTATAGGATTCTTCTTGGAGCATCACCGATATTCCGGCTAATTGACATTTGTAAATAATCATGTCAATTAATCGAGCATGAGGAACAGTCACAAATTTTTGATTGTTGACTTTTCCTAGGTTCACTTCTTGTTT
This sequence comes from Coleofasciculus sp., assembly GCF_046539235.1. GTDB lineage: Bacteria > Cyanobacteriota > Cyanobacteriia > Cyanobacteriales > Coleofasciculaceae > Coleofasciculus. The sequence goes on from NZ_JBKHHI010000326.1 coordinate 2,478, forward strand.
CCAACCGTCATTTTTCCCAATTACTAAAGTGGTGATATCTTGGTCAACTAAGAGATTGACTAAATAACGACTAGCTCGATGAAGATAATTATCTATCTTCTGATTACGGCAACGGGTTAAACGACGAATTCTCTGGGAACTTTGACGATTGCTTTTTAAGAGAGATTGTAACTTAGCTCGACGTTGGTTATAAAATTGATTTAGGCTTTTTAACGGTCTGCCATTAATCAACAAAGGAGTAAAATCCGGTTGATTTGAAGTTACAGCCATCAAATTATCTATGCCTAAATCTATCGCGGCTATCTTTTCATTTGGGGTTAAGAACTGTTCTTTTTCTTCATAAATTACCTCAATTACATAACAATCGCACTTGGGGACAATTCTTACTTCTGCTATACGGTTAGCTACTTGACTGGTCAACTCAATATTAGTTCCTGATAGCTTGACTACTCCTTTTCTTCTGGCTACTTTACTTATCGCTTGAATTGTATAACTTAGCAGATTTCGTCCTTTTTTTGTATCTTTATAGCCAGGAATTTTCGGTCTACCTATAAATTTATCGGGATGCTTTTTAAATTCAGAGTTCGCGGCGAAAAAAGATTTCCAGTTCCGATCTAATCCTCTTAACACTTGCTGCGATACTTTCGCGGGTAAGGCTTTGTATTGCTCTGTGTTTTTCATCAAAGAAGCCATCTGATTATAACTCAAATACCCATGACCATAAATCCAGTTTTGACGGATGAGGTAATTGGCACAGTTGTAAAGGTTTTTAGACTGCCAAGACAAGCGATCTATCGACCTCCAAAAACGATGCCCTTTTTTGATTATATGTCTTTGGGTTAGTAGCATTATTGTCCGTGAGCTTTTAACTCGAACCACATCTTTTCGGTTTTTCGTTTCGACCGCTTGTCGATCGCTTATTATCTTTGTTTTGGGCGCTGGAAACTCTTGCATAAATACAAGCTATCAAGTCAGGTTTCAAGTTGTCCTCAATCGCCTCCGAAGTTATGCTAGAAGTTATGCTAATCGTACCAGACGGCAATTGATGACCTGTCAAATTTCCTTGTTTCCACCACATAAAGGCAGTTCGATAACTGATTCCTGCTTTTTTGGCATCATTCATTGAGAGAGTTTCCTGTCTATATATTACCCAACCTGACTACATCTGACTATATTCTTATTTAAACTTTACAATACCAAATTCGGGGAACGCTACCCCCGTTATAACCCAGTCCGCGCAGGCGGACTTTGTTTGTGTAGCAGCGATTTCAATCGCCTCCTCTTGCAGGGGGTAATAAAGGCAGATTTGGTATCACCTCTTCAGGTTGAGGGGTTTGGTCACCAAACCCCTACCGGGCGGATCGAATTAATAAAAATCCGCCAACCGCAAACCCCATCAGATTGGGCAACCACGCCGAGATTAAGGGAGGGAGGTAGTTACTCAATCCCAGAGCATCTCCGATCGCCATCAGCATATAATAGGCGAAAATCACTAACACGCTAATCCCAAAGCCTGTCGCTTTACTGGTACGCTGAGGTCGATTGCCTAATGATCCCCCAACTAAGCCAAAAACAACGCAAGCAAAGGGTAAGGCAAATTTTTGGCTGATGCGGATTTTGAGTTTGCGAATGTCATCCTCGTCCCCACTCTGACGCTCTAACTCTAGACGTTCTCTGGCTTGAGTGATGTTCATTTCATCGTAATCGCGGTCTTTTCTCGCCAAATCCAAGGGAATGCGAGGTAATTGTAGTTGTTGGTGTTCAAACCGCACGATGTTGCGGTAAGAGGCATCCGGTGACACTAAATAAATCGTACCGTTATAGAAATCCCAAGTGCTTTGCGCTATATTCCATATTGCCGAATCAGCGGTGACAATTTGGTTAAGACTTTGCTGAGACCAGTCGAGAATGGTTAAGCCCTTCATCCGCTCACCATCAAAATTTTGAGCGTAGAATAAGCGCTTAAGTGTTTTATCCTCTGCATATTCTCGATAGAAGATATTGCGCTCTTTGAAGGTGGGTTTTTCCTCTCCTAATGCCTTTTCTAAGGTTATCGTTGCTTGATAGTTAGAGGCGGGGACTACGTATTCATTAAATCCAAAGGTCACGCCAGTAACAACTAAACTTAGCAAAATTGCGGGTAGCACTAGGCGATAAATACTCACCCCGCAGCTTCGCAAAGCAATCAGTTCACTGTCGCTAGAAAGACGGCTGTAAGTCAATAAAGTGGCTAACAGGACAGATGTAGGAAAAGCATAGGCCATGAACTGAGGTAAACTCAACAGCAGCACTTTCAGCACCAATGTGGCTGGTAGTCCTTCATCCACCGCTCTCCGCATCAAGTCAAATAAGCTACCAATCGTTACCCCCACTGAGGAAAACATTCCCATACCAAATAAAAATGGGGGAATGAGTTCGGTGATAATATAACGATCCATCACCGATACGCCAGGAATAAATGAGAAAAGAGGTAGAGATTTACGGATCGTCATTCGTCATTCGTCATTTGTTATTTGTCATTCGTTTATGTATGGGTTTGAGGGCTATTTACGAAACATCGAGAAATAACCAGGTTTATTTTTGAAACTCATCACCCAAGTAATATTGTCGCACCAAGGGGTTGTTGTAAAGTTCTTCAGCACTACCCGATGCCAGGATTTGCCCATCTCGCATGATATAGGCGCGATCGGTGATGGCTAGGGTTTCGCGAACATTATGATCCGTAATTAAAACCCCAATTTCGCGATCGCGCAACCGGGCTATGATTTTCTGTATCTCAGACACAGCAATCGGATCAACCCCAGCAAAAGGTTCATCCAAGAATAAAAACTTGGGTCCTTCTACGCCTGAAGCTAAGGCTCTTGCCAATTCTGTGCGACGACGTTCACCCCCAGAAACCCGCCTTCCAATCGTATTCGCTGCTTTTTCTAAGCCAAACTCTTCAATCAACGTTCGTAACCGCCATCGCCATTCTTGACGCGGTACACCCGTTTGCTCTAGCACCAGTCGCAGATTATCCCGAACCGTCAGATTACGAAATATACTGGGTTCTTGTGCCAAATAGCCAATCCCAAAACGCGCCCGCTGGTGCATCGGCTGCTTGGTGATGTCATTATCATCTAACCATACTGTCCCTTGATTCGGTTTTTCGAGACCAATAGCAATATAAAACGTGGTCGTTTTTCCCGCACCATTTGGACCTAGCAGCCCCACAACTTCCCCTTGTGCCACCGACAGATTGACACGGTTAACGATAGACTGCTTGTTATAGGATTTATGAATATTCTCTAAAACGATTTTCAAGAATAGCTACCTCAGTTAGGGAGTTTTGTGATGTTATAGAGACGTACCATGGCATCTCTGTAGGGGCGGGTTTTACTCTTATCGTTTCCTGTTTACCCAGATGTAACTAAACCCGCCCCGACCAAGTTTTTAGTCTGTAGGGGCGGGTTTCACTACTATCGTTGGCTGTCACCCAGATGTAACTAAACCCGCCCCGATTAGTGTTCAGTTGAAGGGTACTGACTGGTATGCTGGTGGGCAATGCCCACCCTACGGTATCTTAATGGTTTCGGCGCTAACGAATAACAAATGACAAATAACAAATAACGAATGACAACTACTGATCACTTACTGGAGTTTTGAACACAGGTTTTGGATTAAACGGAGGAGTTACAGGCGGCGCGACAGGTTGGGTTGGGGCTTCTGGATCAGACACAATGTAGATCGATTCAACCTGTTGTTCAGTTTTCGGTAGAGCAACAAAGCGCCCTTCATCAATTAAATAGGTAATCGTTTCACCGCGCAGACTATTACCTTGCTGCAAAACATAAACATTCCCCCTGAGAACAATACGCCTTTCTCGACTAAAATATTGAGCTTGAGCCGCCGTTGCCTGAATTTGGCGAGCCGGATAATCAATCTGTACATTCCCCCGCGCTGTGACAACACCCGTTTGGGAATTGGCTTCTTGAACATCTGCCCGAACCGTGATGGCACGTCCATCACTCGTTTGGGCTTGGGCTTCTTTGAGGGGAGTCGGAAGCGCGATCGCTCCCATGAGGCTAATTGGCAGTATCAGCGCTATGCCTAGACGCCGCTTCAGGTTAGCCATGTCGGATAAGCAGGACTTCATGAGTTCAGGGGTAAGTAACGCCAAAGTTGGCAATATTGCTGTGGATAGTGTACGCCAAATTTTCCCGGAAAGCCTAGAGGTTCTCCTGACTCGAAGACACCAGGCTACTGATAAAGGCGATTGGTCAACTCTGATGACGAGTCAGCACTTGCCAATGTTTCTCCTCTTTAGCTTGTTGTACTACCATACTCATTTATGATATCGCCTGCGTTCGTGCGATCGCCGTTGTGATTATACCAACAGGGTTGATTCAAGATTGAGTACACTGATTTAATCTGAAAAATTGGTTACAGTTTGTTCCCCTGACTTAGTGGACAATATATTGCTTAAGCCTTTGCCGTTTAGTATTGTAGTCTTTAGCCAGCGATGACAACTCAGCCTCGCGATCGCCAAGATTCACCCTCACCGTCTCTTGAACCGTCTTTGCCTGTAGCTAATGTGCTACAGTTTCCGCAGACCGAGCCAACTTTTTACTACTTTGCCTATGGCTCCTGTATGTGTCCTGTTGATTTAAAGCGATCGCTAGGTGAAAATACTCATGCTTTCGTCCTAGGCTCAGCCGTTCTCAAAGGATATAGACTGGGATTTAACCGCAAATCAGCACGGCGTAACTGTGGTGTACTTGATATCGTCCCCGATGTGAACGCAACGGTTGAAGGTGTCTTATACCGCTTACCTGAGCGATTTAGTGATCCTCTTGATCACCGCGAAGAAGTACCCCGTGGTGGCTATCGACGAGAAACCGTAGAAGTGTCTTGTCAAGGACGAATCTATCACAATGTCCGGACTTATGTGGTTGTGGAAAAATTAGCCAAAGAATTAGCACCGAACGATTGGTATTTTAATGTTGTGCTGCGTGGGGCTATTACTTGTGGGCTAAGCGAATCTTACTGCTGGCAACTCTTTAACCACATGCACCAGCTTCAACAGCGTCACGGGCAAACCCAATCCTTACGTTCGGCGTAGGGTTTGGTAACCAACGGTGTAGGGGGTTTGGTAACCAACGGTGTAGGGGGTTTGGTAACCAACGGTGTAGGGGGTTTG
>NZ_JBKHHI010000327.1:0-7647 GCF_046539235.1 Coleofasciculus sp.
GGAATCTGTAGGGGCGGGTTTAGGGACTAAATTCAGATATTCACCGATAAATGAAAAACAAAACCCGCCCTAATCTCAACCGCTAAATTTGACCAATGATAAACTTATCACGGAAACCATTCGTCTCAGGGCGGTGATAAAACTTGGACAGCCGAGTTCGATAAAACCAAGTCAACTAACTGGTCAATTAAACGGTCTTGTTCAATTGACAAAATTGACTTTCCGTGCATAACCTCTTGAAAAAGTACCAAGGAAGACATAGAACTCAAAAAAATATAAGCAATCACCTCCGGATCACCAATATGCCAATCTGGATGGGACTCAAAATACTGCTTCAGATTATGACGTTCTTCCCCAATAAATCGGCGGATAAACAATTGTGCTAAGTGCGGAAAATGACCAGATTCAGCAATCAATAAACGTAGAAACGCCGCGTACTCTGGATTATTCAGTTTCGCTAGAAATGCCTCTGCCAATCTCCGTAACCCTGCGGCTGGCTCATCCGACAGGTCAGAATTAAACTCAAGCTGAAATTGCTCACAGATGAACTGTTCCACCAATTCGATAAATAATCCTTCTTTTGATTGAAAATGATTGTAAATGGTATGCTTAGATACGTCTGCTTCGGCGGCGATCTGATCCATACTTGTTTCCCTATAGCCATGCTGGATAAAAAGTTGCATAGCGGCTTGGGCAATTTGCTCGCGTTTAGATGGTTTCATACATACTTCTGGAATGGTTTATTTGTTCCTCAGTTGCATTTCGTAGCTCAAAAGTCCCTCTCCTGCTTAAGATGAAAGGGGGGAGTAGGTTAGTCATTCAGGACTGAGCAATATTTCAACTGATCATCGAGGATGTATAGCTATCGCCAAATCCTCTTTAAGCGCAGTAACAGATGGATAGGGTAAAGGAGTAGGACGGAAAGGAAGCAAGTTTTCCATTTACCCTTTGCCAAAAAAAATTAACGGTTACTACTAAACGGGCAACCTGGTATGAGAGACTGGAATCATGACACCCTTTACTAATATAGTATGCGAAAATTCGATGTTGTAGTAGTCGGCGCAGGTCCAGCCGGGGGACATTGTGCAAGGTGGTTAGCTAAATCCGGTTATCAGGTTTTGTTGGTCGAACAGCATGAAACCTTTGAGAAAAATGATTTTTCCAGTGCGGCTACGCCATTAGAAACCTTAGAAAAATTTGACTTACCTGAGGATGTTGTCGGCAGTTTTTGGCATAATCTAGTCATTGTTACTACAAATTTAACCCGAAATTGGGATGCTCCGCAAACCTTAGGGGCTGTTTTAAATTTCGCCAAGTTGAGACAATTTCTGGCTGATGAAGTGAAATCTTATGGCAGTGAGGTTTGGCTGGGATGTCGATATGTCAGATATGCCCAAAAACAGGGCGAGACGTTGGTTGAACTGAAGCCGCGAGGGGGTGAAGCCATTACTGTCACCACCCAGGTGCTAGTGGATGCTACAGGACCCGCTAGAGCGGTTATGTATAGGAAAGAAAGTGAGAAACCTGCGTTCCTAAAGCCGTCTGGGATTGAATATTTAATTGAAGTCTCAGATGATGATTATGATAAGTATACTAATTCTCTCTGGTTTTTCTTGGGACATAAATGGATGCCAAAAGGCTATTCTTGGATTTTTCCCATGGAGAAGCCTCGGTTAAAGGTAGGGGCGGCATCTTATCGATTAGACCACCAAATTATTAATCAAACTGAATCGATTCGATATTATATTGATTTACTTATTCATGAGCATATACAAGCCCAAGACTATAGGATAATCGATATTCATGGGTCAACGCTGCACTATTCCAGTGGACTGAGGGATATTTACTATCGCGATAATATTATTGCCATTGGGGATGCGGTATCGATGGTGAACCTTTTGGGCGGAGAAGGGATTCGCCATGCCATGCATTGTGCCGAAATCGCTGGCAAGCATATTCAGCAGTATTTAAAGGGTCAATCAGCCAGTTTTCAAAATTATCAAAAAGAAATCCATCAAAAATTTCATCGAATCTGGAATTTGTCAGAAAAGATTGGCATGAAGCGCTATTTGATTGAAAGCGACAACAAAATTGATGAAGGCGTCTTTTATCTAACTCCTCTAGAGACTCAAGAGATGATGGATATTCTCTTTTACTATAAATTTAATAAACTCTCCAAGAGTTTATTCGTTTACCTGATCCGAAAAATTCGCTCCTGGTTGAAAGCCAAATATGTAATGAAGTAGAAATAATGACTGATGAGGCGGAGTCACGGAAGGGATGTATCCAACTTTACAAAAGACCAAGGACATAGCTTGCTTCTCAAGGGAAGCGAGAATGACAAAGGACAAATGACGAATGAACAAAACAAGTTAAACTATAGTCAGTTTCCCACGTTAACTCCCATTAGTAACCATGCCCAGCAATCCGGTGTATCCCATAGTTTGGCGCGACGATCGCGTGCTACTGATTGACCAAACCCGTTTACCCCAAAACTATGCCGTCGTTGAAATTAAGTGCTGTGAGGATATGGCACGGGCAATTAGAACCATGATTGTCCGAGGGGCGCCGGCGATTGGTGTGGCGGCGGCTTACGGGATATACTTGGGAGCGCGAGACATTAAAACAGACGATCGCGAGACGTTTGTCACTGAACTCGAAGAGGTTGCCAAACTCCTGCGCCAGACTCGCCCGACAGCGGTAAATCTATTTTGGGCGATCGCCCGGATGTTGAAAACTGCCCATGAAACAATTGGTTCGGTGGATCAGTTAAAAACGGCATTGTTAGTAACCGCCCAAGCGATTCAGGTTGAAGATTTAGAGATCTGTAAAGCGATCGGGGATAATGGGTTGGCAGCTATGCCTGCGACTCCAGAAAAATTATGTATTCTGACCTATTGCAATGCGGGTTCCCTAGCCACAGCCGGCTACGGTACAGCCTTGGGAGTCGTGCGTTCAATCTGGCGCGAGAAGCGGTTAGCCAGAATTTATGCATCTGAAACTCGTCCTCGGTTGCAAGGGGCAAAACTGACGGCTTGGGAATGTGTGCAAGAGGGAATCCCAGTAACGTTGATTACCGATAATATGGCAGCCCATTGTATGAATCGGGGATTGATTGATGCCGTAGTGGTGGGTGCAGACAGAATTGCCGCCAATGGAGATACGGCAAATAAAATTGGCACTTATAGTGTGGCATTACTCGCCAAGGCACATAATATTCCCTTCTTTGTCGCCGCCCCCCTATCTACGGTTGATTTTGAGTTACCCACAGGGGATTTAATTCCGATTGAAGAACGCCATCCCTCAGAAATTTATCAAATCGGTGAGACGGTGACTTGTCCCACGGGGGTGGAGTTTTATAATCCAGGGTTTGATGTCACGCCTGCCGAGTTAATTTCAGCCATTATTACCGAAAAAGGGGCGATGCGTCCAGAAGAGTTGCAGCAATTTCGCGTGAAGCAGTTGGCTTGATGGTTGGGTTGACCGGGATTTACTGGAAATGGTGCAAGATTATCGGTACGCTGGAGAACTTGCCACACTGATCATAAATCCTAAGTAATATATCGACAGACGGGATTTGTATAAACCCAGACGAGTGCCTGAAGTCTGGTTCTGGAAATCCGATCAGATGAGGATATTCTCTCTGGGCGCTTCTCTAGAGTACGAAGAGGTGAACCGTAGTCCCTTTTTCCCCGATTTGGATAAGGCGTTGTTGTTACGCTACATTGCTTATCCTGATCAGTATGATGCCGTAAACGAATTTATTCAAGCTATCCGCAGTCGTTGAGGGCAATCGTAATCCGGAATATCGGGTTTTCATTGGAGATGTGGAACTCACAGGTAGAAAAAATTAAAATCAGTTGTCAGTTGCTTCCGTATCACTCCACTCGACATGAGTAACATTGACTTCGACACCGGGGACAACCATTCCCTTAAATGAAGCCGTTTTTCCTGGAGGAACTATTGTCGGTTCAGCATAAATGAATCCATTATCAATTGGGTTTCCTTGCTTATCCAGGACTTGATAATTGACTCTGACGAGTTGAACCGGATCGCAAGTTCGATTGGTTACTTGACCGATAAGAGAATTACCGTTGTAATTAACCTGACTTACAGACATTCCATCAGCCTCGGAAATACAACGACTGGTAGCGGCTTCGGGTTGGGTTTGACACAAATGACTCAGATCAAGTATCCTGCCATCTCCAGTTTCCATATAACAAACTGGGGCATCAAACGGCTGGATTAACCCTTCTGGATCAGGGGTATCGGCTAATAGGGGACGATTGAAAATTATTCCTGGCAGTAGTAAGGCAAGATGAGCGATGAAAAATGAACTCAGTTTAAGCATACTTTCCGCTTCTGTCTACATTCACTTGACTCTGAACTTTGGCTGGAAACATAAATCTTACCGACGCGGCTGAAGCTGCTGCAGACGCTGTAGGCGCTGTTGCCGTCGCAGTTTCCGTTGCTGCCGATCAAAGGGACGAAAGCGATCGCGCCTTAGGGGTACGCGGTTGATTCGAATCCTCTGTGAAGCCCCACTCGGTGACAAATTTAAATCATCCAGGATTTGAGTCGCAGCCATTTCACCTGTTTCACAACCTCCTTCCATGAAACCCCAAAATTCTAAGGAACAGTGTTCACCAGCAAAAAAGAGATTACCCACGCGCTCTGGCTGTACACCGTATAGTTGAGTATATTGTCCCACTAAATAGGTGGAATACGACCCACGAGAGTATTGTTCACCTGACCAGTAGGCACGAACAGCACCAGGTAGCCTGATTGCACTAATGCCAGGGAATACCTGCTCTAACTGAGGGACAAATCGTTGGGCGTGAAATTCCGGCGTTGCAGTTCCCAGGACTAGACCTTGGCGACCGCCAGTATAATTTTCCACTAAACCTTCAGAACCAGGAGCAAAGGGGGTAGCTTCCCTGGTACTTTGAAACGGTAAGTCCGTGTAGACCTTACAGTTTGAGTTATAGCGATCGCGCCATAATCGGCTCTGATAGCCCGTAAATAATTTGGAGTTAGTCCCATAACCCTGAGTATTGATCGCTAGCTTTTTCGCTGGTGGTAAATCAATCCGGAGATCGAGGGTACGCAGTACGCTAAAAGGCAAGGTCAACAAAACTCGTTCGTACTTGCGCTCAAAGGTTCTACCTTCAGAGCGCAAGCTTACTCGATAGCGCCCATCCGACAGTTGACTCAGGGACTCTAAAGCTACCCCAGTTTCTATCGAATCGGTGAGGAGTTCTGCCAATCGGCGCGGAATTTGATTGTTGCCTCCTTCAATCTGATAGCGCTCGTCGTATACACCGTAAAGAGCAAATTCACCCGGTTCAGTACCTATGTTGTAGAGGAGATTAATCGAGGACTGCTCTTGCACCTCTACGCCTTCCCACAGCACATACGCCACATCAAGTATCTTGCGGATCGTTGGTGTTGTTGGTAAACGTTCTAAATACTCGCTGAGTGAAATTCTGTCTAAAGTTTCTGTCGGCGGATCAGGTATAGCATAGCTTTCAAAATTCTCAATTGCCTCTAAATCCGTTTCAATCTGCTCAGCCGCAGGGATAAAGTCTTGAATAAGTTTTTCCAGGGGAACTCGGCGTCCTTCAAAGAAAAAAGTTTCCGGTATCAATCCTTCAAAGACCTCGAACAGGTCGATGAGTTTGAAACCAAGTTCCGCTGCCAAACGTTGCATACAAAAATCACCCGTGTTGATATATTCGCCCCCTAACTCGGCTAGAGTGTTAGTCCCAGCCGCGTTAGGCATGCTCCGAATCCGACCTCCGACTTGATTCCTTGCTTCGATGACATCCACGGGAACTCCATCTTGCTGCAAGCGATAGGCGGCGGTCAATCCAGCAATTCCTGCACCCACCACTAAGACTGGGGAGACTCCGGGTTGAGCAACAGCACGATGTCCATCCCGCCGAAAGGTCGTAGCCGCCGTTGCTCCAGCTAAGGCTAAACCACCTTGTAGTAAACGGCGACGAGAGGTTTTGGCTTTCAGATTCAGGTTGCCAATGACCTCGGCAGGGGGAATACCTGTTTTTCTGGATATCTGAGCAACTCTGTAGGCTTGACGCAGGATTTTAATCAAGGGAGATTTCGCCATTTTTTTACCCTTACCCGTATAAAAAGCGAGTTATTTATGATGATTTTTTTGATGACTGTATGATATCTACTAACTATATGGGGGTAGGGTAACGCTTGTATATAAAATTTTGTAAAGATTTTTGACGACTTTAGGCAGATTTTGTAAAGATTTGTTCTTCCCCAGCCGTTATGATGTTAGAGCTTTACGATAAAACTAATACGCAGATTCAAATTTTATATCATATTGCCACAGAGCCAAATTGGAGGGATAGGGTGAAGAACTACCAAAAATTAGCGGTTGCTACGGCTGGAGTAGCTTTGAGCTTTGCCACAATCGAGGCTAACTCAGCACAAGCGGCGATCATTACCTACGATTTCACGGTGGATGTGACCACAGGTTCATTGACCGATACCCAATATCAGGGGTTTTTCAGCTATGATGACTCGACCCTAACCGCAAGTGGGGTCGAATCGGTGGGAATTGCAGAGGGATTGTCTATATCCTTTGACTTTTTAGGGGTTACCTATACTGAAGCTGATGACGATCTAGTTGACTTTGGTTTTCCCTTGGTCGAATTTAACCAGGGAAGCCTAGTGGGATTGCAATATACAGTCTCGAATAACGCCATTTTCTCCATATTTGGCGACAATCCCAATGGCTTGGGAGGAGGAGACCAGTTTAACTATATCGATGAAACCTCCTTTGAGGTGGGTAATGGTAGTGTCACCTACTCGTTGCGTCCCGCCTCGGTTTCTGTACCAGAACCTAGCGCTGTTTTTGGGCTTGGCGTTTTGGGGTTTGGCTGGTTGGTGAGAAACAAGTTTGGGCTTCGTCGTTGATTGTTCATCGTTGATTGCGGATTGCGATGAACTATGAACCATCAACCATGAAGTTGACTTAGTGTTGAAGGGCGATGTGCAATTCCCCATATACGAAAAACCTCAGCGCTTTCTGTGAAAGGCTGAGGACAAGTATCAGGGTGTATGCTTTTCTCCTTCAGGCAGAGTTATTTGGTTGATGACTGCATCTGGAGTCTTGCTACTTATTATATTGGCTCATAAGCTAGACGATCTTCTAGATCAGTTCTGACGCACTTTGCTCTTGATCTAAAACTGATCTTGACAAAATAGCTATTTGTCATTCTTCATTTGTCATTCGTCCTACTTGCTCCTTTGAGAAGCATGCTACGTCCTTTGTCTCAAATCTAAACGACAAGAGGGCGGGTTTTGTTGATAAGTTATCGGTATACCCGTCAATTAACCTGAAGTTCCCCCAACCAAAAAATCAAAACTGCCTCACCGTGCGGCTTTCCGCGATTTTTTAGCCGCCGTACATGGGTACAATCGCTGAAACCCTGATGTGGCGTGGGTTTCAACCGATCTCTTGTCATATTGCAAAAATACCGCGTTGGCGGAGCCTGTTCCGAAGGAACGTATCGCGGTATTTTGGCAAGGGCTACATGGGTACGGGTTTTGAGGGGTTGAGCGCTAAAACCACCACGGAATAAGGCTTTAGCCTGGGTATAGTACATCCGCACG
>NZ_JBKHHI010000328.1:0-7590 GCF_046539235.1 Coleofasciculus sp.
AAGCCGTAGGCGATGGAGGCGACATCACGATCACTACCGGGTCGCTTTCGATAACGGGGGGCGCTGCACTCAATGCCCTGACCCAAGGACAAGGGAATGGGGGCAACGTGACTATCAATGCCCGCGAGCAGGTTTTGATAGATGGAAAGAATAGCAACGGAGGTGCCAGTGGAGTATTCAGTTCAGTGGATGTCAATGCCTATACGGATCAGCCGCCAGCAAGAGGTGACGGAGGCGATATTACCATCAGCACTGGCTCGCTTTCGATAACCACAGGTGCTGGATTGTTTGCCAACACTAAAGGTGAAGGGAATGGGGGCAACGTGATTATCAATGCCCGTGATCGGGTTTTGATAGATGGAGAGAATAGCAACGGAGGTGCCAGTGGCATCTTCAGCTCCGTGGATAGTAATGAGTATACCCAGCGATCGCCAGCAAGAGGTGACGGAGGCGATATTACCATCAGCACTGGCTCGCTTTCGATAACCACAGGTGCTGGATTGTTTGCCTTAACAAAAGGTCAAGGGAATGGGGGCAACGTGATTATCAATGCCCGCGATACGGTTTTGATAGATGGAGAGAATAGCAACGGAGGCGCCAGTGGGGTATTCAGCTCCGTGGAGAGTAATGCCAATACGGATCAACCGCCAGCAAGAGGTAACGCAGGCGACATCACTATCACCACGAACTCACTGTCAGTGACCAATGGCGGTGGGCTATATGCCCTCACCGCAGGACAGGGAAATGCAGGTAAGGTGACTATTGATGCCCGCGATCGCATCTCTTTCAATGGGGTTAATAGCAATGGAGGCTCCAGTGGGGTATTTAGCCGTGTAGATACAACAGGTGTTGGCCAGGGAGGCGATATCACCATCACCACTGGGTTGCTTTTGGTAACAGGGAGCGCTCAACTGAATACTCTCACCGCTGGGCAAGGAAATGCAGGCAATCTAAGCGTTACAGCACCGCAAGCGGTCATCTTGAGCGACAACAGTCAGCTCTCCGTTGAGACAAGGGGAGTTGGTCAAGCCGGAGATGTGACCGTTACAACTGAGACTTTAGATATCAAAGATGGAACCAGAATCTCTGCCACAGCTACAAACACAGCCACTCCCTCAGCACGAGGTGGCAGTATCAACGTCAATGCCTCTACTGTCAATTTCTCAGGTCAGATGAATGGCTTACTAGCCGAAACCGAAGGCGTCGCCCCCGCTGGTGCATTAACCCTGCAACCCTTTGCCAATGGACAGGATTTGACCATTAACCTTCAAGATAACGCCAAAATCTCTGCCGCTACTTCCGGTAGCGGTGAAGGGGGAAGCTTAAGCGTCACCGCACCGGAAGCCATCACCATTCGCGGACAAGGACAACTCTCCGTAGAAACCACAGGCGATGGTGCAGCCGGAAACCTCACCCTTGACACCCAAAATCTCACCATCACCGACGGCGCAACTATCTCAGCATCCACCGCCTCCCCCAACCCCCAAGGCTTAGGCGGTAATCTCACCATCAACGCCAGCGAATCCTTCATCCTCACCAACCAAGCCCGTATACTCGCCCAATCAAAAGGTGCAGCCCCGGCGGGCACTATCACAGTAGACAGTGGACAACTCACCGCCAATAATGGCTCAATTGAAACCTCGGCGACTCAATCAGCAGGCGGTGCGATTACCATCACGGCTGCTGACATCCGCCTATTTGGGGACAGTGACATCAGAACCGATGTCGCCTCTGGAGTCGGCGGTGGCGGTAATATTACCCTAACTGCCGACACCATCCTGGCATTTGCCGATAGCGATATCCTGGCATTCGCCCAAGATGGCAAAGGGGGTGATATCACCTTCAATACTCCCGTCTTCTTCGGTTTTGCCTATGCTCCTGCCCCCAAAGGCACTGATCCTGATACCCTGGATCATAATGGTCGAGTGGATATCAATGCCACAGGTGCAGTAGAAGGGGTGATTACCCTACCCGACACCAGCGCAGTTCGCAACAGCCTCACCCCCTTATCCAATAATCAAATCGATACCGACAAACTAATTGCCGAAAGTTGCATCGCCCGTCGCCATGAACCGAAACGGGGTAGCTTCTTTATTACGGGTACGGGGGGTATCCCGTTTCGCCCTGGGGATCTTTATGTTACACCGTATCAGACGGGGACGGTGCGGTCAATACCCCGTGAGGGAGCTGGGGAAGAATCTTCCTCAACTCGTCGCCCTTGGAAAATCGGTGATCCAATTATCGAGCCCACGGGGATATATCGATTAGCCAATGGGGAATTAATCATGGGTCGTTTATGTGGGGAGTAACGGTAAAAGGGTAGTAGTTCGGCACACCTGATTTGAGGAATTCCGAAACCGTAGGGGCGCACCGACGTGCGCCCGACACACCGACGTGCGCCCAACACGCCCCGTGCGCCCGATTCAATGGTCAAATCTGTTCCACAATTTTGGCTGTGTCATAGCAAATAAATACCCCCTGAAGAGAACTAGATCAGGGCACGATAGTATCGTGTCCCTACCGAATCAATTATCCCTAAGCTGTGTCCTATTATCTATCTCCGGCTAAATTTCACCAGAGGTTAAATTAGGGGGATAGGTAACTTTATCCAATCACAATTTATCACATTATGGTATTCCCCAATAGGATGAGGGCGCACGTCGGTGCGCCCCTACATCATATTTTTAATGGATAGTTTCATTTATAGCAGTAGACACATCGATTAAGACCAACCAACTGCTATTCGGCATTTAAACCTTAATGTTAACCACTGCAAAATCTTTGTAATGCGAGCATCTTGCTCGCTACCCATTGCCAATTTAAATGCGTGACAGCTTACAGGACTTACGCAACTTGAGTATTTCAACCTTATCTATAGTTTCGTTTAACAAGAATCTCGCCAATTGTACCCATGGCAATTACTCACTCCAATCCGTGGATTGGCAGTTTTCGGCAAGGGCAATGACAGGATTGCGCCATAATGTTGTCTAATTCTTACCATCAACTTGGCAGAAACAGTGAATGCATCGCTTCGTTTCTTTCCGTATCGTATTAATTAAAGAGCAAATTTTTAGCCATTCCCAGGAGAAACTAAGCCAATGCAACTCTGTTATCGTGGCGTTCCTTACCAGAAAAATCCCACTGTAATTCCCAGCACTGGATATAAAACCGTTGGTAACTATCGAGGGAAGCCCTGGCGCAAACCTATCCTGAAAAACGCCATTTCCGTGGCAGGATTTCGACAACTAAAGTATCGCGGTATCTCTTATATCAGCCCTGTCTGGGGCTTGAAATCCACGCCTTTACCCTTCAACCCTAAACCAAAACAAGGGGTTCAAAGTCGCGCCTCATCTCGATGATATAGCAGTAGATACATCGATGAGCACAAGTAGAGACGTTGCATGCAACGTCTCTACCATAAGATGTGTCCTAACCGCTATGGCGGTTGCTATAGCGGTTACCCATCCCCAATTTAAATCGTCCTAGACTTCAAATTAAAGAACAGGATCAGGTTTCTAATGAAAACCATTCTAATCATTGAAAATGATACCCAAACCCGAACTATTGTTAGAGAATTTACGGCTCACACCCCTTCATCAACCAACCATTCAGTTGTCTTTCCCTCCATTCCCAAACTCAGTGAATGCTTTAACTTTATCGAAGAGAACTATCACCAACAAATAAGCCTGCGCGATGTCGCCCAAGCCGTGGGTTACTCCCCTGCTTACTTAACCGACTTAGTGCGACGCCAGACGGGACAGTCGGTATGTCGCTGGATTATCAAGCGGCGCATGGCAGAAGCCCGTCGCTTACTCCTCGTCACCAGTCAATCCGTGCAAGCGATCGCAGAAGCTGTAGGCTATTTCGATACTAGCTATTTTATTCGACAGTTTCGCCAGCTTAACGGCATACCACCCCAAGCCTGGAGAAAAGCGCATCAATCCCATGGCAAACCCTATCAACTTACTTCTGATTAGGTTTTAGACGTTCAATAGTTTACCCTTAATTCATTGCTCTACCATGGAAAACTCAAAACGACTTCATGCTTCAGGGATTACACCCAATCCCTCCCTAGCCAAATCTCATGGCTTGGTTGTCAGCGACACCCCTAGTAATCATGACAGCCCCCCACAAAATCTGATATCATTACCAGCAAGGCTTCAGTGTCCCCAAGGATGGTGTTTCACTGGCAAAAAAGCCTGGACAACCCAACTCGCGATCGCAACGACTATTCTCTGTCTTGTCCCCCTATTCGGAGTAACCCGTAATACTTGGGCGCAAGAACCAACAAAGGCGGAAATTGCATCAGAAATTGAAAACTTAAAAAAAGCGGATGAATTTCTAGTTGAGGACGCTGTTGATGCGTTAAGAAAACTTGGTTCACCCGCGATTCCCCAACTCATTGAAGCCTTACAGTCAGAGAATTTGCAAGTTCGTCAAGGTGCCGTCGATGCCCTGGGGAAAATTGGAAAAGCAGCTATCCCGGATCTACTAGAAGGGTTAAAATCAGACAAAGAGCAAGTCCGTTGGAGTGCCGCGAATGGGTTAGGGAATATCGGTTCTCAGGCTCAAGATGCTATTCCTGACTTGATAGAAGCCCTTCAAGACAAAGAGGCACGAGTACGAAGCAGTGCCGCTGATGCGCTGGGGAGTATCGGTCATGACGCTCAAGATGCTATTCCCGATTTGATAGAAACCCTTCAAGATACAGATGCACGAGTACGCAGCAGTGCCGCTTCAGCACTGGGCAATATCGGTCATGATGCCAAAGACGCGGTTCCTAAGTTGATCAAAGCTCTCCAAGACCAAGAGGCGCAAGTCCGTAGTAGTGCCGCTGATGGGCTGGGGGGCATTGGTGCTGATGCCAAAGATGCCGTTCCTGATTTGAGGGCGGCGCTCCAAGACTCCGACAAGGATGTGCGTCGCAATGCAGCTTGGGCTCTGGGAAGGATTGGCAGTCATGCCAAAGAGGTAGTTCCTGATTTGATCCAGGCACTTCAAGACTCAGATAAGGATATTCGCAGAAGTGCGGCTTATGCTTTGGAAATGATCGGTCATGATGCCAAAGAGGCGGTTCCTGATTTGATAGTAGCGCTCAAAGAGGATAAGGAGGCGCAGGTGCGAAGCTGGGCGGCTGATGCGCTGGGAGCTATCGGCGCTAAAGAAGCGGTTCCCCAATTGAGAGTAGCACTTAAAGAAGACAAAGAAGTACAAGTTCGTAGAAGTGCGGCTTGGGCTTTGCTTAAAATTGGTGTTGAGGCTAAAGAAGCTGTTCCCGACTTGAGAGCAGCACTCCAAGACTCCGATAAATACGTGCGTGGAAATGCCGCTTATGCTTTGGGGGAAATTGGTGTTGAGGCGAAAGAGGCTGTCCCCGACTTGCAAGCAGCACTCCAAGACTCAGAGAAGTACGTGCGTGGAAATGCCGCTTATGGTTTGGGAGGTATCGGTGCTGATGCCAAAGAGACTGTTCCAGACTTGCAAGCAGCACTCACAGACTCCGATACAGATGTGCGCTCAAATGCGGTTAGTGCTTTAGGGAAAATCGGTGCAGAGGCTAAAGAAACTGTTCCGGAGTTAAGAGCAATTCTCAAAGACAACGGTGAGGATGTGCAAGTACGTCGCTCTGCCGTTTATGCTCTGGGGGGTATCGGCGCTGATGCCAAAGAGACAATCCCCGACTTAAGAGCAGCGCTTGAAGAGCCAGATAAGGATATTCGTAGCAATGCAGCTTTAGCTCTGAAGCTTATGGCTGATAGCCTTCAGGACAACGTAAACACACTATCTCCGAAAGAATTAGCGTCTACAAGATCTGAATTGGAGAAAGCCCTAAAGATTCTGGAAGCCAATCAAACGGAGTTCTCAGAGGAAGAGACTAACGCTGTACGTCGGGCGATCGCAGACCTGAAAGACCAACAAAACGCTCACGTTTCCAATTTGATTCGCCAGAATCCCTGGGCAATGGGAGTAATAGTCTACCTGATCTGTGTTCCATCTCTTTGGTCAATCCTCCTCTGGCTGCGCCCCTTGTGGTTGTTGAATCTCAACCAAATCCTGATGAAATACACCGATGTTATCGAATTGCCCCCAAACCTGGGCGGTTTTAAGATATCGCTTCGCACGGCTCTGATGATCCAGTTTTTTCATTATCACCCCAGAGTACTAGATGCCTGGGTCAAAGCACATATCCAATCCGCTCAAGCCGAATTTCAGGACAAAGAAACCGTCAAAAACCGCCAAGTCTATATTTCCATGCCCGTTACTCTCAATGGTAAAACCCTCCCCAATCTCACCGGTAAAGAATTACGCCCCACCTTTAAAAAACAACGAGACTGCTTACTCATCTGGGGAGAAGGAGGAGCCGGAAAAACCAGCCTCGCCTGTCAAATTGCTCGCTGGGCAATGTCAGAGGATGAAACCGAACGTCTGTGTAAACACCAGATGTTACCTGTACTCATTGAACAGGATCTCAATGTTGAAGCCGCCGATAAATCACCGCAATCCCAACTTTTAGACACCATTAATGGGCAGTTGCAAGACCTAATCGACATCGAAGAAAAAATACCCAATAAACTCCTGGAACGTCTGCTGCGACGTCGGCGGATTTTGGTGATTGTGGATCATCTCTCCGAAATGAACGAAGACACCCGCCGTGCTATCTGTCCGGCTCAGCCTGATTTCCCAATTAACAGTTTAATTGTCACCTCCCGATTTGCAGAAAAACTGGGTGGTGTGACCAAGACAAAAATTCAACCGATGCGAGTTGCTGGTAATCGCCTTTCCTCGTTTATGGAAGCTTACCTCACTGAACAGGGTAAACGGAATTTATTTGACGATGCGGAATACTTTGATGCCTGTCGGCAACTTTCTCTGATGGTGGGACAGCGTAATATTACAGTGCTGCTGGCAAGGCTGTTTGCCGAACAGATGATTGCGGCTAAAGAAGGCACAGGTAAACAGGATTTACCCGACAATATTCCTGAATTAATGCTTTCATACTTGAATGAACTCAACCAAAACGTTGTGAGCGATACATTGGATAACTGTACAGTACAGAAAGATGCCAAAATCATCGCTTGGGAATGTCTAAGACTCAAATATCGACCCACACCAGCCAAACGCCAAGATACCCTCAATGCCCTAGGAGGTGATGAACCCGAAATACACCTCAATTATCTTAAAGAACGTCTGGGTTTAATTCAAATTATTGGTCCGGCTCAAGACCAAATCCGTTTTGCGGTTGATCCCATCGCCGAATATTTAGCGGGTTTGCACTTAGTTGATATTTACGGTAGCGATGAGCAAAAATGGTGCAATTTCTTAAACAAAGCCGACTATGTGGAAGGAACCCCCGCTGCGATTCAAGGCTTCCTGCTGGCGGTGCGAGATTGTTGTCTGGCTCAAGGTGGAGTGCCTAACTTCGTGGTGGAGGAACTGAATCAACGAACGGGTGTGGCTGCAACTGAGATTCAAATAGAGAGCCAGTCTATAGCATTTCCCCAGCAGATACCATCCCATTAGAGTTGAGAGTTCAGATACAGCGCTTTGCGCTGTAATAAAGTACAGTAGATCAAAGTCCCCCTTCAGATC
>NZ_JBKHHI010000329.1:0-7525 GCF_046539235.1 Coleofasciculus sp.
GGGCGGGTTTAGTTAAGTTATCGGTTTTGTCCAAAACGTTATCGGTAAAACCCGCCCCTACATAATTGGTCTAGGCTTTAGTTTTTTGTTCATTATTAACGTTTGTCGAACTATCAAAGGCTCTCATTGCCAACGCCTGAGACTGCTTGAGGCTATCCTGCAACTGAGCATAGAGTTGATTAATTTGTTCAGTCTGCTTTTGAATTGTTTCTTCCAGGGACTGAACTTTGAACTCGTAACTTTGCTTGCTGGCTTCCCATTCTTTATCCAGTAACTCCGCTTTGACTTTGGCGTCTTGGTGAACTTCTTTAATCGCCTCTTCTCTGGCTTTCTTCACCGATTCCTCTAAGTCTTTGGGGAAGTTATCGACTTTTTGCTGATAGTCTTTAAATAGAGGCTGGCGCTCTTGCAGGATTTTTTCCCGTTCCGACCATTGTTTTTCTTTTTCTTGGTTGGCTTCGCGCAGTTCTCGTTCTTGGTTACGTTTTAAGGTTTCGTATTCATCAGCCTCAATTTGGCGCTGACGTTCTATTTGATACGTATAGTCAGATTCTTGCTGTTGTCGCTCTTTGGCTAAGGATTCAGCTTCTTCCTGAATCTTTTGCTCAAATTCTGCCTGTTCTTTTAACCAGGATTTGTGCTTATCTGCTTTATCTTTCTCAATTGACTGACGCTGTTCTGTGGTGGTTTGTTCAAGACGTTTCAGGTTTTCTTGGTGTTCTTGGGTGAGAATATGCAAGGCGTCAGCGACGACGCGAGTTTGTTGCAAGTATTGTAATTGCTGCGTTTCTACCTGAATAGCTAACTTGAGTTGATCCCCTTTTGCTGATTCGCTGGTTAATTTTTCCGAGAGTTGATTAATAATTGTGCCAAAGTCTAATTGTAAATCTGCTAATCCTTTGACAATACTATCTACGGTGTAGGTTGAGGCGACTTCTAGAACTTGTTGATTTTTCTGTTTTTCAGCTTCTTCTTCCTTCGTGGCGATTTTGGAGTCAATGGTTTTGCGTTGGTTCAGGATTTGCTCAAAGGCTTTAAAAATTTGGTCTTTGCTGTCTTTGGTTGCAACCACAATTGGTCTCCTTATTCTTAATAATTTACATGAATCCGCGATCGCATGTTCCCTAGGTTAGCCTTTCGGGTTTGGGTATGGGTGTGATCTGGGGGTTTAGGGTTGTTCACTGAACTCGCGATCGCCTAGTTCATGTTTAGTACATTTGTACTATAAACAGTATATTCAGATTCTTCTACGACTGTCAAGTTCAGCAAACAGCTCTCAGACAGCGTAAATTAGAGGGATATTGAGTATTTGCCGAAATTTAGCAGATAAGCAGTAATTTTGTTCGATCAATTCCTAGATCGCTTATACTCAATCCGGGTTATCACATAAGGTAGAAAGGAGAAGGGATAAAAAATAGTAGGGACACGACATGTCGTGTCCCTACTCTAAATCTATGGATATGTTCTAACGTGAAGCCAAT
The DNA here is from genome assembly GCF_046539235.1 of Coleofasciculus sp. Lineage (GTDB taxonomy): Bacteria > Cyanobacteriota > Cyanobacteriia > Cyanobacteriales > Coleofasciculaceae > Coleofasciculus. Next base: position 1,482 of record NZ_JBKHHI010000329.1, read on the forward strand.
GCAGACAGACCAATCTATCGGGCGAGGGAGGTTGTTTCGTCAAATGTTAAGAATAGTAAATAGAACCAGGATGACTCAAGATGAAAATCTTCATAACCATGGAAGCGCAACAACGCCGGAACCTACTCGCTCTATTCGCGGCGGGTCTTCTGTTTTGGTCAAGTTTAGCTTCGATGCTACCAACATTACCCCCTTACATTGAAGACCTGGGGGGAACCACGCAGCAAGTCGGGATGGTGATGGGCGGCTTTGCGATCGGGTTGTTGATGTTTCGACAACGTTTAGGACATTTAGCCGATCAACATAGCCGTAAACTGGTGATTCTGATTGGTACGATTGTGGTAGCGATCGCACCGTTAGGTTATTTGTTGGCGGATTCGATTGCCTGGTTAATGGCAATCCGGGTCTTTCACGGGATTGGTTTAGCGGCATTTACGACAGGCTATATCGCCTTGGTGACCGATTTGTCACCCGTAGGTCAACGAGGAGAGTTAATTGGCTATATGAGTCTGGTGACACCCTTGGGTATGGGATTAGGTCCAGCCTTGGGGGGATTGCTGGAGGCTCAAGCGGGTTACACCGCGTTTTTTCTATTTTCTGGGGGACTGGGTTTATTCGCGTTTGTTTGTGCTAGCCAGGTGAGGGAACCTGAGCGAATCCAGGGAGCCAAACAAAACATACCGAAACTGACATTCAAAGGATTCTGGCAGCTATTAGTGAGTCCCCGGCTGCGGATTCCGGCTGTGGTGTTGCTTTTGGCTGGGTTGGCGTTTGGTGGGGTAAGTACATTTGCGGCGTTGTATATCCGAGCCACAAATGTCGATTTAAATCCGGGCTGGTTTTTTATGGCGGTGGCGATAGGGAGTTTCGGGATGCGTTTAATCGCGGGGCGGGCGTCTGATCGGTACGGGCGAGGCGTGTTTATTACCGGGAGTCTGATTGGCTATGGAATCGCCTTAACTATGTTTTCTCAAGCGCAAACTCCACAAGCCTTTTTGGTGATTGGTCTGATTCAGGGATCAGGGGCGGGGATTTTATTACCCTTGATGATCGCCTTAATTTCCGATCGCTCCGGTGCCCATGAACGTGGGCGCGTGTTCTCGGCTTGTATTGCGGGGTTTGATTTAGGGATTGCGATCGCAGGTCCGGTTTGGGGTACGATCGCTGAACCTCTGGGCTATCCCAGCATTTTTCTGGGCGCAGCAGGTTTGATTGTCTTAGCGCTGATTATTTTCATCACCCAATCGAGCAAAACCTTATCTCATTCCCTCAGATTTGCTGTAGGGCGGGAGCGAGATATTTATGTTTATCGAGAGGTCGAGTCTTAGTGTTCCGGGTGCAGGGGAATGTAGAGACTCCTCATGCTACGTCTGGGAGCTGAGGAAGCAGGGGAAGAGGATTACCAATGAACCATGAACCATGAACCATGAACAATCAACATAAGACCAATGATCAATGACAAATCATTGATAAAATAGAGAGCCGTTAGAGAAAGTAGCAATGACTCCATCTCCTTCATACTCTGATCCACAGTTACTTAAGAGCGATTTAGCGGCACTTATTGAGCGACTGCCAAATCTGACTGATGAAAAATGGATTCAACGTGCTTTAGGCGTACTGGTTCGGCTGACTCAGGAGGAGATTGATCGCCTGGATTGGAAAATCCTCACGGCGACGTTAGAGGATATGGAATCTGCCTTTCAAGTATTCTATCCCTATCGTCACGTTCGCAAGGTGACGATTTTTGGTTCAGCCCGGATTGACTCCCAGACACCGGAATATAAAATCGCTGCCGAGTTTGCCCGCTATTTAACCCAGCACGGTTTTATGGTGATGACAGGCGCTGGGGGTGGCATTATGGAAGCAGGGCATTTAGGTGCTGGCGCGGAAAATTCCTTTGGTTTGAATATTCAGCTTCCCTTTGAGGAAACGAATCCGTTTATTCAGGGAGATCCGAAACTGATTCGGTTTAAATATTTCTTTACCCGCAAATTATTCTTCCTTAAAGAAAGTGACGCGATCGCGCTTTTTCCCGGTGGCTTTGGTACGCAGGATGAAGCCTTTGAATGCTTAACTTTATGTCAGACAGGGCGATTGGAACCAGTACCATTGGTTTTGATTGATCGCCCTGGTGGTACATACTGGCACGATTGGGATGCCTATCTTCGCAAGCATTTAATTCAACGAGGGTTAATCAGCCCCGAAGATACTAGCCTTTATACGGTTACAGATAATCTGGATGTGGCTTATGAGGCGATTCATCGATTTTATCGTGTCTATCACTCTAGTCGTTATGTCGGCGATCGCTTCGTGATGCGGCTTAAATCAGAGTTGTCTGATGCTGACGTTGCACAGCTTAATGCTGAGTTTAGCGATATTGTTGTCAAGGGTCAGATTGACAAAAGTAAGGCTTTGCCGGAAGAACTTCCGGATGAAACGGCAGATCTGCCCCGCTTAATTTTTTACTTTAACCGCAAAGATTCTGGGCGTCTCTATCAACTGATCGCTCGGATTAGTCAAATGGCGGCTGCATCCCCAGAAACGACCCATCCTGAACGGAAATAGGGCTTGCTGAATAAGTTGTGAGGTGATGAGGTGATGGGGTGATGGGGTGAGGGAGAAATAGGGAGATACAGGACAGGGTTTGAGGGGAATTTACATACCTTAAGATAATTGAGTTGATTTCCTCTAAGCTGTTTGGCATTTAAACCTTAATGTCAGCAATGGCTCTCATCCTTGTAGCGCGTTTAGCGAAGCCATGCCGCAGGCTTTGCATCTGGCTCGCTGCTCATACCCAATTTACAGGCATGACAACTTACCCAACTCAATTATATTCCTTGGCAAAAAAACAATTATAATTTTTATTATTTACGTCAATATATTACCTGTATTTTTCTTCTATTAATCTTTAAATTAACTTCATTATAAAATGATGACAATTCATATTCTGCTTGCCAGAATAGCTATTAGTGGTATCTACGGATAACACCACAAACAATGTCCGAGCAAACATTATTGTAGCTGCCAATTCCTGCTCTGAGAACAAATTACTGCTTTTGTTCTTGCTCAATGCGCTCACTAATAGGAGTTAAAAAATGACTTTTGCTGTTGATTTTAATGTTGCCAACGATTGGGGAAGTGGCTTTACCGCGAATCTTTCAATTGCCAACAATAGTTCCAGCGATGTAAATGGTTGGACTCTGGAGTTTGAAGCTCCCTTTGAGATTACTAATATCTGGGGTGCGGAAATTGTCAGTCAAGAAGGTAACCGTTATACAATCCGCAACCTCAGTTATAACGGCACGCTAGCCGCTGATGGTACAGTCTCTTTCGGTTTCAACGGTAGCGGCGAGAGTATTGAACCAACAGGTTATAGTCTCAATGGAGAATCCATTGGCACGTCTCCATCCATACCGACTCTCTCTGTTGATGATGTAACCGTTACCGAAGGTGACACGGGTACGGTTGCGGCTGAATTTGTCGTCAACCTGTCCGAAGCCAGTGACCAAGAGGTGACGGTTGAATATGGGACTGACAATGACACAGCCACGGCGGGGTCTGACTACACCGCTCAATCTGGCACGCTTACCTTTGCGGCGGGAGAAACCTCTAAAATCATTAGTGTACCTGTACTTGGGGACACGACAGTAGAGAGCGATGAAACCTTCAAACTGAATCTCTCAAGTCCCAGTAACGCCACCATTGCAGATGCTCAAGGGGTGGGTACGATTAGCAATGATGACTCCAGTACTCCTCCAGGCAATACCCCCATCCGGATTGAAGCGGAAGACTATATCAATTTCTTCGATAAAAGCTCAGGTAACACAGGGGGGGCATTTCGCTCTGATGATGTAGATATCCAAGCCACTACGGATGTAGGTGGCGGCTACAATGTGGGCTGGATTCAGCAAGGGGAATGGTTAACCTACGATGCCAACATTCCTGAAGCTGGAACCTACGACATTGTTGCCCGTGTTGCCTCAGCACAGCAAGGAACACGCAGTTTAAAGGTTTCGGTTGATGGTCAAAGCGAAACCCTGAGCTTTGGCGGAACCGGGGGATGGCAAAATTGGACGGATGTGACGGCTCAAGGGGTGAATCTCAGCGCTGGGAGTCAGCAACTACGCCTGGATATGCTATCCAACTCCTTCAATGTTAACTACATTGATATTATTCCCAGCAATAGTTCACCCACCCTACCAACCCTTTCAATTAATAATGTCAGTATCACCGAAGGCGATAGTGGTACGAAAAATGCGACGTTTACCGTCAACCTCTCAGACGCGAGTACTCAAAGCGTCAGTGTGAATTACGCCACAGCAAATGACACCGCCATTGCTGGGTCTGACTATACCGCTAAATCCGGGACACTGAGTTTCAACCCTGGACAAACCAGTAAGACGTTTAGCGTACCTATCCTGGGTGACACAACGGTCGAAGGCAATGAAACCTTTAAGGTGAATCTCTCCCAAGCCAGCAACGCCACGATTGGCGACTCTCAAGGAGTCGGAACGATTCTTAACGACGATTCATCCCAACCCCCTCCTCAGCAAGGGGCTTTTAATTATGGGGAAGCGCTGCAAAAGTCTATCCTCTTCTACTATGCTCAACGTTCTGGTGACTTACCCGATACCAATCCTCTCCCTTGGCGCGGTGATTCGGCTCTAAACGATGGCTCAGATGTGGGACGTGACCTGACGGGCGGTTACTACGACGCAGGTGACCACGTTAAGTTCGGCTTACCGGGAGCCGCTTCCCTAACGATGCTGGGTTGGGGTGCGGTTGAATACCAGGATGCTTATCAGCAAAGTGGACAATTTGAAGAACTTCTCGACTCGATTAAGTGGGGTACTGACTATATCCTCAAAGCTCATGTCACCGATGGTCAAGGGACGAAAGAGTTTTACGGACAGGTTGGAGACGGTAACCTCGACCACGCTTTCTGGGGCGCTCCGGAAGACATGACCATGGAACGACCCGCCTATAAAATCGACCGCTCCAATCCTGGGTCTGACTTAGCCGGGGAAGCAGCGGCGTCTCTGGCGGCGGCTTCGATTGTCTTCCGAGGGGTAGACGAAGCCTACGCGGATACCCTGCTACAGAACGCCGAACAACTCTACGATTTTGCCGACCAATATCGCGGCACGTATACTGACGCGATTCCAGATGCGGGTCAATTCTACAATTCCTTCAGTGGTTTCCAAGACGAGCTAGTTTGGGGTGCTACCTGGCTGCACAAAGCAACTGAGGCGGCGGGTAGTACAGATACGACGTATCTCAACAAAGCCGAAAGTTTATACCAGGGAATTGGTCCAGGGTGGACGCAATCGTGGGATGACAAATCTTATGGTGCGGCTATCTTGTTAGCTCAGGAAACTGGGAAATCTGAGTATAAGAGTGATGTGGAAGGCTGGTTAAACTCCTGGCTTCCCGGCGGTAGCACCCCAACCTATACCGATGGTGGACTCGCATGGCTGAGTCAGTGGGGTTCTCTGCGCTACAGCGCCAATACCTCTTTCCTGGCTGGTGTCTACGCGGATACGGTGAATGACCCCAATGGTCAATACTCGGATTTTGCTGAGGGGCAAATTGACTACATCTTAGGCGATAATCCCCGCGACTTCAGCTATATGGTTGGTTTTGGTGAGGACTATGCACTCAATCCCCACCACCGCGCTGCTTCTGGAGTGACAAATATCAGTGATTCTCGCGATAACCTACACACCCTCTACGGGGCGCTTGTCGGGGGTCCTGCTTCAGCCGATGATTTTGATTATGTCGATGAACGCACCGACTTCATTCGGAATGAAGTGGCGATGGACTACAATGCTGGCTTAACCGGAGCGTTGGCTAGAATGTACGGAGAATTTGGCGGGCAAACGCTCGATACTATTTCAGGAGTTAATCTCGATAACTTGAATTCGTTGACCGTTGCCGATGTAATCGCGTCCTAGAGAGAGATAAGCAGGATAGCTGAGCAATTATCCTGCTTACCAATTTGGTTTGATTAGAAGTAATTAATAGGGAAAGCCTACCGCACCGAG
>NZ_JBKHHI010000330.1:0-7461 GCF_046539235.1 Coleofasciculus sp.
GGTTTATTCAAAACCCGCCCTTCTACGTCTTGTCAAAAAAAGATTCCATTTTATTGATTATAGGTGTAGGGGCGGGTTGAGGGACTTGCTTATCGCTATCGATGATTAGGTTTATTCAAAACCCGCCCTTCTACGTCTTGTCTTTGATGTTAGTCAGGGCGGGTTTGGCTACATACATTATCGGTGGGATTCAAGATTGAGTGGCTAAACCCGCCCCGACAATTGATTCACAAACGTTCCACCCGAACCTCTCTACCGGATCGTCACGCGATCGCGCCCCCGTAGTTTGGACTCCAATAGTGCTTCATCAGCCGCCTGCACCAGATTTAATGAATTATCCTCTGGATGGGGAATCATCACAGCGACACCCAAACTCAGTATCCAGGAATGGGAATTGGTCTAGCCCTTTGCCAAAAAATAGTGGACAATCATAGTGGTAGGCTTTGGGTTGAATCCCAACTTGGTCAGGGTTCAACGTTTTACTTTACTTTTGCTGATTATCAGGATTAAAATCAAAATCATGGGTACTCAAGGCACGTTGACTGATTTTCCTCTACCAGCGATTTTTCGGTGGCTTGAGAAAGGATGCAAAACAGGTGTACTAGACATTCACCCCTTCAGCGCTGTCCACTTTGCGTCTGATTTAAGGTTGCAGTCAAACGTAGGCGTTAGAGGAAACAGGGGAATTGAGGAAGATAGAGCGTCAACCCTCAAGACGCGCCATAGAACGTCTCAAGAATCAGTCAGGAAGAGTTCTGCACAAACGTTACCACCTGTAGCAAAACTAAAGCCGATAAACCCTTCCTTACACATTCAACACTTCCACCATCACTACATCTGGATTGCTCAAGGTCGAATAGTCGCCGCCGCTAATCGGTTCGATGGAAAGGGTTTGATATCATTGATTCGGCGAGATCAATGGGTAAGCGATCGCGTCTTAAGCAAATTATTACAGCGTTGCTCCCTGAATCACCAACCCTTGGGGTTATGGCTCAAAAGTAACGGCGTCTTGGATAGCGCACAACTCGAACAAATCTTTGAGATTCAAATCGTAGAGCAAATTGTTCCCCTATTTCAACTCAAGGATGCTCAGTTTAAATTTGAATTGAGAGCGGCTCTACCTGCACTGGAAATGACCGGTTTAAGCCTATCCACAACCCAAGCCACAATGATGGTATCAGGTTTAGCGGGTGATAGTTGGCAAGATGGGGTGAGGGCGTGAGGAGGAGCTGGGAAGAATTATGATAAACTTAACCGCGATCGCAAACCCATTTCCACAGCGGATGACTCGGACCTTGATCACATATCCGACGCACCTGATGCGCCAAACGTTGCTTTTCAGCGGGCGGAATTCCAAATAAAATGTTGCGACTTTGCCAAACTAAAACCGCCGTCGTCGTCCCCACACAGATAGCTAGACCCAAAATAGGCAGACGGTTAAATGCAATACTATATCGCAAACCCGACCAGGTAAAATGCTCTTGCAACAACAATAACTCATAACGCCAACCCCAAAGACTCAGCGGAGCAACACTAATCCAAAGAATACCCACGAATAACCAACGACCATACACAGTAAGTTGATGAAGTCGCTGAATTTTCACCTTTATTGTCGGCTCAAGGTGATCTGGAGTGTTGTGAGAAGTCTGAGTGTCTGACGGCTCCATTATAATTAAAGACAATTCCAATTATGCTTTGTCCAAAAATTCAGCTTCGATAACCTGGGTGGCTTTGGTTTGACCCGTGCGTTCTCTCCAGAATGCTAATAGGGTACTGGCAATAAAAATACTCGAATATGCACCTGCGATAAACCCGACAATTAGGGCTAGGGCAAAATATTTTAACGTTTCTCCGCCAAACAAGAAAATAGACACCAACGTTAATACCGTAGTTAACGTGGTATTAATTGACCGGGTAAGGGTTTGATTAATCGCATCATCGACAATTTGATCAATATGTTGGTCGGGATGCTTGGCAATGACCTCCCGGATGCGATCGTAAATAACTACGGTATCATTAACAGAAAATCCAATAATTGTCAATAGAGCGACGACAAAAAGGCTATCAACCTCTACACCTTGGACTAAACCCAAAATAGAGAAAATGCCCAACGTGACCAAGACATCGTGAAGTAAAGCGATAAACGCCAAAAAAGCATAGTCAAACTGAAACCGGAACGAGAGGTAAACCAGAATCCCGGCAAAGGAGACAAGTAATGCCAGTAAACCGGATGTAAATAACTGTTGTCCGATGATTGGACCTACAGTATCAATTTGAGTCGCGGCTGGATCGAATTTCCCAATCCTTTCACTTAGAGCTTTTTGTAACTGACTGCGCTGTTCAACATCTAACGTTTTCGTCCGAATCGTCAACCCTTGTTGTGCAGCACCGATACGCTGAATCGTACTATTACCCAGATCCTGTTGATTGAGAACCTGACGCACCTCTGCCAGATCTATCGGTTCGTCGCAGTTACCGGGTACAGTACAATCAAGTTCAACCTGTAGGCGTGTCCCGCCAACAAAATCGAGACCGGGGCGCAGAGGGGCTCCTAGCTGTGCCGTGGAAATCGCCATGGAAGCGATACCCGCTAGGATAATTACGGCGGAAATGCTCCACCAGAGCGATCGCTGTTTGATTACACTAAATTTGGTCATTTGTCATTCGTCATTTGTCATTTGTCATTTGTTATTCGTCATTTGTTATTCGTCATTTGTTAGGGAACAGGGAACACCTCGACTTACCTCGACTCCGCTCGGTAACACGCTCGGTGTGTCACAGGGAACAGTGTAAGGTAGAGTTTTGAGTTAACCTCCTCATCACCCCATCACCCCATCACCCCATCACCCCATCACCCCATCACCCCATCACTGAGACGGTGACAGATTCGGACAGAACAGTTGCGGCTTCTGGCGCACCCCAGGAAATCCTAAAACCAACAACAGCATAAATGTGCGAGTACAGGTAAGGGCTGTAAACATACTGATCACAACTCCAATTCCTAGGGTAACGGCAAAGCCCTTAACTAAACCTGACCCTAGCCAAAATAGAGCCGCACAAGCAATCAACGTGGTTAGGTTCGAGTCTAAAATACTGGAGAATGCTCGATAAAAACCCGATTCCACAGAGCGATATAGAGTTTTTCCCTCGCGTAACTCTTCTCGCGTCCGTTCAAAAATTAGCACATTCGCATCTACCGCCATGCCGATACTGAGAATAAACCCAGCAATTCCTGGTAGAGTTAAGGTCACACCAATCAAGGCAAAGGCGGCTAGGGTGAGTAGAGCATAGATACTCAGCGCCACATCAGCAATTAAACCGGGGAGACGATAGTAGATTGCCATAAACAGCAAGACTAAAATTAAACCGCCAATGGCAGCATAAACGCTGCTTTGAATACTATCTCGTCCCAGGGTAGCGCCGACAGTGCGATTTTCCACGATTTCCACAGGTAAAGGTAACGAACCACCTTTGAGTTGGGCGGCTAAGTCACTCGCCCGTTCCACATCAAAATTCCCGGTAATCACAGCACTACCGCCACTAATCCCCGTTTCCGCGTATTCCGGACCCACCGTGGGGGCGCTGATTAGGGAGTCATCCAGGAAAATCCCAATACTGCGACCGGTACCCGCCAAGTCTCTAGTCAGTTCCGCAAATCCTTGTCCCCCCGCCGCATCAAAACGGATCACCACTTCCCAACCATTTCCAACTTGGGTGGTTTGAGGGAGGGCATCTTTGAGGTTTTTTCCTGTCAAATTTGTCTTCTCAAACAATTCTGCGATCGCGGCGTCTGAGCGTTCTAAAGCCGCTTGATTTTCTGCGATCGCCTCTTGATCAGCACCCTCTTCACTCTCCAGTAGAACGGCTTGCTCAAATAGCAGTTCCTGACGCAATTGTTCTTCAATCTGAAGCTGGGCTTCTGTACCCGGTATTTGCTTGCGGAAATCAAGTTGTGCGGTTCCCCCTAGCACCCGTTCTGCCTGTTGCGGATCATTCACACCGGGGAGTTGTACTAATATTTGGTCTGAGCCAATGGTTTGGACTTGAGATTCAGAAACACCCAGAGCATTCACTCGACGGTCAACCACAGTTCTCACCGCCTCCAACTGATCCGGCGCAATTTCGGGAATCTCTGCTGTGGTTTTCACCTGAATTGTCAGTTGTGCGCCACCCCGCAAATCAAGTCCCTGCTGGAGCGGAATCTTCACCAGCACCACAATTGCCAGAATGATCAGGACTAGAATCAGGGCTACTAACGAACGCTGTCTTTGCATAACTGTGACTCGCCGCAATAAATGCTATCTTAATCTGTTTCTACTCATATCTTGCACCATTCCAGGGTAAGCCCCCACATCCGCCAAGAACTCCAGGTCTTGACAAGCGAGTTACTGTCCACGCTTAGTGGAGCGAAATCCATATCCAGTCAGCTTTAGCTTACTTTAGCGTTAGTCCTTGGGTTTAAACCCAAGGCAGGTTAAGGTGAGTGGTGCAAGATCTGAGTTAAATCTGAAGTGCCAGCATCTTTTTGACCCCCTCAGCAATCTGCTGGGGTTGAACAATCGTCAAGCTTTCCAGAGTGCCATTATAAGGAGTGGGAATATCTTGAGACGATAGTCGCAAGACAGGAGCATCCAATTCATCGAAGAACCGATCATTGATTGATGCCGTAACCTCCGCCCCAATACCACCAGTTTTCATACATTCTTCCACAAGAATCACCCGATGGGTTTTGCAAATCGACGCGCCAATGGTTTCAAAATCCAAGGGCTTCAGAGAAATCAAGTCAATCACCTCTGGATCAAACCCTTCTTTCTCTAGAGACTTCACCGCTTGGGTGACATGGTGACGCATCCGCGAGTAGGTGAGAATGGTGACATCTTCGCCCTCTCGGACAACCTCGGCTTTATCCAAAGGCAGGACATACTCCTCATCTGGCAAATCTTCTTTTAAGTTATAAAGAAGAACATGCTCAAAGAACAAAACCGGATTATCATCCCGAATCGCCGCTTTAAGCAATCCCTTGCCATTGTAAGGAGTTGAGCAGGCGACAATTTTTAAACCCGGAACCGCTTGAAAATAGGCTTCGAGTCGTTGAGAATGTTCCGCCCCAAGCTGACGCCCCACCCCACCGGGTCCACGAATCACCATGGGAATTTTGAAATTACCGCCAGACGTGTAACGCAGCATCCCAGCATTATTGGCAATTTGGTTAAATGCCAAGAGCAAAAAGCCCATATTCATGCCTTCAATAATCGGTCGCAACCCCGTCATCGCTGCGCCCACGGCTAAACCGGTAAAACTATTTTCGGCAATGGGAGTATCCAGAACTCGTAGTTCACCATATTTTTTATACAGATCCTTGGTCACTTTGTAGGAGCCACCGTAGTGACCTACATCTTCACCAAGCACGAATACCGTGTCATCGCGAGCCATTTCTTCATCAATAGCCGCACGCAACGCATTAAAGAAAAGTGTTTCTGCCATCAATACCTCACCAGACGTGGCAAATGTCATCCTAGCATTGCCTAAGCAGCAGGGGAAGCAATGTAGAGACGTGCCATGGCGCGTCTGGGAGCAGGGGAAGCAATGTAGAGACGTGCCATGACGCGTCTGGGAGCAGGGGAAGCAATGTAGAGACGTGCCATGGCGCGTCTGGAAGCAGGGGAAGATGAGGAGGTTAACTCAAAACTCTACCTTCCCTTGTTCCCTATTCCCTGTTCCCTAACAAATGACCAATGACCAATGACCAATGACCAATTACGTAGCTTGCTTCTCGCGATAGCGAGTTCTCCGCCGTTAACTTTAATTATCCCCACCTACATAAGACGAATATCGCTGACTCAAGCCAAGTTTAATTTTTTATAATAAAAATTAATTTATTTAGGTTTCATTAATTAATCAATTTCAAGTAAAGTAATTAGAATTTCCTATTGATAAGTCATAGTAATACATTTTGTTCATTGCTGCCTCTAGAGATTAGTTTTGCTTAAAAGGGATCGAAAAACTACAAATTTATGTATACTGAATGACTGTGTGAGTCATGACAGTGCATTCTACAGCAGAATTATTTGACATTATGCCATTTTTCGGACTAGTTTGGACAACATCATGGGTAAGCTGTTTGCTGGCATCCAGCCAGGGTCTATTAAGAGTACCCGACTACATCACCAATGCTTTGCCGACTAAAGTTTTATCCGTTGTTCACAGCCCACTCGAACAACCAATATCTCCTTTTTTTTCATCTCCAGTTTATGCAAAAGTCTGGTCTAACAAGTCTTCGGTAACAGCACTTGCCAATTCAGGATTAGCTAATGATTTAGGCAGTTTACCATTTCCCTTCGCCCAGACTGCTACTGTAGCGGCTCATCCATTTAGGGACACGGCTCAATCAGTTACTTGTCCAGCCAAGTCAGATTCCCTGGATGATAGGGGCAAATCCCAACCTAGTCATGATTCCTCATCGGCTTCAAGAAATTATTCATCTACCCACCATCTCTCCAACGCTAGTTTACCCCAAAAAATCTGGAAAATGATCGAGAATTTGTTTTCTTGGGGTCAACCCGTTGCATCAAAAGACAAAACCTCGGCTGAATCCGTAGTCATAATCAGCTCTCACTCTCAAACAGGATCTCGTGGCAGAAATAAGAGTCAGGCAAGAAGGGGAAAACGGGGCTTTTTGCAATATACCCAAAGGAGTAATAAATTAGAACATTCGGCTGAACAGCAGCAATTCCAGGTTGTGGTGAAAGGACGAACGATTGCCCAATTGCCGACTCAAAAGCAAGCTGAACAAATGGCGCAAAGTCTCACGCTGTTGTTCTGTGACTCATCAGATGTATCTGAGATAAATTCATCGGTACGAGCTATGCTGTCTGATGGAATACCTGTGGTGAAAGCAGGCGATCGCGTATTATTTAAAGTGGATGATACCTTAGCCAAAGACTTAGAGCAGCATCGAGAACTTCTGGCAATTGAATGGGCAAATAAATTGCGTCTAGCGTTAGGACAATCGCCATTAAGTTTGGCAGACGCCCAAAAGCAAATGTACAACTTAGTTGAAACATCGAGTACCATTGAAGGCATAGCATCTTGGTACGGACCCTATTTTCATGGTCGGTACACGGCTACTGGGGAAATTTACGATCAGCATGATTTGACGGCAGCTCATCTCACCTTGCCATTTGATACCTATCTGAAGGTCAAAAATTTAGAAAATGGTCATAGTGTGATTGTTCGCATTAATGATCGCGGTCCTTATATTCCGGGTAGAACTCTGGATTTATCCCGACAAGCCGCTCGTTCTATTCGGAGTGAAATAGTAGGAGTTATTCCGTTTGAAGCTACAGTTATGGAACCACGCGAAAGGATAAAGGATGAGGGATGAAAGAGATAATAAAGATGGGGAGCAAATGACCAATGACCAATGACCAATGACCAATGACCAATGACCAATGACCAATG
>NZ_JBKHHI010000331.1:0-7447 GCF_046539235.1 Coleofasciculus sp.
AACAACAAAACCCGCCCTCCTCACCGATAAATAAACAACAAAACCCGCCCTCCTCACCGATAAATAAACAACAAAACCCGCCCTCCCCACTCGGACGAGTACAGTCTAGGACGGTAGGAGATAGTATAACATTCGGACGCGATCGCGCTCCGGCAATGGGAATGGGTAGCGAGCAAGATGCAAAGCCTGCGGCATGGCTTCGCTAAACGCACTGAACGTGATTTCGCCATTATTGACATGAAGGTTTAAATGCCGAACAGCTTATCACGCTTTTGACTGTTTCCCTAGAAAAAATTACTCATTAACTTCCTCCTTGTTATTATTTTTCATCCAGGCAGGAAAAACGGTAAGTACATTAACTTTTTTGAGGAACCGTGGACTGAACCGAGTCGCGTTCGTGTAACTTATTGAACCAATCTCTTAAGTGAAGATATTTTAATTGCCAATCTTCATCCAGGCGCAAACTGTAGTAGCTTAGGGAACATAAGCCAGCTACATCGGCGGCTGTCCAGGTTTCCTCCCCCAATAAGTAGTTAGACTTAGCTAATTGTTGATCAAAAACTGGTAAAAGGCGATTAATTGACGCTTCCAATCTTGTCCGATAACCAGGAGAAGTGAAATTATTTTTCAAATTTAGTATCCATAAATTGATGATAGTATCACCTAAATAATCCGCGAGTTCTTCCCATTTACGACACTCAAGCCTTGTCCGAGGATCACTGGGGTAAAACCTCGGCTGTGGATAGGTTTCGTCTAGATACTCCGCAATTAATGTAGAATCCCAAATCACCGTGCCATCTTCATCGACAAACACAGGGACTTTACCAATAGGAGAAAGATTGAGAAATTCGGGGGGCTTATCAACCAAATTTATTTCTCTTAGTTCGCACTCTATATTTTTCTCAGCTAACAGGATTCGGATTTTCCGAGAAAAGTGGGATTGTTGATGATAATACAATATTCTATTCATTAGATATCTCCCGACATTCCGGTTGGTAATCAATAGCCACTTAACTAATTTAAAGGCATCTTCCACCGCCATACAACCCCCTTGACCAATATTGGGTTGGACAGGGTGTGCGGCATCTCCAATTAGCGTAACTCCTGTTGGTGGGTTGAGCGAAGTCGAAACCCACCCTACGGTATCTCAAGGGTTTCGGCGACCCCAAAATGCACGCTTTTCAGCGCCATTCCGCTTAATCAGGCATTTCTGTCTCTTCCACATCTGCTGGGGCGTCTGTCAATCCCATGCGATCGAGGGCGATGACAACCCCTACAGATACCAATCCTCCTAAAAGTAAACCCATAATCAGGAGAGTAATATAGATGCGCTTCAGAGATTTTTTTGTCGCTTTTATATGCTCTGGCGATAGATTAGGGTCAAGGCTTTCCTGTTCTGTGTCTGGAGATGTCTCATCCGCCCCATCTCGTTGGGGATGGTGGGGATGGGGAAAGCCGTCATGCTCGAATTCTGGGGGATTTTGATTATTCCACATATCTCTAGTTTGATTATGATTGGCAGGATTCTCATCAGCCTAAAGTTAGACTCAATCTTGGCAACGAGCCGGAGACGCGCCATGGCGCGTCTCTACAACAGTTCGCTTGTCTTATCATTTTGAATCTATATATATATTCCAATTAATATTTCAGGTAAAAATCTTTAATCAAGCTAATAAATTCAGGAGTATAAACCCGCCTAGTGGCTTCTATGGCGAGAACGTTTTCCTGAGAGGATAACGGATGTTTTCCCAGTTCCAGTACAATCCGTTTAGTTGGACTAGCTAAAGTTGGTTTAACCGAGAGTTTCCTGTGGCAAGAAAAACCAAAGGCTTCGGCTTTTTCTTGGAAGAGTTGGGCTGACTCAGTGGGATAAATTACAGCTAGCCTACCCTTCTCACCCAAAAGCTGTTCCGCCACTTGTAATAGATCCAATTGCCTGAGAGAATCACTATGTCGTGCTACGGTTCTCGCCTTTTGTGACGCTTTACAAGCATTATCAAAAAAGGGAGGATTAGACACAATCAGATCGTACCGCTTCGAGCAAGTCGTGGCATAATCTTGCACAGAACTCAGGTACACTTGAATGCGATCGCGCCATGGTGATCGCGCCACATTCTCCTGCGCCTGAATGCCAGCCTCTGGGTCAATTTCCACGGCGTCGATGTGCGCCTGCGATCGCTGTGCCAACATCAGCGCCACCAAACCCGTCCCTGTACCAATATCCAGAATGCTTTTTACGCCCGTGATATCCGTCCATGCCCCTAACAGTGTACCATCTGTTCCCACCTTCATCGCACAGCGATCGTGAAAGACGGTGAATTGCTTGAAGCGAAAGTAGGGATTAGACATTCTCAGCTAAGTAGGTGGGGACAATTAAAGTTAACGGTGGGGAACTCGCTTTCGCGAGAAGCAAGCTACGTCATTCGTCATTGGTCATTCGTCATTTGTAAGGGTTTGAGGCTTGTTAACATAACTTAATATGGTTGAGTTTATTTCCACCAACCTACTTAAATAGGCGAGGATCCTCACGTCATAATTTTCAATTTGACCAAAGTATCGCACTCTAGAAGGGCGGGTTTAGTTAAGTTATCGGTTGGTGGCAAACTGTTATCTGTTAAACCCGCCCCTACATGTCTGAATTAATCAAGACATTTTACCCAGAAGTAATGATCCCGGAACAGCTTTTTTAATCCAATCAGTCACTAAAACTTGTTCGGGTTCAAAAGTATCAACAGGTTCGCCGCTTATGGTGCGAAACATAACATCCTGGGTAACAATTTCTTCACCAGTGGGCAAAACCATACCTTGAATCTGTGAACTATCAAAGGAACGCCAGGTGTAAAAAACCACATATTTGCCACTTTCGCCAGCCATAACTTCCGCTAAACAGGCATCATTCCGGTATTCAGATAGTTTTGATTTCATCCGGGGAAATAATGCTGTGGTGCGGTTCGCTTTGAAAAAAGGAGCGCGTGTTTCTCGGAACCAGTTTTTCCGTAATTTTGCCGGATTTTCTAACACCAGGCGACAAATTTCATCAATATCAATAGCAACATTGTCCTCCTGACTCAGATGTCGTAAGTCCAGGCGTACTGTATGTAAACCTGCCTCACGCAACCCATCTAACCGATCCAGAATAAACTGATCTTTGTCTAAGAACATAAATGTGCCATGGGCAGTTTCTAACGTCGGAAAATGGCGATTAGGATTATCAGCAAAAGCCGCCGTCGCTTCTAAATAGAGAGGGGAGTCGGGGTTAAATCGGTATAGGGAATCGATGTTTTCTGTTGTTTCTTTATTCTGGCTTTCCAGCAACGGGTTTACCAAGAGCGATCGCGGCGAGTAAAATAAGAGAATGGGTCCCACACCCAGCAGTTCACAGGGAACCGATAAGGTTTGGCAATATTCAATTAGCTTTTCTTCCGGTAGTTCAATCGATAAGACTAACCGTTCCAATGACTCCGAAAAAATCTCACACCATCCCTGCAACGCCTCCAGATTGTGATTCCCTGTCTCAACAATTAACTGGATAGGAATCTGAGGAAAATGGGTTTTCAACCAATAAGCCGCGCCCGGATCACACACCCGAATTGCACCAAAAAGACTGACTTCCCAATCCTTTAGCTGATCACAAATGGTTCTCATTACCCGTTCTGGCATTAATACATCCCAGACGAGTACCGGGCGTAGTTCTTTTTGCCAAGCTTGTTTGGCTAAATCATGTACCTCCGCCTTTGATAATTGTCCCTGTCGCGCTAATACTATTGGTTCCAATAATACCTCATGTAGATGGGGAGCGTTGACACAGCGTTCTAAATCATGAATTGAGGAAATAAATGTATTAAATTGCATTTTTATTCGTCATTCGTCATTTGTGATTCGTCATTTGTCATTCTTAACCACTATGGCAATCCTGCCAAATCCATTACCACATTGTTAACTAGCAACGGTTACAGGGGAACGGGTGACTCGAACGACATTTAATTTGGTGATATTGTGCGATCGCACGGAGTCATCCGGTTTGGGTAAGCGCACAATACTGTCCTTTCGCATCGACTCTAAGCGTTCACCTGTCATCGAAAAAAGCTGATTAACGTTCCAGCATATCGGTTCTCCTTGAAACGGGATAATTTCAATTTCATCACCGACGGCTAACGGTTCAAGTAACCGTAAAATAATCTCTTGGGACGTCGTATCCATAACCATGCCTAAATAAGCGTGAGTTCCTGTATTAATTCCCGATAACTGTCCAAAGACTGAATCCTTATCGGCTGGTGTGTCTAAGGAACCGGAAAAATAGTCTCGGTTAGGAATTGATTGCAGTTCAGCTGCGGCTTGGCTGAGTAGCTGTCCATCTAATTTACCAGCGGCATAAGCATCAATTAATTGGCGATAAACCTTACATGTTAGGGCGACATAGAATGAGGATTTCATCCGTCCTTCTATTTTTAATGAGCAAATATTATGGTTGAAGAACTCGCCAATCTGATCAATTCCCCATAAATCTCTGGATGACATAAAGCTGACTAAATCATCAGCTTGCTTATCCTGAGTTTGTAAGTGATAGGGTAATCGACAGGATTGAATACATCCGCCCCGATTAGAATCGCGACCTGCGGTAAAATTAGAAATTGTGCAATGACCTGAATATGCCATACACATTGCACCGTGGGTAAACATCTCCACATCAATACCAGATTCTTCTCCAATTAAACCCGCTTCCGCAATACTGAGTTCTCGACCAACAATTAAGCGATTGACTCCCATTTCTTTCCACAAACGAGCGCTATAGGAATTGAGACAAGAGGCTTGAGTGGAAAGGTGAATATGGAGATTTGAACTCGTTTTAATAATTCTGATAACCCCTAAATCAGAGACAATCACCCCATCAATGCCAATAGATTCCAGAAACTGACAATAGTCAGGGAGTCCCTGAAAGTCTGCATCGTGGAGAAATGCGTTCAGGGTGACGTAAATTTTGGCATCATGGTGATGGGCAAATGCTACACCGTGGGCTAACTCAGAGTCAGTAAAATTATCCGCACGCGCTCGCAATCCATAGTTTTGTCCCCCTAGATACACCGCATCTGCACCATAAGCAATGGCGACTTTTAGCCGTTCCAGATTCTTCGCTGGGGCGAGGAGTTCAGGTTTAAACATGTCTGGGTTTCAGGATAAGCGGGAACAGCCCTAATTTAACATTTGTGGCGCGATCGCATCCAGAAAACTGCTGAATCTACACACACAAGGGTGATCAAAGTCAATTTTATGTAGGAGTGGGCAAGTCGTTTCAAAGGTTACATGTAACCTGGGAATATTTTCTGAGGTTCGGTGAATCAAATCAGTGTTCTAGGACATCGGTAAAGAAACCGGGTTTCTTTGGGTGAAAGGTTGATATTGCGTTGTCATCCTCAGGAGAAATTCAGTTTCTCGGAATACTTGTCACTTTGTCATCGCCTCGCACTTCCGTATAAACCCGGAGGCTTTAGCTGAACTGCTGCAAATCTCAGTATTTTTCCCGTAGTTTTCACCGCAACGCCACCGTCATCATAGAGTAACATCTACGACGACTAACCAGCCTGTTTTGGAGAATGCCATAAGCCATGATTGATTTTGGTTTACAATTTATCGCTCATCGCACGGGAGACTTTTTATTGCAAAATTCTTTTTTGGCATTACGCAAGAAAAAGGATTGGCAAGTGGCTGTTTTACATGGATTAGTCTACACGTTGCCCTTCTGTCTGTTAACCAACAAGTTAGAATCCTTGATTATTATTTGTGGTACTCATATTATTATTGATTTTTTCAATATATCCAGTTTGTGGGTTCGTACTTATAATTGGGACTGGAAAAACGATGTTCCCCAGGTTCCGTTGTGGGTGATGGTGGAAGTCGATCAAACCTTACATTACGCGATTAATTATTTTGCCTTACTCCTTTGAAGTCTATTGGGTGTCTGAAGCTATCTACCTTGGAGCCTTGTCCCACCCATAAAGGGGGTAGTTAACCCTGATTGAGTATGAGAATGAGGCAGGACATACCGATGACCAAGGACATCGGACTAATGACCAATGACAATCTTGTTGAAAGCTTTACAATGGATCAGCTCAACTTGTTACTATCTTTACAGATTTTCTCCTATAACAGAAGTAACAGGCAAGTGGACTCAAGGGTAATGGGAACGCCCCTCTGCACCGCTGGGCTTGTACCCAGATCGCTGGGTCAAAAGCATCTAGTAAGCAAATTCCAGTAGAGATAGATTTCAGAGGCGCGAAGTATCGCGTCTCTTCTCATTTTTCGCAGCCGCTTGATCAACCTCAATCCGAGGCTAGCGTCCATCGTCCGGATCAGCTAGTCTGCTAAGTGGTAATTTGATGGTAGGATAAGCAACAGTCTAATTATGTGTGAGACCCCAAAGCCGTTCCCTGTCATGGGACTACCTGTTCACCGACTCCAAGATTACGATCGCTGGTTGGGTAATCGCCTTCAGCAAAACCTAGGGTGTCATGTGGTGACGTTGAATGCAGAAATGGTGATGCAGGCGGAGTGTAATCCAGCTTTGGCAAGTTCAATCCGACAAGCGGAATTAGTTGTCCCCGATGGTGCAGGTGTCATCCTTTATTTACTCCTCCACGGTATTCGACAGCAGCGTTGTCCGGGAATTGAGTTGGCAGAATCGTTACTGCGACAGGCGGGAGAATTGGGTGAGTCTTATCCGGTTTTTTTCTATGGAGGTAAACCGGGTATTGCCCAAAAAGCAGCGAAGATATGGCAAGAACAATACCCGAAACTCGCGATCGCAGGAATTGAAGATGGCTATCTGTCCCCAGAAGCCGAAGATCAACTCAAAGTCAGGTTGGCAAAAGAACAACCGCCATTAATTTTTGTCGGTTTAGGGGTTCCCCGTCAGGAGTTGTGGATTGCCCAAAATCGGCATTTGTGTCCTCAAGCCATTTGGATTGGCGTTGGCGGTAGCTTTGATATCTGGGCTGGGGTTAAATCCCGTGCGCCTGTCTGGTTGCGGAATAATCATTTGGAATGGCTGTATCGACTCTATCAAGAACCTTGGCGCTGGCGGCGGATGATGGCATTACCACAGTTTGCCCTCAAAGCGATTGGACAACGTTTGGCTTAGTCATTTGTCTTATGTCATTCGTCATTCGTCATTTGTTAGGGAACAGGGAACAGGGAATAGGGAACAGGATAATAGGCTATAGAAATTTTGTCTCCCATCTCCCTCATCTTCCCCAGCTTCCCCAGCTCCCCCAGCTTCCCCAGCTCCCCCATCTTCCTATCCCTTGCAGTATTGCCCTAATTGTTATTAATGGATCGACGTTCTAGCCGATTCAAAACACGGGCAATTAATTCAGCTTCCACAATGGGTTTTTTCACGTAATCATCTGCACCAACGGTAAAAACTTGCTGCACTGTTTGTACTTCGGTATGG
>NZ_JBKHHI010000332.1:0-7447 GCF_046539235.1 Coleofasciculus sp.
AATGACAAATGACAAATGACAAATGACAATCACCGACTTAAGATAATAAGCTGCTGTTGTTGGAGCGATCGCACGCCATCTAATCCTAACTCTACATCCCTTAAAATCTCTGCCACAGTGCGCTGTTGACTGCTATTTTCGTCACAGGCTTGCAGGAAAGCAAACTCCGTATCTGATAAATTAATAATCTGATAATCGTAGTTAAATAGACATTGACTGGGCCACCCTTCCATACAGGGATTCCGTTCTGGAATCGCCGCTAATAACTCCTCATCCTGTGACCAATCAACTTTCGGTAAAGGTGGACACCCCAAGAAAAACTCATAATGGGACACATCTGGATCTAACAATTCAATTAAACGATACCGTTCGCGATCGCACAATCCACTCGCCCGTTCCATTAACTCTGGATTTTTCCCCAATAGCCGATCCAATTGCCAATATCCAGGATTAGAAAAGCCGATAAACTCTAACCCCGACGCCTCAATTAACTCAAATAGACTGTCAATCGTGTAGTCAATCTCTTGGGGATGCAGATACATATCCGCGAAATTAGCATCCCGTTGATTTTCCAATGACCAGCGTTCTTTCTCTCGCTTGACAATTCGGTTATTTTCTGGTAAAGATTCAAACACCTGGCGTCCGACTTGCACGCCATCGTGGTAATCACCTCGCCGATCCCCTTGCAAAAGTGCGATCGCCTGTTGCATTAGCCGCACTTCCCAACGACCCAATTCAGCATAAACAAAAATATGCATCAAGCCCCCTGGTGCTAACTTAGGTGCTAATGCCTGAATACCCCGAATCGGATCAGGCAAATGATGCAATACGCCCACACAGTTAATTAAATCAAACTCTCCCGCCAGTTCCTGGGCATCATAGAGGCTCAAGTGATGAAACTCAACCCGATTCGCCCCAGAACGATGACAGCGTTCCTGCGCCACCTGCAAAGCCCCAGCACTCAAATCGATGCCCACCACCGCAGCTTGGGGATTCAGGTGAACCAAATATTCGGTGCCTACCCCTGTACCACAGCCAGCATCTAAAATCCGAATATCCTGCCTTGACGGTTTTTGACCCGTGCAGAAACTATAGGCGGCTAACCAATTCCAGCGCCAGTTATACCCAGGCGGCGGTTCATCCAGCAAGGGTTCTGGGGGAAAGGGGTAAGCGTCATACAATTGGGCTACAGCAATGCTGGTATTGTCATTGGTCATTCGTCATTTGTCCTTTGTCATTTGTAATTTGTCCTTTGCTTCCCCAGCTCCCCCAGCTCCTTCACCCCTCGGAACCCGAACTAATGTAACAAAACTTATGCTTTTTCTCAGTGAGTGAGATTAATCCACTATGATGACTCTGTTATGACACTGTAAAATTTTGGCATGTATTCTATACACTTCTTAATAAAGCCGTTAAGCAGATCAGAAACGTTTTAATCTAGATTCTGACCAGGTTGAGCGAGGTCACTGGTTGATTTAGGGCAAGGTAACGCAGGATATCCCATTCCCTGAACAAGTAGGTCTGGGAAAAAATCTTAATGTACTGAGCCTAAGAATGTAAACGACAGTGACCTAGATGAATACCCTGGTCAGGCTTAACACAGTCAGTAGCAATTGTCGATGGGAGCGGAAAGAAAATCAATGAGTGTTAAGGCAAGTGGTGGAAGCTCAGTTGCACGTCCGCAACTGTATCAAACTGTACCGATTAGCAACATTATCCAAGCCGAACAGCAAGATCGGTTCTTGGGTAAAGGAGAGCTGCTTGAGCTGTCCGAATACTTCCAATCCGGTACAAGACGCATAGATATTGCCAATCTGATTACTCAAAACTCAGACTTGATCGTATCTCGTGCCGCTAACCGGATTTTTGTCGGCGGTTCTCCGATGGCGTATTTAGAAAAACCCCAGGAAGAACCTGCACCGGAAATGGCAATGGCAACCAGTGGGGCGCAGACAGGAGATGTCAGACGCACGATGGCACTGGGAACCGCGACGTATGTAGAAAGTGGCGGGGGTTTCTTTGAAGGATTCCGGAACATCTTTAGCGCCTCAAGTGGCGGTCCAGCCCCAGCAGGATTCCGACCGATAAACGTCGCCCGTTATGGTCCAAGCAATATGCAGAAATCCCTGCGGGACTTGTCTTGGATGCTGCGCTACCTCACCTACGCGATCGTTGCAGGTGACCCGAATATTATTACCGTCAACGTCCGCGGATTACGGGAAATTATCGAAAATGCCTGCTCTGGAGATGCCACATTACTGGCACTGCAAGAAATGCGGGCAGCGTCTTTGGGATACTTTAAGCGCGATGCTGAAGCCGCCCAACTGGTGGGTGAGTACTTTGAGATTCTGATTAACGAATTCAAAGCACCAAATCCAGCCGATAAAATTCGGCAGCGTCCTTCACGGGATCAGCAAGGGTTACAACTGCCCCAAAGCTACTTTAATGCCGCCGAACGACGTCCGAAGTTCGTACTCAAGACAGGACTGTCGGCGTCGGAAAAGAACCAAGTGATCAAGGCGGCGTATCGGCAAATCTTTGAGCGTGACATTAGCCGCGCCTACAGCCAATCCATCTCCTACCTAGAATCTCAGGTGAAAAACGGTGACATCTCCATGAAGGAGTTTGTGCGTCGCCTGGGTAAATCGCCCCTATATCGTAAGCAATTTTACGAACCCTTTATAAACAGTCGTGCTTTAGAACTGGCATTCCGTCATTTCCTGGGTCGGGGTCCGTCCTCTCGCGAAGAAGTTCAGACCTACTTCTCGATTGTGTCCGATGGCGGTTTAGCGGCGCTGGTGGACGCCTTGGTGGATTCTCAGGAATATTCCGATTACTTTGGTGAAGAAACGGTTCCCTACCTACGGGGATTGGGACAGGAGGCTCAGGAATGCCGCAATTGGGGGATGCAGCAAGATTTGCTCAAATACAGCGCCCCCTTCCGCAAGGTACCGCAATTTATCACCACCTTTGCCAAGTATGAGCAGCCGTTGCCGGATCAACACCCATACGGTGCTGGTAATGACCCCTTAGAGATTCAGTTTGGAGCAATTTTCCCTAAAGAAACTCGCAATCCCAACACCCAACCGGCTGGTTTTGGTAAGGATACCAAGCGCATCCTAATCCATCGTGGACCTGCTACTAATAACCAAAACAGCAACCCCAAGGCAAGGGGTGAGTTTCCGGGGTCTCTGGGGGCGAAAGTCTTCCGCTTAGACCAGATTCCTAGCAATAAGGCGGCTAGTGTCACATTTGCCGAAAGCTCGACGCAAAAGGTGATTAGTGCCTGCTATCGCCAAGTCTTTGGGCGGGATGTGTATGATGGTCAACGCCAGAAAGTGGCGGAGATTAAGCTGGAAAATGGTGAGATTACTATCCGGGAATTTATCCGCATCTTGGCGAAGTCCGATGTCTTCCGCAAGATGTACTGGACATCCCTGTATGTGATGAAGGCTGTGGAATATATCCACCGTCGTCTATTGGGACGCCCCACTTACGGGCGCGGGGAAACGAACAAATACTTTGATATTTGTGCCAAAAAAGGCTTCTACGCCCTGGTTGATCTGCTGATTGACAGCAAAGAATACGAGGAAGCCTTTGGGGAAGATACGGTTCCCTACGAGCGCTATCTGACACCGGGGGGTCTACAATTGCGATCGGCTCGACCCGGTGCGATTCGTGAGGATGTGGGTACCAAGCCAGAAGTACCAGCTACTCCCACCTATGTGGCGATGGGAGAGGTGCCAGAAACGCGGACTGAGCCGGATGTTCAATTCCGGATTAATCAGGGCGTTAACACTAAGCGCCAGCAGACCAAGATCTTTAAGCTGACGGATCTCAACGATAAGCCCGCGGTGAAGGTTCTGATTCGTGCCGCCTATCGCCAGATCTTTGAGCGCGATGTTGAGCCTTATGTGGTCAAAGGTCAGTTCTCTAGCCTGGAAAGCAAGCTGGGGAACGGTGAGATTAACCTCAAGGAGTTTATTGAAGGTTTAGGATGCTCTGAACTTTACATCAAAGAGTTCTACACGCCCTATCCCAACACCAAGGTGATTGAGTTGGGAACCAAGCATTTCTTGGGTCGGGCACCGGAAAATCAAAAGGAAATCCAAAAGTACAACCAGATTCTGGCGTCCCAAGGTATCCGAGGCTTTATCGGTGCCATGGTCAACAGCATGGAGTATGTTCAAATCTTTGGTGAAGATACGGTTCCCTATCGTCGCTTCCCCACTTTACCGGCGGCGAACTTCCCCAATACGGAGAAACTCTATAACAAGCTGACCAAGCAGAATGATCAACTGGTGGTTCCTAGCTTTGAGCCAGTCAGTTCGCGAGTGGATGGGGCAAAACTGCCCCTGACGGGTAAAGCGATCGCGGATATGGCGGCGACACCTAAGCCGGATTTTGTCGAACTCAGTCGTTCTGTACCCAAGGACAATAATCCCGCGGTTCAACCCGCCATCGGAATTGCCAATCGTAAACCCGCACGGATTTTTCGCCTCAACCCCGGAAATCCGGACGAAACGGCTCAGGTGATCGAGGCAATTTACGCTCAGGTGATGGATATTTGGACGGGTGAAATTCCCCCATCCTATCGACAGCCTGACTTAGAGCGTCAACTGAGCCAGGGTGACATCTCGGTGCGCGACTTTGTTAAGGGGTTGGCATGTAGTGAAAGCTATCGCCAGCGCTTCTACTCGCCCTATCCCAGTGCCAAAGTCATCGAGTTTTTGTTCCGTCATCTGTTGGGACGCACTCCTGCGACTCAAACGGAGATTCAGGACTACACCAAACTCATGGCTGAACAAGGACTGAATGCGGCTGTGGTTGCGATCGTGGATAGTTCAGAGTATGCTCGTTTCTTCGGGGACTATGTGGTTCCCTATCCTCGCGTTCCCTCGTTGCCAGCAGGCAATTACTTAGGGAGCATTAAAGCTATCTCTGATTAGGGATTAGGGTGATGTTCCAGGCGTGCCATGGCACGTCTTTGAGGAAGATAGGGTGTAGAGACGTAGCATGCTACGTCTCTATAATCAGCGTTCCCCCACCCCCAAATCTGAGGACAAATGTTACAAAATGTTGCGAACATAGGAAAAATGTGAACAATCTATCGCAAAATATTTGCGGAAGAGAGCTGTCTCACTGACCTAATGTATCGCTAGCTACTCTCACCAATCTTGAGTCGATTAAGTCGTTTCAAGATCGGGCAGAGTCAGCCATTAAGCTGGAAAGCCTAGCCCATTGGGAAGCGTTGCAGCGTTTCAACAGTTACAATAAGCCAGTTTAAGCACACCTGGTTACATTCTTGGAGGAGGAATCCTGTAAATGAGTATAGTCACGAAATCAATCGTGAATGCCGATGCCGAGGCTCGTTACCTAAGCCCTGGTGAATTAGACCGGATCAAGTCGTTTGTCACCTCTGGTGATCGTCGCCTACGGGTTGCTCAAACGTTGACAGACTCTCGTGAGCGCATCGTTAAGCAAGCTGGAGACCAGTTATTCCAGAAGCGTCCTGATGTTGTTTCTCCCGGTGGTAATGCCTATGGTGAAGAAATGACAGCAACTTGTCTGCGTGACTTGGACTACTATCTGCGCCTAATCACTTATGGTGTTGTCGCTGGCGATGTTACCCCAATTGAAGAAATTGGCTTAGTCGGCGTGCGGGAAATGTACAAGTCTTTAGGGACTCCCGTTGACGCTGTTGTCGAAGGCGTTCGTGCCATGAAAACCGCGGCTACCGGTATGATGACTGGGGAAGATGCGGCTGAAGCTGGCTCCTACTTCGACTATGTAATCGGAGCAATGCAGTAGACCCTATCCGACTGGGAAAGACGTAGCATGACGCTTCCACACCTGGACGTTGCACGTCTGTCTTAAGGATTCGAGAGACTAGGTGAAATAAGGAAAATAGAATCGATGCAAGACGCAATTACCTCTGTTATTAACTCTTCCGACGTTCAAGGAAAATACCTGGACGCCTCTGCGATGGACAAGCTCAAGGGCTATTTCGCCACGGGTGAATTGCGGGTGCGTGCGGCAACCACAATTAGTGCTAACGCAGCAACTATCGTTAAAGAAGCTGTTGCCAAGTCTTTGCTCTACTCGGATATCACTCGTCCGGGTGGCAACATGTACACCACTCGCCGCTACGCTGCTTGTATCCGCGACTTGGACTACTATCTGCGCTACTCCACCTATGCCATGTTGGCGGGTGACACCTCCATCCTGGATGAGCGTGTACTGAATGGACTCAAGGAAACCTATAACTCTCTAGGCGTTCCCATCAGTGCAACCGTACAAGCCATCCAAGCCATGAAAGAAGTTACCGCCAGTCTGGTTGGTGCTGATGCTGGTAAGGAAATGGGTGTTTACTTCGACTACATTTGCTCGGGTTTGAGCTAGAGAATTCTGGCACGTTCCCTTGTGAATCTGTAGTCGGTCATTTTTTCAAGGTTTGGGAAATCAATTGTGAGTGCTAGCTTGTTAAAGGCAAGTCTGACTTTTTAGTTAAGCAGATGAGTTTTGACAATCTGGTATTGACAGTTGAGTCCCAAACCTGATTTGAATTTAAAGTTTTTGAGTTTTAATTAGGAGAAGTTCAATCATGCGAATGTTTCAGGTGACGGCTTGCGTCCCTAGCCAAACTAGAACCCGAACTCAACGGGAGTTGCAAAACACCTATTTCACTAAGTTAGTTCCCTACGACAACTGGTTTCGGGAACAACAGCGGATCATGAAAATGGGCGGCAAAATTATCAAAGTGAAGCTAGCCACTGGCAAACAAGGTACAAATACAGGGTTGCTTTAAAAAATAGCTTCTACGGCAAAGGTGGGGGGTCGCGATGACCCCTTTTTAATTTGATGGCGAACCCCCATATCAACGATTAAAATAAATACAAGTGTTCGCCTTCTTTATAAAATTAAAATTATGCAAGTTATCATTCAACCTCCCTCCCTGATTGAAACCGGAATTAAAGTAGAAATGGTCAACGGTCGTCCGCTGTTCAAATTTACCGAGCCACTTCAATCCCGTCTGGAAACTCTTCTGGAAAAAAATCAAATCAATGCTTTAACCTCAGAAGAACAAGAGGAACTCAACGCCATTAACGAATTCGATCGCCTCTTTACTTACTTAAACTCCCTCCTAATTGCTCAAAAATGACCATTACCGAGGCAACCCGCCAATATGTTAGACAACGGGCTAACTACCTTTGTGAATATTGCCACTCCCCAGAAGAAATCAGCACCTCTCGCTTTACGATCGACCATATTAAACCCCGCTCTTTAGCAGGTACGGATGATGTGAATAATTTGGCACTTGCTTGTAGCCGTTGCAATCAACGCCGTTACAATTTTACAGCAGGTAGCGATCTAGAAACTCAAGCAGAGGTTCCTCTGTTTAACCCTCGAACTCAACAATGGAAAGAGCATTTTATTTGGACGAGGG
>NZ_JBKHHI010000333.1:0-7421 GCF_046539235.1 Coleofasciculus sp.
ATAGCCGGTCCTGACTTAGAATCTTGAGATTGCTCCATCTTTTCTTTATTCGCTGATCCTTGAACCGTATTCGTACTGTTATTCGCCTCCGCTTGCACCTCTTGCATAGAACGCGGTTCTTGTTTCAAAACTTGTTCAGCTTTCTCAACAATTTCGTCTAGGGTTGTGCCACCTTTGTCAGATCCACCTACAGCCGCCGCTGGTAAAGCGTTTGATAAAAACAGAAATGTGCAAAGTGAAGCGGCAATGAGAAAACGCAATGGACGTGCAGAAAAGAGTTTTTCTCGAATAAATTGCATAAGATTGGTTTCCTTTTCGTTCGACAGTCCATTTTACCACTCAGATTCACCGGAAGACAGTCTGCTTATATATGATTGTTTTAATCACCTAGCTGAGAAATATAATAGATTCTCAGGAGGATGTGTTTAGGAAAACAGTTTAAAATTGGAGAATGGTTCACCCTAATCAAGAATCCAGAATCAACAATCAACAGGCAGCGGACAGCTTTTATCCTGATTATTCTAGACGTAGGCGTTCTCGACGCCCTTTGGGTAAAGTCTATCTCGTCGGTGCTGGACCCGGAAGCATGGCATACCTCACCCTACGCGGGCAACAGATTCTCCGTCAAGCGGAGGTATTAGTCTATGACGCTTTAGTAGACGCCCAACTTTTACAATTAGTCCCAGCAAATTGCCGCCAGTTTGATGTGGGAAAGCGGGGGGGGCGCCCCTCAACTCCGCAAGCGGAGATTAATCAATTGTTGGTTGAACAATGCCAACAAGGGAAGCAAGTCGTCCGTTTAAAAAGTGGTGATCCCTTTATCTTTGGTCGGGCGACATCTGAAATTCAAGCGTTAACGGATGCAGGTTGCGCCTTTGAGATTGTACCGGGGATTTCCTCTGCCCTAGCTGCACCCTTACTGGCAGATATTCCCCTGACGGATGCGGTGTTGAGTCGCTGTTTTGCTGTCCTGAGTGCACATCAACCCGAAGCCTTAGACTGGGAAGCATTGGCACGAATCGATACTCTGGCTATTTTAATGGGTGGGCGTCATTTAGCCACAATCGTTCAGCAGCTACAGCGTTATGGCAAATCTGATCAAACCCCTGTGGCGGTGATTAGGGCTTGTGGACAGACTCAGCAACAGGTTTGGGTGGGAACCCTGTCGAGTATTGTTAAGCAAACAGCGGGTGTCTCCCTGTCTCCGGTGGTGATTGTCGTGGGAGAAGTGGTAGGATTACGAAATTATCTGCGATCGCAACCCCAGTTACCTGTCGAGTTTACCCCAAAACAAGAGACAATAGGCTATGACATCAATAAACGTAGTTTCCCGCAGATGCTTCAGGGTCAAACAATCTTAGTCACTCGTTCGGCTCAACAGTCGAGTACATTTCGAGACTTGTTAGAACAAGAAGGTGCAACGGTGATTGAAATGCCCGCCTTGTTGATTACACCGCCGTCGAGTTGGGACGCCTTAGATCAAGCCATTACTAATTTATCCGATTTTGATTGGTTAATTCTCACCTCAAGTAACGGCGTCAAGTACTTTTTTGAACGATTGCTGACACTAGGAAAAGATAGTCGTGCCTTATCCGGCGTCAAAATTGCTGTTGTGGGCAAGAAAACGGCGGCTAGTTTAAAGGAACGGGGATTACATCCAGATTTTATTCCCCCAGATTTTGTCGCCGATTCTCTAGTTGAACATTTTCCTGAACCCCTGGCGGAACAAACTATCCTGTTCCCGCGTGTAGAAACTGGGGGACGAGAGGTTTTAGTCAAAGACTTAACTGCCCAGGGTGCTACTATTGTGGAAGTATCAGCCTATCAGTCAACCTGTCCAGGGGAAATAGCACCCCCAGCTTCGGCAGCGTTGCAAAATCATACCGTCAATATTATTACCTTTGCCAGTTCTAAAACCGTCAAAAATTTTAGGAAGCTTTTGGACAAAAACAGTAATCATCCACTCTCGCTTTTGGAAAATGTCTGTATTGCCTCCATTGGGCCACAAACCTCTAAAACCTGTCAACAACTCTTAGGGCGAGTGGATGTAGAGGCTCAACAGTATACCTTAGAAGGGTTAATCCAAGCCATAGTACAATGGGTAAATCAAACATAAAATTGCATTCTGGAAACCGCAGCCGCACTAATTGCCATAATTCGCCAGAGACTCAACGCCCCCAGCAAACCGCTTACAGGCGTCCAAACACGACGGGATAAGAATTTCAGTCGGTTGTAATTGAATCAACGTACCGCAATTGGCGACGGAATATAGCTTCTAATGCTACCCTGAACGAAAAAGTCAGCAGCAGCCATGATGACAGAGCCAGAACTCGAACAGACGACAGCAACACCTGAAACACCTGACACACCTAAAAAGCCTGAAACACCTGAACCACCTGAAACATCGGATACATCTGACACACCTGAAACATCTGACACACCTGAAACATCTGACAATCCTGAGGAGGAAACAAAGGAATCAGAAAATGATGGAATTATCTTCCAAGCGATTGGAATCGTCGTCGGTGATGTTAGCTGGTCAGACGAGGGGCGGGCTATGCTTACTATGGCGGGTCGAGACTATCCCTTGTTTTATACATCTCGATTACGCAAGGCTTTCAACGCTCTGAAACTGGAAATCAAAAACACTGGCGAAGCGACTCAACGATTAATCGTTTACCCCAGAGTCACCCACTTTCCTCAGCGCACCAAGTCGCATCAGATTTCCTTTCAGTTGGTAGGATTCTCGAAAGGAGAACCCGATGGCGTTGCGGCACAATTGGACGATTTTGAGTTTCAGCTGCGTGGCTTGTGGCAATTTATACCTGTCTGTCGAGGACCAGTTGTCTCCATTTTCCGTAATTTCAATCGCGATCGCTTAGATTATATCAAGCAAGCTGAACCAGCGCAAAAGGTGAGATTTATGAAGGCGTCTCACTTACCGTTGATGTGGAAAGATTCTCCGATTAAGCCATTCCGATTCAATCCCAAAACCCCCAAAGAGGAGCAAGGACATCCGGCATTTATTCAAGTCAAGGCTAAATTTTTGCCCACTCGGAATCTTTTTGAGTTTGATGCTCTGTTAGCACCACCCTTGGATAAAGCACCTAAGTTTTTGAAGGCGTCGAAGGCGGACAAGACAGCCGTACAGCAGGAGAAACGGCAGAATAAGTCACCGCAGAAGCCGAGTCCGGGAAGGCAGAAGCCAGAAGCCAAAGAACAGCAGTCAGAAGGCAAAGAGCATAAGCCGAGTATAAAACGGCAGAAGCCAGACGTGAAAAAGCCGAAGGTAGAAACGAAAGAGCAACCGCCTAGTACAGAAGAGCAAAAGCCAGAAGCCAAAGAGCAGAAGGTAGAAACGAAAGAGCAACAGCCTAATACAGCAGAACAGAAGCCAGAAGCCAAAGAACAGAAACCGACTACAGAGGAGCAGAAGCCAGAAGCTAAAAAGCCGAAGCCAAGTAAAGTTAGGAAGAGAGTAAAAGCCAAGGAGCAGAAGCCAGAGGACAAAACCGAATAAGGTTTATGGTATTGTTTACAATCGGCTTAACCAAGCGTATTATCTATATATGCAGATAAACTCAAGCTAAATCCCGGTAATAGGGCTTCACCCGATAATTCTGTCGGCAGATTTCGTATTTCTACTGGCTGTCCCTGGCGATAAATTTCCACTTGCTGCTGCTGGGGATTAATTAACCATGCCAATAGCACGCCAGCATCCATATACTCTTGCATTTTGTCACGTAACGGTTGCAAATCATCGGTGGCTGACCTTAATTCGATGACAAAATCAGGTGCAATCGGGGGAAATTTTCGCCGTTGTTCAGGGGGGAGCGCTTCCCAGGGTTCTCGGCGAATCCAAGCCGCATCTGGGGAACGTTTCGCACCATTGGGTAACTTAAATATTGTGGAGGAACTGAAGGTATAACCCAGGCGAGTTTGTCTGTTCCAGATTCCCAAATCGACAATTAATTCGGCTTCTCGATTTCCACTTTCTCCGCCAACGGGTGGCATAATAATTAAGTCTCCCTTTGCCGTCGTTTCAAAGTTTAAATCGCTGTTATTTTGACATAATTGATAGAACTGCTCGTCGGTTAAGTGAATTCTGTCTAAATTTAAGGTTACAGTATTCATTATCTTTCCTAGAGTAGAGATGTTCTGGTGGAATGTATTGGTGTTGGATTACTCTCCGAGAAGGCTTCGCCTAAGTTCCAAGGGTTCAACCTACAATGTTGACATCCTTTAACATCGGCATTATTGAATAGACGCCACAACTCCTAAACTTTCATTCGCCAGTTTGTCTACAGCACACACCGCATAGGTTCCCGGTGCTAATTCTGTCTCGGTTGTCTCTTCGGGCAAAATTTTGTGCAGTTTCCAGTTCTCGCCTTGCTGCTGATACACTGTCCAGGAGCGAATCTTGGCATTAACGGCAGCATTCCAAATCAGCTTATTTCCAATCACTCTCACTCGAACTGGAATCGCTGGCGGTGTATCACTTAGCCATGACATAGTTGGAGATAAAGCGGGTTGATTATAGACAGAGGATTGGAATTTTTCAACGACTCCCAAACGATTTTCATTAAAGACTTTCATATTATAAAAAATATTGCCGAGGGAGAGTTGGGGGGCAAAGTTGCGGGTAATATCAACCTGTCGTTCATATTCCAAGAAAGACCAGTCTTTATCATCCAAAATACTTAACCGATTACCTGGATAAATATGTCGCTGTTTCGGGTTATTCTCAGTCCACCATTGCAGGAGAACGGGATAACTTTGGGCTGGGGGGTCAATGCGCCAGTATAATTGCGGGGCGATATAATCAATCCATCCTGCTTCTAACCATTTTTTCGGGTCAGCATACAGGTATTTATATTGATCTAACCCTTTAATTTGGGCAGGTTGTCCGGGGCGGTAAATGCCAAAGGGACTAATGCTAAATTTAACCGATTTCTTAGTAGCGCGAATTCCGGTATAAAGGCGTTGCACCATTTGATTCACATTTTCCCGCCGCCAATCCCCTCGGCTAAGGGTGCCGCCTTTGGCTCGATAAGCATTGTATGTTTGATTATCGGGGAACTCTTCACCCGCGATGGGATAGGGATAAAAATAATCATCCAGATGAATGCCATCGACATCATAACGCCGCACGACATCCATAATTACGTTATAGGTTAAATCTTGAACCACTTTGACACCAGGGTCCATCCACTGCTGATTGCCATATTTATACACGTATTCGGGATGAGTGACACTAATGTGAGGGGCGACACTGGCGGAACTTTGGGAAGAGGTTTTGGCGCGATAGGGATTAAACCAGGCGTGGAGTTCAATATTGCGCTGATGACAAGCCGCGATCGCAAACTCTAAGGGGTCATAATAAGGATCGGGAGCTTGACCTTGTCTGCCAGTTAGCCATTCACTCCAGGGTTCTAACTCAGAGGCATAAAAGGCATCACCAGTCGATCGAACTTGTAATATTAACGCATTTAACCTAAGTTCAGCCATGCGGTCAATAATTTGTAACAATTCTCGTTGCTGTTGGGCGACAGATAAGCCCCGTTGGGGGGGCCAATCTATGTTCCAGACAGTCGCTACCCACACCCCGCGAAACTCCCGTTGATGGCTCAGTTTTAGGGTTTTCTGACCCACGATAAGATAGTCTGAGCCAATGGCGTTGAGTTGACCGGTATAGACTAAAGCTTGGTAAATAAACGCGGCGACATCCGCACGAGTGGCGGCTTGGAGGGGATTGAAGCGCTTAACCTGGGGATAATTCACCACCATTGCTGTATTGGTTGCGATCGCAATCCGATCAATAGCATAGTTGGGAATGTCCCCAAAATCCTCATAGAGTTCCGGTAGGGCGGCTTTCACCTCCGTTAATCCACTGGTGGTTATCTCCAATCCCGTTATCAGAGACACCAACACTTCCACTCTGGCAATACTCGCCTCTGGGCGAAACCGATTTCCCGGATACCCCGACATAAACCCGGTTTGATACGCCTTAGCAATCGCCCCAGTTGCCCAATGTTTGCTGGGAACATCGACAAACGGAACATTCGGGCGTTTACTCGGTTTAGAAAAAGCATTTTGCAACAACGCCGCAAACTGCGCCCGACTCATGGGATCATTAGGACGAAAACGCCCATCGGGAAAGCCACTAATCATACCCGCCTGGGCTAACCCTTCAATAAATGAACGCGCCCAGTGGTTTTGGATATCGGGGAAATGGGGAGTTGATGCTGCCATTAAGAGTCGTAACCTAGATAGAGAATACTCGAAGTGTTTGATAGGTAAGTTTCGATACCTTATCTTGATTATCCGGGACATCGGTATCAACGTCAGCCTCTCGCCCAATTATTTTTGCAGCCTATCTTGTACTAAGTAGGTTGGTGGAAATAAACTCAACTATTATATTAATATTCTGGCATTTCAGCAGTCGTTCACATTCATACTATGGGGAGACGTTGAGGAAAAGAATAGTTTGTTATTCTCCTTAACAGTAGTAGGAAATATCAACAATCTCTTGTCGTATTGCCAGTGATCGCGTCTTGATGTTGCTCAATCCAATCCCCTGCCCATTGAAAGGAAACACCTGCTCGTTGGGCAGCTTGTTCATCTTCGGGGCGATCACCCACATACAACGAATTTGACGGAGTGTGTTTATGTCTGACCATTGCGAGCTGCAACATACCTGATCGCGGTTTGCGATACTGTCCAGACCACTTGGTTTGGCTGTGGTTATGAACATTATGACGAGTAACGCGGAAACACTTTGTACCTTTAAAATCAGGGCAGAAGTAGATTTCTCTCAGTTCTGGTAATAATTCAAGAGTATATTGTTGTTCCTGAACGCATTCTTGCATAGACTTATGACCAGCAGCAACTCCGCCTTGGTTAGTGATACCCACCATAATCCAATCGTCTTTGTAGGCGCGAACGGCAATCTCGACACCTGCAATAATGCGTTGATCTTGGGGATGTTGAACGTATTGCTGTTCGCTGAGGGGTTCCCGGAGCGTACCGTCTATATCTAATAGTAATAAGCTCATCGCGCCTCTTTTTCACCTCGGCTCATATCTTCAAAAGGATTATTTCTAGTAAACTACCAAGCCCAAGCCACGAAGAGTGCCTGAAAAGGAAGTCGCAACCAAATCAGCGTTGTCTTCGCCGATTCTTATTCAAGATTTGTTGGATTGATGTTTGCTCAATAAAAACCACCAAAGTTCTGCACCAATTAATACAACTCCTCCTAACGTAACACCTACTTTCAGGAGTAACGGTTGCTCAATTTTGCTAAATTGACTCGTTTTCTGGGACTGATGTTCTGATAGTTTCGCCGTAGCTGGATTAACGGCAACTCCGAATATAAGTCCTAAACTAATCAGATAGGCTAAGATTTTAGGTTTAGTTACCAT
>NZ_JBKHHI010000334.1:0-7375 GCF_046539235.1 Coleofasciculus sp.
TCGTCATCCCTACTGGCTGAGCGCGGCTGGGATTTCTTGTTCAACTTCTCAAGTTCACGCTGAGTTTGGTCTTTCCCCCGCTTCGCCTCTTTATAATTGGGTTGATATTTCAAAGCGTTTTCATAAGAGGTCAAGGCTTCGTTGTATCGCTTCAGGTTAAATAAAGCATTAGCACGACTATTCCAAGCTTGGTAATGGCTGCGCTTATGGGCAACAGCTTGGTCATAGGCCGCGATCGCGTCTTGGTATCGTTGCAATGTATAGAAGACATTCCCCCGGTTATACCAGGCTTGCTCAGAATTAGGTTTGAGTTTAATCGCCCTCTCGTAAGCCGTTAACGCTTCATCATAACGCTGCAATTGATGCAACGCCCAAGCCCGACCATACCACGCCTCATAAATGTTGGGTTGAAGTTTAACCGCTTCTTCAAATGCGGCTAACGCCTCTTGATGCTGGTTTAAATTATTCAAAATACTGCCCTGACTGTACCACGCCCGGTAAAAATCCGGTTGGAACTGAACCGCTTTTTGGTAAGAGTCCACCGCGTCACGGTGTTTATTCAAATTAACAAACGCATTACCCCGTTGATACCAATATTCGGCGGAATCGGGCTTATGTTCCACCGCTTTGTCATAAGATTTAAGCGCCTCTTCATACTGTTGTAAATTATGGAATGCCCAGCCGCGCCGATACCAGGCTGAGGCATAATTGGGTTGAATCTCTAACGCCTGATCATAGGATGCGATCGCAGCCGAATAGCGCTGTAACTGCATCTGTACCATCCCGCGACGTTCCCAGGTTTCCACGTCCTCTGGTTGCAGTTCCGTCACCTGATCAAACGCCCGAATCGCTTCTTCATAGCGCTGCAATGCGGCTAACGCTTCTCCTCGCCCTTTCCAAGCCTCTGGATACTCACGCTGAATCTGAATCGCCTGATCATAAGCATCCAACGCCGCCTCAGACTGACCCAATGCCAAAAGCGCATCCCCTTGACCCAGCCAAGCTTCAGCATAGTCCGGTTGCAGTTCAACCGCCCGATTATAAGCACTGAGGGCGTCCTCATACCGCCTCAACTCCAGCAGTGTTTCACCTCGGTTATAGGATTGGGTGGCATTGGTAGAATTAATCCAGTTGATAATCGCTACTGTCGCCCCTCCCCCACCAGCAATCACCGCCATGGCAATTAATAGGACAACTATCAGTTTCCTCCGTTTAGAAGATTGAGTCACAGGCGATGACACAGAAGCAGCGCCTAAAGCCATCGTCGCCTTCGTGGGTTGAGTCAAGTCATCCAACGCCTGTAACGCCGCTTCCGCCGAGGGATAGCGTTGGCGAAAATCGTAGCAGATCATCTTATCCAGGACTTTCGCCAACTCTGGACGAACCGAGGTGCGATCGCGCCAGCAAATTTCGCCACTGTCGGGATCAACGGGCAGTTCCTGAGGCGCTACCCCGGTTAACGCTTGAATCCCAACAATTCCCACCGCATAGATATCACTACTCAAACGGGGATTCCCATTCGCTTGTTCACTGGGTCGATATCCCGGCGTACCAATCGCCACTGTAAAGCTAGAGGATTGTCCCTGCACTATTTGAGTGCTAACTTGTTTAACCGCGCCAAAATCAATTAGGACTAACTTACCATCCGATTTACGCCGGATCAGGTTGTGGGGATTAATATCACGGTGAATCACATGATGCTGATGAACAAACGCTAATATAGTCAAGATTTCCTGCAACAGATCAATCACCTGCTGATCTGACCACTGCGTTCCCGGCGTCAATTCCTGACTCAGATTATCTCCTTCAACCAGTTCCTGCACCAAATAGAATTCTTGACTCTCTTCAAAATAGGCAAATAGCTGCGGAATTTGGTTGTGATGTCCCAACTGATGCAGGATTTTGGCTTCCGTTTCAAACAAACGCCGCGCCGTCTGTAAGGTAAACGGGTCAGTGGCTTGGGGTTTGAGTTGCTTCACCACACAATTGCGATCGCTAGGCAAGTGTCTGTCTTGGGCGACAAATGTAGCACCAAACCCACCTTGTCCCAGTTGTCGAACGATATTATAGCGTCCACCAATCGTTTGTCCGAGAGCCAAGTTCATCAAGCCAATCCCAGCATTGCCATGCAGTCATGATATAGTTGATTCTGACACAAAATTTTGCCAATCCCTTCCCCTGCTTCCAGACGTAGCATGCTACGTCTCTACATGACTCCCCCAGTTTCCCCAGCTTTCCTACCTCCCAGCCAATTTCTGAATTCCATGACACTGATGTAACTCCCCATTGGGCATCGTCGTACCGCTTAAGTTCGCCCCTTCCAGATTTGTCTGATTCAAAGAAGCCCCTTGCAAGTTAGCGCCACTGAGAGTCGCCTCACTCAAATTTGCGTCCTGCAAGTTGGCATCACGGAAGTCTGTCCAACGTAAGTTAGCCTTACTTAAATTGACCCGACTCAGATTCGCCCCTTGTAAGTTTTCTCTCTTGAGATTAACACCGCTTAAATCCACTCCGACGAGAGAGACATCAGGCGCAATTAAATAAGCACCCCCTTGTTCAGGATCGAACGCTTCAGGAAAATCAGTTTGTAGATTGTACAGACTGCATTGCCACTTAACTTGCTCCAGATTTGCCTCACTTAAATCAGCTTCAAATAAATAACTGCGACTCAGATTGCTGCGACTGAGATTAGCACCAATTAACAGAGAACCCCGCAGATCCGCGCTTAATAGGTTAACCTGGCAGAGGTTAGCACCATTGAGATCAGCGCCCATCAATCGGGCAAAACTTAAATTAGCCCCACTTAAATCCACACCCGTCAACGTGGCAAAACTCAAATCAGCCGCCACTAAATTCGCTCCCATCAAATCAGCACCACTCAAGTCAGCACCTCGCAGATTTGCTCCTTGCAAGTCAACTCCCTGCAAATTGGCATTATGCAGGGTAGCGCGGCTCAAGTTAGCCTGGACTAATGTAGTTTGGCTCAGGTTGGCATGAGTTAAATCTACCGCTCTCAGAGTCGCACCCATCAGGTTGACTCCATTGACGTCGATAAGAAAAAAATCTCGTTCGCCAGCTTGGTATCTACTCAATAGTTCATCAGGGTTCATCTGAATCTACCTTTATTGTGGCTAACCCTTAGTCGTCTCGTTGCGGAGTTTGTACAGCCAATGCCCATTTATTCTCTACAAATAATTGAAAGGCTGAGTAGAGAGCTTCAACGAGGGTTAATAGATCGGATTCTTTGGCGGCATTCACAGCAACTTGACCAACTTGAGTCGTGACTTATTTGCAAGTAGATGCGCTGACCTGATTTATTTTTTCGACAGATCAATCTTAATCATAGTATTAATTTCAAGATTAGGAACCAACCTAACCAAAGCTTTTCGAGTTCCCTCCCCTTGATAAGGGGAGGGTTAGGGTGGGGTCAGATCAAGGTATTGCAGAGTTTTTAGCTCGAATTATAGCGAAGACAGCGCAACTACGAACTTGATTGTTACATGGGTTACCTATTTGTGGCGCTCCATCTCCGTCAAACGATGATAACCTAATGTTTCAACGTAACTGAGTGCAGAAACGGCTGACTCATGGTTGGCAATGAATTCACGTAACCAGGTATATTCAGGGCGAGTTGCGTAAATGATAATATTGCTATCCAAGAGCATCATTCGCTTCCCCAAGACGTTCACGATCCTGTCTGATCTCACGCTGCCATACCAACGGATCGATGTCAGAAAATGCCTGTGACTGCGCTAATTTTTCTAGTATTGCCGCCATTTGTTGCCCACGGCTATGGGTTGTCGTGCTCGCCTCTTCGTCTAAAAGAGTAACCAGAACCTGAACAGTGCGATCGCCCGGAAGCCACTGATTGACTTCCTCTTGCCATTCGAGTACATTTCCTTTGAGAATTGCCCGAAATGTATGCAGCATAACTAATCGCTTTAAACATTGAACTCTATTCTAACTTCAAGGCGTGCGATCGCTCTTTATTGAATAGTAGTGAATCGGCTTCAGGATTAGGTGTATTGCGAAATCACCAAAGGGCAAAAACGCGATCGCACCGTTTGTAGTAAGCACTTTAGTGCTTCCTCTCGATTCCCTTGATGCCAACTTCCCACCCAGACAATACTGAATAAGTGCGATCGCCGCACCGTTTGTAGTAAGCACTTTAGTGCTTCCTCTCGATTCCCTTGATGCCAACTTCCCACCCAGACAATACTGAATAAGTGCGATCGCGTCGCGGGTTGTCTGCCTGTTAAACAGCAGTTGAATCTATTGCTGTGTAAGAATCTTAGCCTTGCCGTGTTAGTTGATTTTCATCTCTCATACAAGTTACAGTCAAAGAGATAATCTGTCATGCTGAGCGGAGTCCTGAGCGAAGCGAAGGAACAGTAGCGAAGCATCTCAACAACTGGGAACATTACTCGGTGTTGGCGATGGAGACATTAGTCGTTATTCAGAACTCGACGCCGCAGAAGCGCAAGTCCTCACGAATAATGCTCCAGTGGTGGTAGACTTTGCTAGGAAACAAGGTTTTGAGTTTTCTGTAGACGATTTAACTCGGGGGGTTGATGCGTTTGCCCAGTATCAGTCGGGTGAATTATCTGAGAAGGAGTTCTCCAAAATTATTGGCTTTTCCAGTCAAGGCACCAAAGAAAGTTTTCCTGCACTGAAAAAACTCGTCAGTTTTCTATCAGGTGGTACGGCTTCTCGTTGAGTTTAAATCCTCATTGTTGAACAAGCTGACGAAAGATTATATCGGAATCTTAAAGAAATTACCAGGCTTTTATTTGGACAAGTTCAAGCTA
Organism: Coleofasciculus sp.; assembly: GCF_046539235.1. GTDB lineage: Bacteria > Cyanobacteriota > Cyanobacteriia > Cyanobacteriales > Coleofasciculaceae > Coleofasciculus. The sequence continues at coordinate 4,809 of NZ_JBKHHI010000334.1, forward strand.
AAGCTAACAGAAATTGAAAACACGATTCTCCAAGAAGATAGTCAAAGGCTTGTATCTTACCGATATTTGCTACCCTCCAAAATTCCTCAAAGCATCAATATTTAAGTAGAGTCTGCGGTGAGTTGAAATCTGAAGAAATTGACCTATTCCTAGGCTAGTGCAACGGACATGAAAATACTTGAGCAGAGGATGAATTTGTCAAAGGCTCGCCAAACGGCGGCGGCAAAAACCACACACCATTCAACCATGATGTACTTAATTGAACCGTAGGGGCGTCCAGAAAAGCCCAGAAAAGCCCAGAAAAGCCCAGAAAACTCCCCCAGAAAAAATACCGATCTCCACTGAGGAAATCGGTAGTATTCATGTCTAGCCAATAGTGAATTAGTCCAAATAGCCCATGAGTTCATCACTCGATTCAGTCGCATTAGCCGCAATCGGGCGATTATTTGGTAAAGGCTGAACATCAAGCGCGGTTACACTTTGATTTCTTCTCGCTAGCGCTTGTTGTGTCTCAGCTTGAGTGTTTTTATTTTTGGTTGTTGTTCTATCTGCCATAGTTTATTACTGCTAAATGGGCTTCTAATCCCAAAATCGCTACAAAATATTACAATTGTTTCATATTTTAACAATTATGTGCAAAAAAGAAAAATTGATCAACCGACTAGGTGGGCAAATGTAGAGACGTAGCATGCTACGTCTCTACCCCCCATCAATCCGTGATCTGATTGATCACAGACTCAAAATCTGTCACCGCACCCATACTACTAGACGACACTAATTTGGCATACTTCGCCAGCACTCCTTTGGTATATCGGGGTTTGGGAGGTTGCCACTTGGCGCGGCGTTGTTGCAGTTCCTGATCGGATATATTAATCTGTAATAATCGCGCCGGAGCATCAATCGTAATCGAATCCCCTTCTTCAACTAACGCGATCGCACCCCCAACGGCAGCTTCTGGGGCAACATGACCCACTACCATACCATAGGTCCCACCAGAAAAGCGACCATCGGTAATTAATCCTACCGAATCCCCTAATCCTGCACCAATAATTGCTGAGGTTGGCGCTAACATTTCCCGCATTCCCGGACCCCCTTTCGGTCCCTCGTAACGCACCACAATCACATCACCGGCTTTAATTTTACCCGCCAAAATTGCCTCCAGACAGGCTTCTTCGGATTCAAACACACGCGCAGGACCCGTGATTTGGGCTGTTTTCACCCCCGTAATCTTCGCCACCGCGCCTTCGGTTGCCAAATTTCCCTTTAAAATCGCCAAATGTCCTTGGCTATACATGGGATTATCCCAAGGGCGAATCACATCTTGATCTGAGGGTGGTTGATCAGGAACCTCGGCTAATACCTCAGCCACGGTTTTCCCCGTAATCGTTAATGCATCACCATGTAATAAATCATGGACTAGCAGCATTTTCATCACTTGGGGAATACCGCCAACCTGATGTAAATTCGTGGTCACATATCTGCCACTGGGTTTGAGATCACACAGAACCGGAACTCTAGCGCGAATCGTTTCAAAGTCATCCAGAGTTAACTCTACCCCGATCGCACGGGCAATTGCCAGTAAATGTAGTACCGCATTCGTTGATCCACCCACTGCCATAATTACCGAAATGGCATTTTCAAACGCTTGGCGGGTTAATATCTGCTTAGGCAGGATTTGTTGACGAATCGCCTCAACTAGAACAAACGCCGATTTTTCCGTACTGTCGGCTTTTTCGGCATCTTCCGCCGCCATCGTCGAGGAATAGGGTAAACTCATCCCCATCGCTTCAAATGCCGAAGACATGGTGTTAGCCGTAAACATCCCACCACAGGAACCCGCACCGGGACAAGCGTTTCGTTCGACGGCTACCAGTTGTTCTTCTGTAATCTTACCCGCACTATGTTGTCCCACCGCTTCAAAGGCGCTGACAACGGTTAAATCTTGTCCATTCAGATGTCCGGGTTTAATCGTCCCCCCATAGACAAAGATAGCCGGAATATTCAAACGTGCGATCGCAATCATCGCCCCTGGCATATTCTTATCACAGCCACCAATTGCCAGCACCCCATCCATACTTTGACCATTACAGACGGTTTCAATGGAGTCAGCAATCACTTCCCGTGACACCAGGGAATATTTCATCCCCTCGGTTCCCATGGAGATCCCATCGCTAATGGTAATAGTACCAAATAGTTGCGGCATCGCCCCCGCTTGTTTTAGTCCGGCTTCTGCCCTTAGCGCTAAATCATTGATGCCCATATTACAGGGCGTAATTGTACTATAACCATTGGCTAACCCAACGATTGGCTTAGTAAAATCGCGATCGCTAAAACCGACAGCACGCAGCATAGCACGATTTGGCGATCGTTGTACACCTTGGGTAACGACTTGACTTCTCCGGTTATCTGACATTGGCTTACTTTCCTTCGTTATTGGTCATTTGTCATTCGTCATTCGTCATTTGTTAGGGAACAGGGAACAGGGTAATAGGCTATAGAAATTTTGTCTCCCAGCTTCCCCCGCACCCCCCGCACCCCCTGCTCCCCCTGCTCCCCCTGCTTCCCCT
>NZ_JBKHHI010000335.1:0-7351 GCF_046539235.1 Coleofasciculus sp.
TCCTTAACACTCTAATCCAACTTATCTCCATGGGATTGAGAGGGGAAAGAGTCGAGGGCGCGATCGCTTCTGTACCCAAAATTATGCCACCCCTGCGGAAGCACCCCCTTCCGATACTTGATAACCTATAAGCCACACTCGCCAAAACCAAACTGATGTTTGATCTATTCTTTCGCCATCCCCCCCAACCTCAACTCCTGCAACAATTAGCCAAAGGACTTTTGCCACAAAATCACCATCTCACCCGGGCGGTGAGATTATGGGTTTGGCTGCGCTGGCTGTATGGGGATCAGGGATACGCGGCTTTACCCGACAGCTTCACCTACGCTGATTGGCGTCAAGCCTTCTTCAGCCCAATGCACCAGGATGAGAAGCAAAACGATATTCTCCAGCACCATGAACCTAACTGCGCCTGCACGAAAACCACCAGAACATGGCTCAAAGAATTGAATATAGCCATTGATGAATGGCAAGAATCCCTACAACAACACCTGTCAATTTCCGATTCTGACTTGAAAAAATTGCTCCACGAACGGCTATTTGCTCAAGTTCGTAAATCCCTTCAGAGTGACTTAGACTTACTGGTTGATCTCAACTGGCTGCAACGAGTCCCTCACTCAACCGGGAGAAGCAAGAACTACCGCCGTGTCCAAGTATTGCCCATTTCTCAGCAACCAGAAAACCGAATCTCTAACAGCAACCTGACACCTCAAGAACAGGTTTATTTGGTGGAAACCTTAGAGATGATTAGTTTTCTCGACCCCAATATCCCGTTCTTAACCGAGCAAATTTCTCCCCATCCTCAAGACGATACTCATCGCGTCTTTTTGTACGTTGACTACTTAGTCCCGGAATCCACCCAAAAACAAGACCAAGTGGATCAACTTCAGGGACAATTGCAGGAAATTTGGGACTCTGGACAAATATCTCCCCTACTAATGACCTATCACAGCGCTCATTTGGGTTTAATCAAAGAATGCGTTATCTATCCGGTTTGCATCTATTATATGGAACGGGCAAAATACTTATGTGCCTATGGCAGCACTCCCCAAAGCGAAATCAATTGGCACAATTATCGCCTCGACCGAATTTGTTCTGAGCGGTTGATGCCATTAAACTGGACTGATCCCCGCGTCCCCCAGTTGTTGCAGGAACAATATGAGAAGAACCAACTGCCAACACCCACAACGGTTCACACAAAACTGAAACAAGCTTGGGGATTTGATTTCTATAAACCATCGGCGTTGATGGTACTGCGGTTCAACCAAAAGTTTCATGATCACTATATCCGAGGTACGTTCCTACATCACACCTTTGCCCCGATTAACTATCAGCAAGCCACCCGTTTCATCAAACAACATACGCCCAATCCCGAACACAGAACTACTCTGCTAGACATTCTGCAACATCGCTCTCCTGATGATGGCTACTACCAAGCTCAATACCGCGTTAACGATTATCACGTCATCCGGCGCTTACGGGCTTTGGGTGCAGAGGTAGAAGTCTTGCTACCTTGGCAATTGCGGGAACGAATCGCTCTCGATCTCCAAGAGACTAGGAATCACTATCGGCACAAAACTTTAACGCTGTAATCCTCAACTACCTCGTAAAATTACTGCTGGTTTTGCTGAAATCAGACGCCGGATGTTTCACCTCGTAAGCATTCAACTTATTATTTAGTTCTCGAATGCGGCGCGAGAGTAAGCGGATAATATTAATCGCAATTCCTGGGGTCTCATCAATAGCGTCATACAATTGCAATTGAGTCAGCATCAGACATTCGCAGGTTTCCAGCGTCGTCACTGAGGCGGAACGTGGTTCAGCATCAAAAAGTGACATCTCGCCAAAACAAGCACCTTGCTTCAGATAAGCCAAATCGCGATCGCCAATGTGAACCCGCACGGAACCGGACACCACAATATAAAGCGATCGCCCTTCTTCCCCTTGGGTAACAATCGTATGATCACTCGGAAATGATAGCTCATCCATAACCGAAGCAACGCGCACCAGAAAATCGTCCCGCAATTCCTGAAAAATGGGGACGCCCCTGACAAAAAGTAAACGCTCAACGCTGGTTAACATGGGGTTAGCGGGTAGCTGCTGGGGATTGGTGCCAAGTGTAGCTGCACAAAGCTCTAGTTTACTTTATCCCACTTTGACTGATAATAGAGGAATTAAGGTACCATAAACACACCAATCTGCTTGATCTCCCTGAAAATCCCCTTGATCTCCCTGAAAATTAAGCCAATAACCCCTTGATAAACCTTTCCTAACGACTGCTCCATCAGCTCACCAGACCAAATTCGTTACTCATCTGTTGAGCTACCGCCGCCACTAACCGATCAGAATCATGTTTAAGCATCGGGAGTAACTCAATACAAGAACGGGGCGATGCGGCTTTCAAATAGGTTAAAACTGCTTCTCGGACAAAACCCGTGGGATGACGCAGACAGACTAACGTTGCTGCCGGTGTCAAACTCATATAAGCCCCTCGGGCTAAATGGAAACAACAAGCCAGCGTCCAATCCGAGAGAAAATGACGAAACTCAATCAATCGTCGCACGCGATCGCTGGGATTCATCGGTTGATAAGACACCAGTTCTTGCAAACATTCCAGCTTTTCGCCAAAGGAACGGCGATCAAACAGGGCTAAAAAAGCTTGCTTTTGGGGAATATCTATGCTATTATCTAATATTTCTATCCCCATAGCAATATTAGATCGGGACTCAGATTGCAGATTAAAGGATGCCGCTTGAATTGCACCAACGGGATAAAGAAACTTCATCAGCAAAAAACAATTCTCCAACAAATCCTTTTGCTGATCATTTAACGCCCGTCGCAGCAAATCTGCCTCCTGTCCACTGATCAGTTCTGGCTTCAAATCCACCAGAGCGGCATAAATCTGACCCAAAAACAGCAGTTCTTGCTCAATTAACGTCTCAATCCCACTCCGTCCCAACTGATCTAGCACCACATCGATTCCTTTCTCATTGGGAATTTTCAATAAGCTGCGGAGAATATTACGACGGCTGATCCCCCAACTCGTCATTAGCTGTTGCACCAGATAATTCAGGGTTTCGGGTGTGCCAATCTCCGCCAACGCCGTCCAAGCTTGTACCCGAACTAAATCCGGTTTATGGATATCTTCTGCCAACTCCAGCAGCAACGGAATCGCTTCATTCCCCAGACGCACCAACGCCATGCGAGCCGCTTCACGAGTCGATTTGTAATAAAGTCCTCGTACTAGCGATGGGTAGAACTCATCCAAATGGGTTGACGCAATCACCTCTAATAAAGCGCAACGAACACGCAACGATTCATCTTTTAACAGATGGGGAATATAAACTCGCAAGGCTTGCAAATACTCTGCCTCTCCTAAAGCCCGTGTCCCCATCACCCGTTCTCGTTCCCGTTTTGAGTTCACCATTCGCCGCAGGATCTCTGTCGCTTCTGCCTTCTCTTGCGGGGTTCCCCGACGCAAAATAATCGCGGCGGCTGTGGCTCGCACCATCGGATCAACGGTTCCATGGAGATAAGGTTTAATCGTGTCAATATCCAATTCCGGTTGAGTCAGCCAAACATAACGCAGCGCCAACGCCAACACTTCTGGCGGCGGTTTCTGCTCAATCAAGACTTGCACGTCCCGACAATAGGCGGGGTTGGGATACTCCAACATCGCCTCTAGACTCTGACACTGAAGCGCAATGGAAAGCCGAGGCAAAAGGGGAGCCAGTACCTCACCCACATTCGTGGGGTCAATCTGGGATAACAGTTGAATACAAGAGCGTTTATCCGCTTCCGTACCTGGTTGTTCCAGAGTTTCTATCACCGTTCGCTTGAACGCCTTTAAGTCAACATCAGAAAACCCTAAGCGTCCTTGTTCAGCGCTATCAACCAGCAAGGTAACGTAAGTCGAGCGCATCGACCAAGCACTCAGCAACCAGATTAGGGAGAAAAACACAATGGCAAGAATAAACATACCACTCTGCCATTGTTGAATTTGGGATTCCGGCTGTCCTGGAAATAGGTGATGCAACAGCCAAATCCCAGCGAGCATACTAATACCCGTAACACCCGTGGTTATGGGTTCTGCAATTCCCTGTACTCGGGTTTGTAGGGCATTACGAATTCCTTCGGGTATCGGTTGAAACAAGAACGGTTCAATGCCAGCAATTAAGGTATAGCGCAGGAGTTCGTCAATAAACCGCAGAAAAATTAGACCGACAAATAGTCCAGTCACAAATCCAGGGATGGTAATCACTGCACCGAACAGCTTAATCACCACATCCAGTAAACCACTCAATGTGATTAAGCCCATAATCGCTAAGGACGCAGGTAGCATCATCGCCGCGACAAAGACGCCCAGACGTTCCACAGCGCGACTGGATATGAACCACTGAGAGGTGAGTTCAAATATGCCGACAATCCCACTGAATAACCCCAAAAACCCAGCAATATCTGAAGCTTCTAAATTTGCCTCTAATTGACCCAGATACTGGAACTCTACCAGCAGATACAGGGCTTCACCGAGAATAAAAAAGGCAAATAACGGCACAATATAGCGTTGTAGATGTCCGGTCGTGCGGCGAACCACAAATTTCTGGTCATCGTCTTCCCAATCCCTTGTGGGTAAGTTAGGAAAGGCTTGCTGGTAGCGTTGGGTTAAATAAAACAAAGTGCCAGCGCCAACCATCATCATCAACGCCGCTACCACGAGAACGTTTTGAATTGTGCCGACAACCAACAGCAGCAGGGGTAAAGAAAAGCCGGAGATCACATCAGCCACTAAGAGTCCTGATGACACAATCGGATAGGTGCGCTTAATTTCCCGGATATTGAATAATTGATTCGCGGCAACTTGAGAGTTGAGATCATTGAGAACTTCGACCGCATCCATCCACAATCGCAACAGAAAAACGGTACCTAAGGCGATTAACCCGTTTAAATAGCTAAAGCCTAGGGTCAACCGTAAGATCAACAAGGGTACGCCCGTTAGGAAAGCGACTGTGACTAAGACACCCCTCATCGGCATCCGTTCTTGTAGCCAAGAGTATAAGACACCTAGTCCAGACACCATCACGGAGCTGGCGATATAAATGACGGGTAACCACCTCGCACCGTACTCGTCCAAGAACAGTGCTGTCGCACTATACTCAAACCAAAGTAGCCCAACTGAGGTAGCGGTGTAGAAGGCGAACATCAAAAAGGTGCGCTCGCCTTCTTCTGGACGAAGATTGACCAATTCTAGGATTCGCCGTACCCATTCATTTTGAATGCGAGTACGAGTTTGTAGTTTCATTTAGCAGTTTGTCCTTAGTCGTTAGTCCTAAGTCATTAGCTATAGTCCATAGCGGCTAACCCATGACTAATGACTAATGACCAATGAACCCAAGTCTTATTTTTTGGAAGAGAGTAGCATCATCATATTACGACCTTCCCGTTTGGGGGCTTGCTGGACTTCGGCAACGTCCTGTAAATCCGTTGCCATGCGCTTGAGCAAGTCTTCGGCTAAGTTGGCGTGCTGAATTTCTCGCCCCCTAAAGGTAATCGTGGCTTTAACTTTATCTCCTGATTTCAGAAAGCGCCTAGCTGCGTTGACACGCACCTGGTAGTCATGATCATCAATCTTATAGCGCATCTTGACTTCTTTAACGTCCGCCGTGTGTTGCTTCTTCCGGGCTTCGCGGGCTTTCTTCTCCTGTTCAAATTTGTATTTGCCGTAGTCCATGATGCGGCACACGGGCGGATCTGCCTTATCGCTAACCAAAACCAGATCCAACTCTTTTTCCTCGGCGATGCGTAAAGCCTCTTGAGGTGCAAGGATTCCTAGCTGTGTGCCATCGGTATCAATCGCACGAATCTTAGGATAGCGGATTCTTTCGTTGATTTGGGGTAGATCGCGTTGGCGTCTTCTATCACTCACGGGTGTCTGCTTGAATTTCTAGTTGTTAAGGGTTGGATAAAAGTAAGCGGATTTTACTTGCCATTCTACTGACTCTGCTCCAGTTTCTGTCCATCTTTTTAAGGTAACTTCCAAATTGCTGAAAGTATCAGTAACTTCAAGAAACCACTACAATAATAGGTAAGGATTTGTAAACGTTTTTGAAGTTGAGGCATGGTGTGAATCCATCGGTATCGTGGCAGCAACGAGTCGGCAATCAACGAGACTGGGTTTGGCAAGGTTGGCAGACTCGTTACACCTATATTCGTCCACCGCAGTCTCACTCAACATTGACTCCTCCCGTTCTGCTGCTGCATGGATTTGGTACTTCCATCGGACATTGGCGTCATAACCTACCGGTACTGGGTCAGAACTACCCGGTTTATGCGCTAGATCTGTTGGGGTTTGGCAGTTCGCGCAAAGCTGGGACAACCTATACGATTGAGTTGTGGGTCAATCAAGTTTATGAATTCTGGCGAACCTTGATCCAACACCCCGTAGTGTTAGTGGGTAACTCAATCGGTTCACTGGTGGCTCTGAGCGCAGCCGCCACTCACCCGGAGATGGTTAAGGGACTTGCCTTGGTTAATTTGCCAGATTTTTCCCTCCGAGAAGAGGCACTTCCGGGTTGGCTGAGACCTGTGGTATCAACGGTTGAGGGTCTAGTCGCGTCTCCTGTGGTTCTCCAAAGTCTTTTTTATCTGCTGCGACGCCCATCAATTGTCCAGAAATGGGCAGGACTTGCTTATGCCAACCCTAGGGCTATTGATGCAGAATTAGTGGACATTCTCACCCAACCTGCTCGCGATCGCGGGGCGGCGGCTACATTTAGTGCGCTGTTTAAAGCGATGACCTCATCTAAATTTGGTCCTCCGGTCAAATCGGTTTTGCCGACTTTGGATAGTTCTATACTGTTAATTTGGGGGCGTCAAGACCGGATGATTCCTTCCCAGTTAGCCCAACAGTTTGCCGCTCTCAACCCGAATATCAAGTTGATCGAGTTGGATAATGCGGGTCATTGTCCTCATGATGAATGCCCAGAACAGTTCAACCAGATTCTACTCGATTGGTTAGCTGGGATGAAGGACGTTTTGAGTGTTTAGGGTTGAGTGTTGACCCTTCACGACCTTCAGAGAACCTGGTTTGTCGGGGCTGGTTTCACTATTATCTTTTTTTACCTCCCCCAGCTTCCAGACGCGCCATGGCACGTCTCTACATCACTCCCCCTGCTCCCCCAGCTTCCCCCCTGCCCCTCTGGGTTAAGATCAAAGCGGAATGAGAAAAGCCTCCCCCTTGCATTGAACTATGAACAGCGCTAATTATACAGATACCTTAGACTGGACACCCGAAGCTAAGGCGAAACTCAAAAAAATACCTTATTTTGTGCGTACTCAAGCTCGACAACGGATT
>NZ_JBKHHI010000336.1:0-7324 GCF_046539235.1 Coleofasciculus sp.
CTTGACTATAAACGTCTAACTCCCAGAAGTCTTCTCCTTGAACTTACACCTCAACCGTTTATATCCCCCTAAATCCCCCTTCAAAAGCTATCCCTTACTCGCATCTTTCTTGAACTACCTGAAACCCTTGTGAAACAAGAGTTTCAAGATTGATTCATTCCACTAGACTTGACAAATTACCAAAAAGCATTATTGATAAAAATCAAGTTTTATTGAGAATTAGCTATGTAGGGCTGGCTGCATAACTCCAAAACCACAAAGCTGATCAATGCTTTGAGTGGTATTGACATTTCTCCTTGTAGGAGAGGGGCTGGGGGAGAGGTTCGACAACAACCCCCAATTAATCGCCTCTTGAATCGCCCCATCAAACTCTTCAAAGGGATAATCCTGAAACGGGGCTAACTGCTGCAACTCATTCACATAATTCCCAATCCCCTCCCGCCAAATAAACCCAGTAAACGGCGCTAAACACAACAACAACTGCTGCGCCGCCGCCGACAAATTCCGATGGGAATATTCCACACATTGAACAATACTCTCCGTCTTATCCTCACTCCCCGAATCCAAAGCAATATAGTTTTCCCAGTTCCCCCCATCCCCCGCAATAACAGAATATTATGCCGCAGCGGAAAGAGATGCATGGGACAGCTAAATTTGCCTGACTCTTCTCGAATATATATTGACACGGTTGTTGTGATTTATGCCGTTGAACAGGTATTGTCATCATAAGATTGAGATTAAGACATACTCCCTAATTTCGCTGCCAATTCTCCTTTAATCCGATTGAGAATTGACGTTTCATCTAACGATTCCAGAATGCGACTAACGACAGTTTTCGGTGCATCTTCTCTCCACGACGCACCATTGGCTAAATAAACTTTCGTCACTTGTCCAATCGCATAAGTGGAAACCCCAGCCACACCCGCCTGAGTCATGGCGACAGACAGATAAGGCGCTAAGGTAACTCCTCCAGTTGCAGGCGCCCAAAGTCCTAATAATCCCTTAATACTACTCAATCCCAATGTGGCTAAAACTTCGCTTGCACCAATTCCGCCCATACTCAGGGCAATTTTCTGAAGCAATCCCACCGCACCTTGCTGGGTCATGGGGATACCGTAGAGCCGAGATAATGCTAAAATCATCACTACGTCTACAACCGTTGCCGTGAGTAGATCCAGAACCGTAACTGGATTGAGTGCGATCGCGACGGCTTTGGTCATCACGGCTTTCCAGATCACCTGATTGGCACTTTCTTCCCGAATCGCCATTTTCCGTTGCACCAGTTGTTCATTCACCTCACCCGCATACATCATCGAATTCAGGGCGACTAAGGATTTACCTTCCCGGTGCAATATTTCCAGTATTTTTAGCTTTAATTCTTCTATCTGAGGAGTTCCCAGACGCCGTTGAATCGCCCGACTACCATCAGCACGACGCACAGCTACTGCTTCTAACGGTGCAGCCGCCACCCGGACAATCTCAGCGGGAGACAACAACTGTTTTACCCGTTCATCCCGAATTTTACGATAAATCGCCTCGCGATCGGCTTCGGGATATTGGTCAATTTTATTAAAAACCAGTAGCATTGGCTTCCCACTATCTCGTAATAGAGACAGGGCTTCATATTCGACTTTGGTGATATCCCCGGCGATAATAAATAGAATCAGATCCGCTTGTCTGGCAACAGTTACCGCTAACGCCTCACGGGTTTCTCCATTAACTTCATCAATCCCCGGCGTATCAATAAACTGGATTTGGGATTCCCCAATACTGGGTAACGCCACGCGCAGGATTTCCTGATCCGTGTTGGCTAAAGTTTCCTGACTTAACTGCCAATTCGCGGTTTGAGCATTGCGAGTCACCCCATGCAACGCCCCTGTTTCAAACACAGGTTGTCCTAATAACGCATTCAGTACCGAGGATTTGCCCCGCCCAACCATACCAAAAGCAGCGAGTTGCACACAACTGTGTTCTAGCTTGTCCAAGAGGTTAGCTAAATCCTCAATTTCTGATTCTAACCCCGCTTGTTCTTGGCAGGTTAAGTCAAGATTGCTGACTAACTCACGCAAAGAGTCTTGGGCGCGTTTGTAGTGGAGTTCCCCCTGAACCGCGTCAACACTCCACATTGCCCAATCCCAGTCTTGGTTTGAATCGGGAGAATTGTTAGTCAAAATCATCTTAAAAAACCTGCTGGAGACCCTCGCTTTTAGCGACGGGAGGAAAGCAGGGCAGGATGTACTACTTTCCTTGGACAAAATTGGTGGGGGAGTATGGTTGCTCCCCCCTTGGGGTATGGTTGCCCCAACTCCCTTTCGGGGTAAAGTTTGCCTCGCCAATGTTAACGGTCGGTACTTTCCAAGCAGTACTGGCTTAACCCTTTAGACCTGTTTAACCACTTGGTTCTAGAGCTTGGAACTGGCACGCATCCCAAGGTAGGATTTTTAACACTTGCCGTTAACGTAGTGCGCGTAGCACTTAGGCTGGTCAACTTGGGCTATAAGGAGCCCTCGCTTTTAGCGACGGGTCGTTGACACCTCCAGCGCTAGGTTTGAGCTTACTTCGATCCTAGCGTCGCTTGCTGTAATAGATAGGGGCTGCTGAATAAGTTTTGAGGTGGGGTTAGGGAGCAGGGGAAGCAATGTAGAGACGCGCCATGGCGCGTCTGGGTGTAGGGGCGGGTTTGACAGATAACATTTTGCACCAAACTGATAACTTGACTAAACCCGCCCTTCTGGGGAAGCTGGGGAAGCCCCAATTAATCTGGGCTATACGCTTCCATACCCACACAAGAACAAACCAGATTGCGATCGCCAAAGGCATTGTTAATCCGCCCTACCGCTGTCCAGAACTTGTGTTCCTTTGTCCAGGGTGCAGGATAAGCCGCTTGTTCGCGAGAATAGGGACGATTCCATTCCCCAGCAATTAAAACCTCCGCCGTATGAGGGGCATTTTTCAGCAGATTATTCTCCTGATCAACCTCCCCAGATTCAATCGCCTTAACCTCTTGGCGAATCCCAATCATCGCATCACAGAACCGATCCAACTCGGCTTTCGACTCACTTTCCGTCGGTTCTACCATCATAGTCCCCGCCACGGGCCAAGAAACCGTTGGCGCATGGAACCCATAATCCATTAACCGCTTGGCAATATCATCCACCTCAATCCCGGCTGACTTTTTCAAATCGCGCAAATCTAAAATACATTCATGCGCCACTAAACCCGACTTCCCTTGATACAGAATCGGATAATAAGGCGCTAAGCGATGGGCAATATAATTGGCATTCAAAATCGCCACCTTCGTCGCTTCGGTTAACCCATCTGCCCCCATTAACGCGATATACATCCAGGAAATCGGTAAAATACTGGCACTTCCCCAAGGGGCTGACGCCACAACGCCAACGGAGTCGCTATTGGGTACTGTTCCATAACCTTTCACAAACGACACATCTGGCAAAAACGGCATTAAATGAGACTGTACCCCAATCGGTCCCATCCCCGGACCCCCGCCTCCATGGGGAATACAAAAGGTTTTGTGTAAATTTAAATGGCAAACATCTGCCCCATAATCCCCAGGACGACACAATCCCACTTGGGCATTCATATTCGCCCCATCCAGATACACCTGTCCACCATGAGCATGAATCGTATCGCAAATTTCGCGAATGTCTTCCTCAAAAACGCCGTGAGTAGACGGATATGTCACCATCAACGCGGCTAAATTCTGGCTGTGCTTTTCTGCCTTTGCCTGCAAATCCGCCAAATCGATATTTCCTTGGTGATCACAGGTAACAGCTACCACCTTTAATCCTGCCATCACCGCACTCGCCGGATTTGTCCCGTGGGCAGATTGGGGAATCAAACAAATCTGGCGATGTCCCTCACCCCGATGTTCATGATACTGGCGAATCACCAGCAATCCCGCATATTCCCCTTGCGCCCCCGCATTTGGTTGTAAGGAAATCCCGGCAAATCCGGTAATTTCTGCCAACCACGCCTCAAGCTGCTGGAATAAAAGCTGATAGCCCTGGGTTTGAGATAAGGGGGCGAAGGGATGAATCTGGCTAAATTCCGCCCAAGTAATCGGCATCATCTCGGCTGTGCCATTGAGTTTCATCGTACAGGAACCCAAGGGAATCATTGAGGTGGTGAGAGATAAATCCTTAGCTTGGAGACGATGGATATAGCGCAATAATTCGGTTTCTGAATGATAGCGGTGAAAAACCGACTCAGTAAGATAGGCACTGGTACGGGCAAAGGGAGACTCAAAACCACTAACCTCTCGTTTCAGCAGGGAGTCTACGGGAAACGGTAGCGAATCAATGCCCTCAACGCCAACTGATCCGAAAATATCCAGCAGAGTCACTACATCCTGGAACGTTGTCACTTCATCCAGGGTAATCGCGATCGCACTTTCATCCAACACCCGCAGATTCATCCCCCTGGCTTGCGCCCCCTTGAGAATATCGCCGAGTTCCTGGCTATCTAACTCAACCCGCACCGTATCAAAGAATGGTTGTGAGCTAATCTTATAACCCAAGCGTTCTAACCCGGCTGCCAATATCACCGTTAACCGATGCACAAGCTGGGCAATTTGCTTAAGTCCCTCTGGTCCATGATAAACCGCGTACATACTGGCAATTACCGCCAGCAAGACTTGGGCAGTACAAATATTACTCGTGGCTTTATCCCGACGGATATGCTGTTCCCGGGTTTGTAAGGCAAGGCGCAAAGCGGGTTTACCTTGGGCATCTTTAGACACACCGACAATTCGCCCCGGAACCTGGCGTTTATACGCCTCACGGGTAGCAAAATACGCCGCATGAGGTCCACCGTATCCCAAGGGAACACCAAAGCGCTGCGTCGTTCCCACGGCAATATCTGCACCGAATTCACCTGGCGGTGTCAGCAGGGTGAGACTCAAGGGATCAGCGGCAACTGTGACTAAACCGCCCATCTCATGTACCTGGTTAACAAACTCCCGATAATCATAAATCGTGCCATCGGTAGCCGGATATTGCAGTAATGCCCCAAAAATTGGCGACTCAAACTCAAACGTCTGATGATCCCCAACAATAATCTCAATTCCCAACGGTTTGGCACGGGTTTGCACCACCTGAATCGTTTGCGGATGGCAATCCTGCGACACAAAGAAGGCATTTGCTTTAGTTCTGCACAAGCCATAACTCATACTCATCGCTTCCGCCGCTGCTGTGCCCTCATCCAGTAACGAGGAATTGGCGATATCCAAACCCGTTAAATCAATAATTAGGGTTTGAAAGTTTAGCAACGCCTCCAGACGCCCTTGAGCAATTTCAGCTTGATAGGGGGTGTAGGCGGTATACCAGCCCGGATTTTCCAGAATATTCCGCTGGATCACGGGTGGGGTGATACAGTCGTGATACCCCATACCAATGAACGAGCGAAACACCTGATTTTTGGAGGCAATGTCCCGAAGTTGGGCAAGGGCAGCTTTTTCACTTTGGGCGGGGGGTAAGTTGAGGGGATGATTCAGCCGAATGGTTGAGGGGACAGCGCCATCAATCAGTTCATCCAAGCTAGAGTAGCCCAAGATATCCAGCATTTGCCCTACGTCTTCAGCATTGACACCAATATGGCGTCTGGCATAAGAATCGGTTGATACTAAATGATCCGCCGCCGCAGAAACAGTTGGCTGAGAATCACTGGAGAAGCCATTGAGGGTTGTGTCTGGATTCACTGAGACATTTGAGTTAGCCATATCAAACCGATTCATTCAAGGATTTTGGTGCATCAAGCCGCTAGAGTCAGGGCGACTCCTTATTATTTTTTAACAAAACATTCGCGATCGTGCTGTCATTTGTCTTATGTTGATTGTTCATTGGTAATCCTCTTACCCATCTCCCTGCTCCCCCTGCTCCCAGACGTAGCATGCTACGTCTCTACATTGCTCCCCCTGCACCCCTAACACTTACTCCTCTCCCTCAACCTGAGCCTGATATTCAGCCGCCGACAACGTGTCTTCCAATTCGTCGGCATCATTGACTCGCACTTTCAGAAACCACCCTTCACCGTAAGGATCTTCAGCAATCTGTTCTGGTGATTCCACGACAGCATCGTTGCGTTCAATCACCGTTCCCGTAACCGGGGCATACATATCCTCAACGGCTTTCACCGATTCAATCGTGCCAAAGGTTTCCCCTTTTTCCAAAGCACTATTCACATCGGGCAGTTCGATGAACACAATATCACCTAACTGATCGATGGCAAAGGCACTAATCCCGATAGTGGCAATTTCCCCATCGAGTCGTACATACTCGTGACTGTCTAGATACTTTAAGTCATCAGGATACTCTAAAGCCATTTCATGTCCTCAAGAAAGCAGCAAAGCTAAGTGTACAACTTCCGATCGCGCCATAATAAATAGATGGATAAAGAAACCCTCAAACGGCGGCTATTTGGTGAGTTTACCTGGAAACGACTCGTGCGATCGCTAATTTTTATTTACGTCTTCTTCGCTGTATACGTCTACTTCATGGCAGATCGGATGATTTTCCTACCTCGCCCCTCCAGCTACTCAGACACCCCTGACATTCTCAAATTGACGACGGCTGATGATATCCAGATTTCCGCCGTTTACTTGCCCAATCCGACAGCTACCTATACTATCCTCTACATTCACGGGAATGCCGAGGACTTAGGTGATATTCAGCCCCGGCTGCAACATCTACAGGGTTTAGGATTTAGCGTCTTTGCCTACGATTATCGCGGCTATGGCACGAGTCAGGGAAGTCCCTCGGAACGGAATGCCTATCGCGATACTGACACCGCCTTTACCTATTTAAAAGAGGAACTGGAAGTACCCCCAGAACAGATTATCGCCTATGGACGTTCCGTCGGCGGCGGTTCAGCCGTAGATTTAGCCGCCCGTCACCCATTGGCAGGTTTAATCCTGGAAAGTTCGTTCACCTCAGCCTTTCGCGTTGTGCTACCCATCCCGATTTTACCCTTCGACAAATTCCCCAACCTGGACAAGATCACCCAGGTGAACTGTCCCGTCTTAATCATCCATGGAACCGCAGATGAAACGATTCCCCTCTCCCACGGAAAACGCCTATTTGCCGCCGCCCCTGAACCGAAATGCTCCTTCTGGGTAGAGGGTGCTAGTCATAACGATTTGTTCTGGGTGGCTGGAGAGCAATACGGGGAGACGTTACAGGACTTTGCCCAGTTAGTCGCCAAAACTCAATCCCCCGATGAATGACAAAGGACAAAGGACAAATGACCAATTAGTCAACGTATCGCGGGAGTCCCCACCCTCAGCGTTAGCAGGGTGGGGAGGGATAGC
>NZ_JBKHHI010000337.1:0-7311 GCF_046539235.1 Coleofasciculus sp.
ACTCTTCCTAATTATTTGTCGGTTATGAATTCCAATCCCACATCACGGGATTATCGCCCAAGGGATCAGTAACAATGCGTCCGATCGCGTCAATTTCTTGCAGTTCTTCTTGAGATAATTTAACCTCAGCCGCCTTAGCATTACTAGAGGATTGTCCCTCATGACGCGCTCCCGCGATCGCATGAGTTTGGGGTTGGGCAATTAACCAAGCCAAGGATAATTGGGCAAGACTGCAATCATGGCGTTCGGCAATTGGACGCAGTTTATCTAAAGCTTGCTGCGCTCGTTTATAGTTTTCTCCTTGAAACAGACGATTTTTGGCACGATGATCGCCTTCTGGGAATTGATGATCGGGTCCAAATTTACCCGTGAGCAATCCTTGAGCAAGGGATGAGTATGCCAGGATTGATATATTATTCTCAATGCAGTAGGGTTGAGCATCTTGCTCTACTTTCCGCCAAAACAAGGAGTAGGGGGGCTGTAAGCTCTCAATCTTCCCATACTGAGCCGCTTCTTCTAACTGAGCGCGGGAAAAATTAGACACACCGATTGCCCGAATTTTTCCCTGTTCCTTTAGCTTATTCAAGGCGCTCATTGGCTCCTCAATCGGCACCACCTCAGTATTAAATGTTCCGGGGGGCCAATGAATTTGATACAGGTCAATATAATCTGTCTGTAGATTTTTCAGAGAGCGATCGCAGGCTTCGATAACTTTATCGTGTTTCAGATTCCCTACCCATACTTTGGACGCATAAACCACCTGATCGCGCACATCTGATAATGCCTGGGCAACAATCTGCTCAGAATGCCCATCACCATAGATTTCTGCGGTATCCACCGTCGTGATACCCGCATCAAAAGCGGCTCGGATGGCTTTAATCGTTTCCGCATCTTCAATCCCCACCCAGGCACTCTTACCTGCCTGCCATGTACCCATTATAATCGGTGTGATTTTGATATCAGAGGTGCCTAAAGGTCGCGTTTCCATAACCAATTCCTGTGATCGTAGACAATTTAACTTCAATTAGCCAAGGGATTAACCGATAAGCCAATCTGATCAAATCTTCTAAGCTTTGGCAGGGTCTTGGCGTCTATCCCAGGTACAATTAGTTTGAACCTCCAGATAGTAGGTTGCTGAAAACCTATCAGTACAAGGATATGGAAGATCATACCCGTAAAATTGCCTTAGTTACAGGTGCTAATAAAGGCTTAGGTTTTGAAATTAGTAAACAACTCGCCCAAAAAGGCATCCGCGTTATTCTGGGAGCGAGAGATGCCAACAAGGGGCGGGAAGCTGGGGAAAAACTTAAGCAAGAAGGATTAGACGTAGATTTCTGTGTTTTGGATGTGAACAGTCATGAGAGTATTGACAAAGCCGTTAGTTGGCTTAAACAAGAACTTGGCGAACTGCATATCCTTGTGAACAATGCCGGGGTGCTACTCGATAGAACAACGTCTGTATTGGCTGTAGATTTTGATACGCTCTCGCAAACCCTGCAAACAAATCTTTATGGCGCTTTTCTAATGTGTCAAGCTTCCATTCCTTTGATGAAAGAATCAAATTATGGTCGCATTGTCAATATGTCTAGTACCCTTGGTTCTTTTGCGGAAATGAGTAATCCAAGTTCGCCTTATTATGATACTCTCACTCCTACCTACAGACTGTCTAAAACAGCTCTCAATGCGGTTACAGCTTTGTTTGCCAAGGAGTTGCGAGGAACCAATATTTTAATCAATTCGGCTTGTCCGGGTTGGGTGAAAACGGATATGGGTTCTGAAGCTGCACCGTTAAACATTGAGCAAGGTGCTGATACCCCTGTATGGCTGGCAACTTTACCCGATGATGGACCCACTGGTGGATTTTTTAACCATCGTCAGCCTATTGCTTGGTAAATAAAGTCGAGTAGAAAAGTAATGCGAATCCAGTGCAACTTTCCTACTTCCCTTCTTCTTTCTGCCTTCTGCCTTCTGCCTTGTCTACACCAACAGGATAAGTATTCAATCGGATATTATATCATCCCTTCCCTTCTAAAATTTCTATCAGCCTATCTTCTAAAGCATTCCGAGCCGCCACATCTGAACAATGATCAATGAGAGATTTTGCCGCCGATATCGCGGCTTGAGCTGTGGGGAAATCAAAACCGCCAAAGGGATCAATAATGGTCGGTTCGAGCAACTGTTCTGATTCTAGCCACGTTACTGTCCAACGCCCTGTTTTTCTCTCCCAAATCGGAATAATTAAATATTCATCCCAATGGGTGTGGTAGCGTTCGGCTTGATCAAAGTTTGCCTTATAAGAGTGGCGTTTATAAACGTTGTCCACTACTTTTCAATCCTCCCTGATTCTTGATGCTTCACTAAATCCTGGTTTAGAGTCCAGGGCTTTGCCTTGAACGGTAATTTCCCCATAGCTTAAGTTTAAAAATCTCGCCTTTTTGCTTTCGTCGTACTATCAAATATTGGACATGATTAGTCGATTTTAGCTGATTTAAGCGGGATTTCCCAAGCCTTTATTTGTGAAACTTTGTATAGCTCCCGCTTTTCTCCTCTACCTGCTGTTTTTAGGCTGAAGCGAGATAATTGCCGTCTCGCCTCAAACGCAGAGTCGAACTTCTGATTATATCATGCGGGGACAGTCAAGGGTTGACCATTATTAGCCGGAGTCAATTGCAGCAAGAAGGGAACTGCTTTTTTCTTCCAATCTTGGATAGCTGTATAAGACGCCGCTCCTTCGCCATAGCAAACTTCCAGCATATCGGTATGGATAATACCGGGATTCAGGGGAATCGCCGCCATTCCTTTGGGCAATTCTTGAGCTAGCGATCGCGTCATGCCTTCAATTGCCCATTTAGAGGTACAGTAGGAGGAGACTTGGGGTGAGGTTGAGCGTCCCCAACCTGAACTCAGATTGACAATAATACCACTGCCTCGGTCAATCATGGCTGGGATAAAATGGCGAATCACATTGGCGACTCCTTTGATATTGACATCAATCAGATCCGAAAAATCTTGACTGGGAATTTCCCACAACGGCGCTAAGTTATTGATAATCGCCACATTATTAATCAGCAGATCCGGTGGAGTGAATTCATTGAGCAGAAGATTTGCCCAAGCCATGACCTGATCTTCATCGGCAACATCGACCACGGTAAAATTATGGGGAGGACCAAAGGCTTGATTGAGATCCTTAATTGCCGCCTCTTTTCGAGCGCAACCCAGAACTGTATGTCCTTGAGCAATAAATCCCTCAGTCATCGCTCGCCCTAAACCCTGAGTGACACCTGTAATCACGATCACTTTTGTCATGGTTACCGTTTTCCCTTGATACCTTTCCTCTAATAGATTAAGGCGATATGGGAAGATGCGATCGCGTACCCGTTTTTCCGGAAGCAGGGGTGGGGTTTACTACCAGGACGACGTCGAGACAATTCGTCGTTACCTCTCCTACTGGTAAGAATTGTAAGTTATGTTCGAGCTTTAGTGTATAATTGTGAACGGTGGAGGAATCAAAGGCAATCCCTAAATTATTCTGGCGGCTCCAAGCTTGGAGTTGATAGGCAAGTTCAATGTTGCGATTTCCCGTTTCACTACCCGTTGGTGATATGATTAGTAATTCCCCTGATTTTGTCCGCTCAAATCGGTAGTCTCGGTTTCTCTGACACAGCTCAAAGAACTGATCATCAGTTAAATCGATACTCAATTTTATCCGAGAAGGCAGAGGAATAGTTGCTATATTCATACAGGTATTACCACAGCATATTTTATCGAATTTTTGGAACCCACCCATGCCGATTTTATTGGGTTTCTCCTAACAGCGATCGCCAATCTTGAATCGCCTGCTCAGACCAAAGCCAATTCTGACTCAGGGCGTCAGGTTGAAAATTCACAGGGTCATCTTGGAGAACTTTTTGCCGCAGTTTCAACGATTCATTTAAAAGATTGGTGCGCTTTTCGGCGGGCTGTTGTTGAGCAGATTTCCAGAATCCTAAAGCGAGTCCAGCATAAGCCGTTAGCGCTTCTTGCTTCGCTGCGTTTCCCGCCACATCTGCATCGATTTCCTCTTGTTCGATTAAGGTGAGAGCATCTAACCAGGCATTGTTGGCTCGCTCGAAATCTCCTTCTGCGTAGTAAGCAAAGCCAAGGGCATTATGATATTTAGCCGAGTCAGGTTGGGCTTTAACCGCCGTTTCCCAATACCGTCGCACATCGCTGATATTATAGTTTGTATCTCCAGTTTGAAGCGACTGCCAAGCCAGACGCCCTCTCAAGAAACTGATGGTTGGGTTATCCAATTGGGCGGGAGAAACAGCCCCAAGTGCAGCATCGGCTTGAGACAATGCACCTCGATTGAGCAACGCTTCGACCGCTTCGGTTCCAGCTTCGATCTTCCCTTTACCTAATTGTGCGATCGCGAAAGCTGTAACGCGACTGGTTTCGGCTTTGTCTAAGTTGATTCCATCTAAGTCTGAGGGTTGGGGTAGACTCGGCAGAGACTCAGGCGATGTAATTAACCCACCCGGTTGCGGCTGGCGGTTCCAAAGCAAGGCAAAACTTAATAGTGAGATCGCAACTGCACCAACTCCCAATCCAATCCACAGTTTAGGCGCAACCAGCCAAGAACGCCATCCCTTTTCAGTCGATTCCACTGGAGCGGGTTTCGGCGTCACCGTCTTTTCAGATGACGGCGTTGCTGTTTTTGGCACAGACGTTGGTGCTGGCGCTGCTGAGGAAACTGTGGGTTGCTGAGACGGCGGGTTGGGTACGTCCTGATTCTCTTGTTCAGGTGCGGTTTGGGGTGGATAATTCGCGTTTGGGCGAGGTAATTTAGGTTCCTCGATCTCCGGCTCACTATCCAGTTGTTCGAGTAAATTCTTAATAAAGCTAGACGGATCATCCCCCTCATCTTCTGAGGGAGTCTCCTCTGAGGGCGTCTCATCTAGCCAATTTTGCCTCGGTTGATACTCATACTTAGCTAGGGGAGGTTTCTCCTCTAACAGGAATTCATCCTCATCCTCTAACCTCGTTCTGTTTAACATCTGTTGTGTGAATAGTTCAGCGTCACTTTCATCAGAGACTAATGGCATATCTGGTGGTTCCGGTAACTGTAATCGTTCTTCCCGATGGTGATAGTCATCTTCCACGTTGGTGAGGAATCCATCAAATTCGGGATGCAGGTAAAGTACAGGTAGCGCCCAATATAATTGGTTAGAGCCATAGGCAGAAATTAGCCCCTGTCGCGCTCGACTCAGACTCAGATCAATGGGATAGCCTTGATTAAGATTCCGATAAAGGAGGCGAGTGAGGGTGAGTGCCACTTCATCGGGAATTCGCTCTGCCATGGCTAGAACACCGGGAATGCCTCGTTTGACCAAGGCTTCGGCTAAATTGCGGTCTTTGCCATTATTTAGGGGATCTGAGGTGGCTGTATAGGCTCCCCGACAGGAGTTAAATACGGCTAATTGCACGCCATTATTTGCTAGCAATCCGGCTAAATCATTACCGTTTAAGGTTTCCGTTAATCCGGTTTTATTACTAACTAAATAAACATCACCGCCAGAATCCCCCAAACTACTGTGACCTGCATAATGGAAGACTTGATATTGACCTTGTTCTAAGGCTTGGGTAAGTTGTTCTCGTCCCGGTTGTTCGAGAATGGTGAGTTGAATCGCCGGGGGTTCTTGGCGAGAACGGTTTTTGAGTTCTTCTTGTAGATGTGCTGCTTCCTGTGCCAGTTCTAAACTCTCTTGATCACTAGGTCCAGCAATGACCATAAGAATCTTCAGGACAGGATTGGGTTGAGGGGGAAGGGAATGAATCGGTCGCATCAACCCGGTGCTGAGTTGATATCGGGAGAAGGCGACATCCGTCCCGGTTGCCAAAGGGCGATCGCCTGCATGGAGAACTTCCCAGGGTAAGCGAGGTAAGCGATTCCCCTTGAGTCCCAGGCGCAGTCGTAATACGGTGCGTTGATTTTGCGCGATCGCTTGTGCCATCATCCAGCTATCACGCAAGCTCCCTTGGAATAAAGCATTATAGAGTTCCTGACCCAGCGCCACTAAGTTTTGGCAGGATTGACGCACTTGCTGATCTGAATTAGGCAAGAGAAACAGCTCATCCATACTGCTACCCCCCCCTTGTAACAAGCCCAGGAGGGGATCATTCATCAGTTGTCTCGCTTGCGTTAACCACTCATCCATGGGCCAACGCACTTGTTCTTCTGCCAAAGGCACCCCGGGTGCGACTCGTTCAATCCGCACTAGATGCTGGTCATCCCCCAAAGGGGTCACAGAGATATGGAATTCCTGTGCCACTGCTATTGCCTGGTCAAGTTTGCTGAATGTCAAGGGTTTTTACTGGGTTTTCAAGATTTATCGCGTTCATAGTGTCTTTAGATATAGATTGATTTAATTCTATGAAAGTTTCCTTAGAGAGTTTAGGGACTCAGACGCGAGTCATGTATTCAATGAGACCTTTTGATCTTCTTTTGATCTTATGGATGAGGGGCAAGACATTAACCCTTGTTGAGAACGCTGGAATTTTTCGGCGGCGGATGCTACTGAACTCAAATGGAGGAACTGATCCAGGATTGTTCCGGATAAACCCCGCCTATTCCAGAAGAGTGAAATGGTAGATGCACCCTGATTGACGTTCCCTGGCTCACTGATTTGGGCTAGGGATTTTTTTTTAGCCATAGTGGGTAAGCCACATCCAGCATTTTTCGTTCAATCTCTCTTATCTTAGCAACGGTTGCACGAGAGGGATACATCCGGAAATTCCTCTGGGAAAGGAAGTAGAAGTAGGGTAGGCTGGGTGTAGTGCATCTGAACTGGGGGAAATTCAGATGAAATCAAAACGATTAACAACCGCAATAAAATTAGTGGAAGCTGTAGCAGAACATCAGGCGTTTGTGCAGCATTTTAATCCTCAGCATTAACCTTCAGGTAGGGGCGGGTTTAGGGATTTACTTTGAATCGACGCCGATAACTTTTCTACAAAACCCGCCCTTAATCATTTGCATCTCACTGATGATACAACTGAATCCGACAGGCGATAGGATTGAAGATATTAAGTTTGAGGGAACAGGTTGTGTGATCGCGTCAGCCGATTTGATGGCGGATACGGTACGGGGAAAAACCATAGCCGAAGCCCTGTCAATGGTGGAACGCTTTCGGGAGATGATTACCGGACAAGGTGAGTTTTCCCCAGAGTTGCGGAAACTGAACGCTTTACAGGGTGTTTCCCAGTTTCCTATACGGATTAAATGTGCGACATTGAGTTGGCATACGCTTAAAGCTGTCTTGGAATCGTGAA
>NZ_JBKHHI010000338.1:0-7308 GCF_046539235.1 Coleofasciculus sp.
CCAGTCCTGTCTCTGGCAATCCCTGACTTCAACGAAGTAAGTCAGGGTTGTTGAAAAAAATTTAGTAGAGACGTTCAGCCGGAACGTCTCTACCACAGTTTGCTTGTCCTAAGTTAGGTGTCCACTGCTCTTAACTATTCAACACTTCTACCTGATGACGGAAGGCAATTAAGGCATGACTATTCTCCATTTCGGCTAAGCTTTGGAAGATCTCGTCAGAGACTTCTGCGGAAACAACGCTTTTCATCTCAATGTTGGTGTTATACCCAACAATATCTCCCATCCGCCTGCCATGACCCCCTTCACCGAGGACATCGTTGATGGTATATCCCGTTACCCCTTTGCTTTTGAGCAGTTTGATTAAACGATCTTTGAGTACAGATTCACCAATGATCGTGATTAAGACAGCGGGTTTGACGGGAATGGCTTCAGTAGACATAAGAAACTCCTAAAATGCTGGTTAAGGGAAAGATGACAGGCAAAGAATAACTCAATTCCTGTACCAATTCGAGATTTTCCGGAAAAGTTCACCGTCTCAGACTTCTGTTTGGCAATCGGCGAGTCGTTTTAATCCACTGCCGCAGTCGCTGTCGCAGCTCATCGATATTCGGCGTTTGTTTACCATAACGCCAGCGTACATAAGCTTGAGAAATGTCATCAATCACAGTGGCTGAGTCAGAGGATTGCTGCTGACGCATGAACCTAGCATATTCTAACGGCGTCTGGGCGGGGTGTTTAATATAGCCTTTTGCCCTTAAAACCTTTAACATTTGCTGGTACAGCCGTTCCATTGGTGGTAATTTCCCTAACCAGCGACGGTAACGCCAGGTTTGCCACTGTACCCAGCTTAACCAACCCACGAACCCCAGAGCGATCGCGAAAATTAATCCGCCAAACAATCCCATCCAACCACTGGAGAATATCACCCACAGTCGCACAATCAGCCGCAGTAGCGAACCCACAACCAGATTCCACAATTCCCCGATAAAATTGCTGACGGGTGAAGGTAACCATCCCGCTACCCACTGCCAAAACTGACGCAAAACACTAAAGGTTGCTGTATCTTCCACACTTTGGGGAACTATTTCATGTCCGGGAATGGGGTCAAAGGCAAACCAGCCATAGTTGGGGAAATAAACTTCCGTCATGGCGTAAGCATCGGTATTGTTGACCACATATAAGCCCGTGAAGGGATTGAATTGACCGGTACCAAATCCTACGACTAACCGCGCTGGAATCCCAATCGAACGCAGCATGATGGTTAACGTAGTGGAAAAGTGATCCGGATACCCGCCTTCATGTTTAAACAGAAACGCTTCGACTAAATCCTCATCTTCTTGTAAATGGGGAAGTTCAAAGGGATTATCGGGAATTCGATACCGTTGTTTCAGGGCTTGAGCCAAATACAATGCCTTTTCGTAGGCGGAGGTGAGGGGTTTGGGGGAGGTGACTAAGAGTTGTTCGGTTTTTTCACGCACATTATCGGCGATGTCTGGCGGAACATCCAGATAGTATTTTTGGATATTGTCGGGATAAGTTTCCGGGGCTTGTTGGAGTCGAGTGCGATCGCGTACTGGCACTTCCGATACTACGGTATAGGTTAATCCTTCCAGTAACCCTAGAGGCGATCGCAAACTGCCTTCTGTATCAATTCCGACTTCCCTAGTGGGAAAATAAAGGCTTTTCGGATAACTCAGGGCGGGAATAATATTCGGCAGTTCCGACACCGCCGTATAGCTTTGAATCACCCTTTTTGTCCGACCCAAATTAAAGCTAGTCGGATAGAGTGCAAATCGATAAGACCAAGGCGGACGACTCACCTCTAGTACCTGATCTTCGCGAGACAATTCCCATCCTTGACCCGTATACTGGTCAAATGCCTGCACCCGCCAAAAGCCAGGGGCTTGGGAACGCACTCGTAATACGACTTTCGGCTTTAAAGCACCTCGAAGATTCTGGTTAATTTGGTTGCCAAAACCATAATAAAACGTTTCATCCATTTCACCAGGACCGCGACTGGGAGAGGTTCCCTCACCACCAGAACCCTCCCCTTCACCCTCACTCACATATCCAGGATTATTAACGCCTCGATTATTCCCCTCAAACGAGCGCTCATCCAAATCCATGGGCGCACTCACCGGAAAGGTTTGCAGTTGATAACCGGGAAACCGAGGCATTAGGGCGAAAATCCCTAAACCCAGGGCGATAACAATTAACAAAAAAATACTTAACCGTTGCAGTGAAAGCGGCGAAGAACGTTTAGCTTTTTTCCTAGACGTTTTCCGTTTTGGTGATAAACCGATGCGGGATTGGTAATCGAGAATCAGTGTGGGTAAAGCGATGGCTAAAAATATTAACAGTAGCGGGGCAAACGCTAAGGTTTGGCTCAGGGTTCCTGCCACCCCCAACAAAATCAGCCCGATTACCATCGAATAGCCTAAATCCTTGCGCCGGGGCAAGTCAAAGCTGTGGAGAACTTGTACTTGAATCAATAATTCTGCGAGAACGAGGCGGGTATCATTGAGGCTGGCTAATAAATTATTAAAGAATACCCCCATAGCGATTAGCATCCCAATCGCCAAAAAGAACTTAACCGCAATGTTGCGATGGCGGCGACGATACCAACTCCAGGTTGCTCCCAGGATAGAGAGTGGTACAGCCCAGACACTCATCTGAGTGTTAGCAGCAATATCGGTGGCGATAATTCCCACAATCACTAGCCCCTGGACTAGGACTCGTAATCCGATCGAGTCTTCGGTTTGAGGCAGTGGCATTGTGCCAAGACGCTGCCACACCTGATTTAGACCAGGTAGACGCCGGATTCGCTGCATCCCTGAAGGGTTCGACATAACAATTGACTCTCTTGTGTGCGAGATGGCTGTTAGGTTAAATTCACGGGTTCAATCTATTGTATCTAAGTCCACAGTCGGGAGTGAGAGAAGCTCCCCAGTCTAACAGCTAGCACTTAATCCTTACCCCTCATAAGGTTGGGTAAATCGCAAAAACCAAGGGGTTTTGGTCTGAGTCTTGGAACCGAATTTCCAGGGGATAGGTTTGATTCGGCGGCAAATCAAAGGCTTCAACACTCACATAGCCGGGATAGGTGCGCTCTGATACGGCTGAACCTTCAGGTGTACGCAAGGTCAAACTGCCACTTTCGGGTAGATTGCTGATCACCCGCAGGGTGGGAACACCTTCTTGGATCTGGTATTCAGCCTGGACGGTGATCACGCCGACAGAGGTTTGCCATTGGCGTTCAACCGGAGGCTGGTTGGGTGAAATGGATACAGTCAACGTGCTAATAATCTCTTTAGCCGCTAACAATGCCAGAATCATTTGTTGCTCTGGAGTTGCCTCATCATAGGATGGAGATGGAAGTTCCTTGAGCAACAGTTGCAGTTGTTCAGGGTCACGACCCGATCCCGAAGACAACAGTACCATTTGCGCTTGATTATTCAGCAATTGGAATTGGGCGGGGAATAAGTTTTCCACAGCCTTGACCATTTTTCGCCCCAATTGATAGGGGGAATAGACTGACTCCGAACAAGCGTTAAATAGGGTGACTAAAACGTTTTCCGGGATGGGGACAGGTAGGGGTAGGTTCAAGAGTTGGGGTGTCCATACCTGAACTGATGGAACTCCACTCGGGGCTACGCTGTCTGAGATCTCAGGTTCGTATTCATGAATATTCGTCTCCCAGGGGAACAAGGGGGGATGACGCTCAATTTCTACTTGCAGTTTGCGCTTAATTAGCGCCTCAAAACGATTTTGCACGATCGGCATATCTCCCAAGTTGTAGGGGCGGGTTGTACCGCCCGGTTCAATGTCCTCACGAGTAGGAATGTCTTCTGAACCCACTCGCGTGTGGTCATTAGCGATTTCGCCAGTTATAGTGGGTGCAATGTTCACGTCTTCAACATCCAGTGGATCTAACTGATCAAATTGAAAATCCGCTGCTTCTAGCTCATCGATAGGGTCTAACCCGTGGGGTTGCCCATGGACTGATGGTGTAGCAGCAGGAACGGACTCTTGTAACAGCCAAGCCATTAAGCGGCTGTATAGGGTGTCCGAGTTATTGTTTATGTCACTATTCATCTTCAGATGCACCTGATCCGGATACTGAACGATTGCGAATATCCCAGGCAATTTCCAGCAATTTAAACCATCGCTTGTCAACCTGAGTCACTGTACAACCTAGGGCTTGGGCTATTTCTTGGCTGGAATGACCCTGCTGCTTGTGATGCAGCAATTCCCGCTGTTGGGGATCAATTTTGTGCTGAAATAGCTGCCACTGGTGGGGGGTTAACCCCAGATTTTTCTCTAAATCGGCTTCTAGCCATTGATGAACCAGTTCCCAACGGTGAGAAAGAGCAAACCGAATTAAATGATACTTAAATCGTTGCTGTAAGTAATCCCTCTGACGGGGGGTTAATCCTAATATCTCCTCAATTTCGCTCGTCGGCAAGTCTTGTAGACGCAGGGTGAAGTAGTCGGCACAATCGTGTTGTTGCCGTTCTTCGAGATAGGCGAACAATTCCTCAACAACTTTATCCCGCAGGTTCGCTTCCAGAGGTTCGGGTTCAGACGCCACCATCACCTCTCGCACCTGCTGAATCGCGGCATCGTTCCAGGTATTTTCTGAATCGGGAGTACCCCCTTCGGCGGCGGTATCCATGTCTACCGAGGTTTCGGGGGGTTGCTGTTGAGAAAAGGTTTGCGCCCGCAAGATCAGCAGTTGCTGGGATCGCCGTCCGGGTAAAGGAATACGGCGCTTGGCATACCGTTCGGTAAACGCCATGTACTCCGATAACTCCAGTAGCGATCGCGGACGATAATTCTCGTCAATGGATGTCTCACGCCGAAAAGCATTTAAGGATTCGACATAAAATCCCTGTAAGAAATCTTCAATCAGGGTAACCCGAGCTTGATAGCTCGCGGGGGTTTGAGACGGGGTAATATAGCGGTAGACGATCGCACTCAACGTACTCTGAAGGTCGATTCGTCCCCGGTGAGATCCAAGGCGGTAATACTTTAAGACTTGTTTGAGGCGATGGTTGGCTAGGGTCTTTGCCCAGCTTTCAACATCTCCAGACGTCTTAATTCGATGGCTTTCATTACAAATTCGAGTGACTTCATTTGCTAAACGCGCTGCTACATCCCGGCAGTTCTGCTCGGATGCAGTCGTAGACTGCCGGAGTTCGTTAAATAGCAGTTGAAAAATAGCCTCCACGCCCTGGCAGACTTCCCTCATGATGTTCATTCTTTCACAAAGACCCTAACACACATATCAACAACCGTTTTAATCTGGGTTTAGACTCATACATAGCAGTAAGAGGTACTCGAAAAGAGGATCGCTCGATGGATTTAACCCAACAAATTCAAGCCCTGATTGACAATGCCCCGGCTGACGGGACGACGCCGAAAATGGTTGAGGCGATTGCCCCCGTCCTAACCACGCTTGCCAGTCAGTTACACCACTCGGACTATCATATTCTCCAAACCCTAGATCAAGGTTGGGTGGTAACGACCCTGAGTAATCGTGCCCAGCCTGAGGTCGAAAAAAATGTTGTCTATGCTTTTCCTACACTCAAAGACGCGGCTGATTTTCAATCAAACTGGGACCCTCAAATCATCGCGATGCCCGTGCCAGTCACTCACATTTTGTTCCAGATGTTAGCCCTTGACAAGGTAAATAGCACCGTTTTCTTTGATACACCTGGTAATTTAACAGCCGGAACCGAGGTGCGTCGAGAGGATCTGCAACGCTTGGTGCAAACTCAGCTCCAGCATACTCAATCAGCACCTCGGTCATATCCTAGCAACCTCCCCCCAGATATCGCTTAAGATATCGCTTAATTTAAATTAACCTACAGCCGCTAAAATTCTAGGCACTTGAGGGGAGTGCGATTGACTCGCCCGCCAATTCGGTGCTGGAGGTTTATTTAACCTTAACCTTTTGGTCAGCTTTGGCGCGGCGCTGTTATTTCTCCTGAAAACCCTGGCTTTTCTATTGTAAGCGGTTATAGTCGTTATCCAGTGTCAACGCCTGTAATTTATATCACAGAGGATAACTATGTCTGAATGTCCTGTTTGTCAAACCCAATATATCCCAGGTAATGTGCATCGTTGCTCTGTCTGTGGGTGGGATTTGACCCCCTATCCACCTGCCTTGGCGCAGTCTGTACCCTCAGAATTTTGGCAGCAGCAGTCCGTTCAATTAGATTGGGCGAGACAGATGTGGGCAAAATGGTCATTTTCCCAAGGGGTTTGGCAAACCCTTTCTCCCCTGAAAGAACAGTTAGCCCAGATTGAACAGCAGCTTCAGCAGGCACAACAGGAACGGCAGGATTTACGGGAGCAACTCCAACAACTGCTGCCGCAACTGGATCAGCCTTTACCCACACTCAACACCGAAAGTCATCAAGACTCAACACCATTACCTCCCCTAGAAGTCGCCGTTTTAAATTATGAATTAATTGAACATCAATTCACACTCAATGATTTTTCTGACTCGGTATTATCGGTTGCCATTAGTCCAGACGGCGAAACCTTAGTTAGCGGCGGTTATGATAACCTGATTAAACTGTGGAATCTCCAAACTAGGGAGATAATTCACACCCTTGCCGGACATACCGACTCCGTTATTTCTGTTGCCATTAGCCCGGATGGTAAAACCTTAGTCAGTGGCAGTGCTGATAATACTCTGAAAATGTGGAACTTAAACACTGGCACAGAAATAATGACGGCTGATGAACATTTGGACTCAGTGTTATCGGTAGCGATTAGCCCAAATCGTAAAACCGTAGCCAGTGCCAGTTCTGACGGTACTATTAAGCTGTGGGATTTGATCACAGGCTATGAGATCCGCACCTTATTTGGTCATGCCGATGCCGTATTGTCGGTGGCGATTAGTCCAGATGGACAGAATCTAGTCAGTGGCAGTTCTGATGATACGATTAAAGTTTGGAATCTGAAAACGGGGAAAGAAATCCGCACCTTAACTGGGCATAGAAATTCAGTTTTGTCGGTGGCAATTAATCCCGATGGACAAACTGTCGTGAGTGGGGGATATGACGATACGATTAGATTGTGGAATCTGAAAACCGGGGAAGAAATCCGCACCATTACAGGTCATGAAGATTCTGTCTTATCGGTTGCTGTTAGTCCAGCGGGACAAATGTTAGTTAGTGGCAGTTCTGATAATACCGTTAAGGTTTGGCATCTGAAAACAGGCGAAGAAATCCACACCTTAAGGGGTCATTCTAGCTCAGTTATTTCCGTGGCGTTGAGCCGAGATGGTAAAACAAT
>NZ_JBKHHI010000339.1:0-7287 GCF_046539235.1 Coleofasciculus sp.
AAGCTCCCGCATCCTCTGGCTTCCCCCGTGCAACAGAAGCTCCCGCATCCTCTGGCTTCCCCCTTTTGAAGGGGGACGGGAGGGGGATCTAAAAGGGAAGAGGGGGATCTAAAAGGGAAGAGGGGGATCTGAAGGGGACTTTGATCTACTGTACTTTATTACACAAAAAGCGCTGTAAGTTATTCCTTGAGTCAGATGAATAGTATTAAATTGGCTTTGATCATAAAACAGTAGGTACATAATGAATGCTTGTTTTATGAGTAGGAATACAATAAATTTAAAACACCAATCAATGTTGATGGGTGCTGTTTTGGCGCTATCCTTCACCACTGCATCTGCTGGGGAAGCGCATAGTACCTCTGTAACCACTCCTGAGAACTCTGAAGCCACCTCACAACCTCAACCCCAGACGATTAGCCAAAATCCAGATGCTCCCAGACAAATTCAAGTCTTTTTACCCAAGCCTTCCGCCGACAATCAAACGATAGGCTATGTTGAACCCGTTACCCGACCCACATCCCGCGTCGATGTTGCCGAATTTGCCATTGAGCAAATTGTCCAAGGACCAACATCCACAGAAAAAGAGCAAGGATTTGCTGATTTAGTTGACTTTCGAGGCGAATCCACCTGTGGTGAAAACTTTACCGTTGATATCTCCAATGGAATTGCCCAACTCCAATTTTGTCGGACAGTCTATACGGCTGGACTTGGTGAAGACGCGGGAATCCAAAAAGCTGTAACCAATACACTACAACAGTTTAATAGTGTTGACCAAGTGGTTATTCTCGACAAAAACGGCGACTGCTTTAAAGATATGAGTGGTAAAAATGCCTGCTTGAATTCTATTGAAGGTGTTGTGTGGCGACCTGTTCCTGGGACTACAGCCGAGTCTGGGGGTGAATTGGGTATGACCAATACCCAACCTTGGGAAGTCGGACTTAATACCATTAGTCGTAATGGAGATGCAATTAATTTCGATGTGAACGCCAATGGCAAGTATGTCAGATATTCGGGAAATTGCCAACGGGAGTTGTTATCGCGAATTAAAATTGGCGATGTGGAAAATGGTCAAGTATCAGATATCATTTCAGTGAATGAGAACTATTTCAAAGCTGACCGATTTCAAGAACCTGTATTAGATTATGCCTGTACTCATAGTTGAGAGATAGCTAGGGATTCAACAGTGAACCTCTAGTTTCTTGCTCACTGACTGAACTTGTCATCGACCTGAGGTTATAGGCTGTTTTCAGCTTATCCGATTAAAGTCTTGAATGATAGGGAAGATAGGGCGGGTTTAGCTGTATCTGGGTAAGGTAAGCAACGATAATGGTGAAACCCGCCCCTACAAACCAGGTTCCCTTGAGCCAAGTGAAGGGTTCCCACCTTGCAGATTTTTCAGATTCGCGAAATGGTTAAACAACGGTGGGAGCTTGCCAACCTCGCAAATAATAGTAAATCGAAGCTAAAAACTCTTCCACAATTCGCGTCGTGACAGTCAGCGCTTCTACAGAGGGGATAAAGGATTCAATTTGCAGGGGGACTCTGGGTGTTGCTCCCGGTTGAAACGTAAAGAAGCCAGTCGGTTTAGGAACGACATTGGTTAGACCTACATTGGTAAACGTCTGTTGGGCGCGACGGCTGTTATAGGCTGAAGAAACCAGAAAAATGCGATTGTCTGCTAATCCGCGATCGCGTAAGATATCCTCGACGGCTTCAGCGCTGGTGCGGAGATCGGTACCTGTGGGTTCAACCACAATCCGGGTTTGGGGAACTCCTAATTCTACCAGTAAGGTTTGGATATCATTGGCTTCGACAACTTGATCTTGATTCCCTTCCAGATTCGGGCGAGGACCAGCACTAACCACAACTAAGGGGTTATTCCCCGATTGTCGATACAGTTGAGCCGCATACAGAATGCGATCGCCCGTATCGGTGAGTTGAATTTGAGTTCGAGGCGGTTCATCGGGTTGGGTGGTTCCTTGTCCCAGTACCACAATTGCTGAGGCGGTTTGAGCCCCTGCTGCTTCAGGTGTAACCACTGTTTGTTCTGTCGTCGCCGCCAACAGGTTAGAGAAAAAGGGCGTGCTGGCGATAAGTAAAATGAGTAAGGCTGCCAAAACCTGGTTCTTTGACTTATCCAGCCCTTGGCGGAGGGCAAAACTCAACAGCACGATGGAAGCACCAACAGGTTTTAAGGGAAACGAGAGAACTTGCCAAATCGTTGATACCAGGTCATTGTTGGGAGAGAAAAACGCCACAACAATGAAGCCAAACAGAAATAAACCCCCAAGCAAGGTAAAATACTCCTTGGGGATTACTTTCTTAAACAGGTTATAGAGAATAACTGCAATTAGCAGCCAGAGTAGGACTCGCGTCAGTAGTAAAAACATTGTGTTTTGACGGTGTAACGTTTTGATGGTGAGCGAGGACGTGTTAGTTGTTAGTCTGACTCCTCAAAAGAACAATTAACAAGTTAGGGGCGATTGGGATCAGGTTTTGTGTAACGTATCACTTGGGAAGAGCCACAGTTTAAATTACCCTAACATGGGCATTATACTCGTCATTGCCTCCAAGGATGAGGCAAATGAGGGAGAGGGGGGATGGGGGAGATGGGGAAGAGAGGGGAGAAGCCGTTTTGAGCAAAATTACTATTCAGGCAAAGACAAATAGCGAAAATATTTGTAAAGTTAGTCTATAAAACGAAACAGGGACGGTTTGAGTGTGTCGCAAGTCCAACCCGAAATTCTAGTAACTGGCGGAGCTGGATACATTGGTTCTCATACAGCGTTAGCCTTACAACGAGCAGGTTATAACGTCGTTGTCCTGGATAACTTGGTCTGTGGACATCGAGAGTTCGTAGAAGAGATCCTAAAAGCAGAATTGGTGATCGGGGATGTGGGCGATCGCACCCTGTTAGACAAAATCTTCGCCAGTCACAACATTACGGCTGTACTCCACTTTGCCGCCTATATTGCCGTGGGTGAGTCGGTCGCCTATCCGGCTAAATACTACCGAAATAACGTCAGTGGCACTCTGACCCTCTTAGAAGCCATGGTCGCCGCTGATGTGAAAAATTTAGTGTTTCCCTCCACCTGTGCGGTCTACGGGATGCCTCAGCAAGTACCAATGACCGAAGACCATCCTCAAAATCCGATTAATCCCTATGCGACGAGTAAATGGATTATGGAGCGGATGTTAGCGGACTTTGATCGTGCATACCATTTACGTTCCATTGTGTTTCGCTTCTTCAACGCGGCTGGGGCGAATCCTGAAGGACTACTCGGTGAAGATCATTACCCAGAAACCCATCTGATTCCCTTAGTTCTGTGGACAGCATTAGGCAAACGGGACTCCATTGCCATTTGGGGAACAGACTACTCCACCCCAGACGGAACCTGCTTGCGCGATTATATTCATGTCAGTGACTTGGCAGACGCCCATATCCTCGGGCTAGAGTATTTGTTAGGTGGCGGCAAGAGTGAAATCTTTAATTTAGGCAGTGGCAACGGTTTCTCCGTGCGACAGGTGATTGAAACAGCAAAGCAAGTCACCCAAAAAGAGATTAAAATCATTGAGTGCGATC
Organism: Coleofasciculus sp.; assembly: GCF_046539235.1. GTDB lineage: Bacteria > Cyanobacteriota > Cyanobacteriia > Cyanobacteriales > Coleofasciculaceae > Coleofasciculus. The sequence goes on from NZ_JBKHHI010000339.1 coordinate 3,584, forward strand.
GCCGCCCTGGTGATGCACCGATTTTGGTGGGTAGTAGCGACAAGGCGAGGAAAATTTTGGGTTGGTCTGCCAAATACCCGGAACTCAGTAAAATTATCAGCGATGCTTGGCAATGGCATCAACGGCGTCATCATTAAGTAGGTTGGTGGAAATAAACTCAACCTTATGAAGTTATGTTAACAAGCCTCAAACCCTTACAAAGGACGAATGACCAATGACCAATGACGATCCGTACCATTAACTTTAATTGTCCCCACCTCCTTAGTAAAGTATGGACAATTGCTATTTTCTTAGAAACTGGGAGTTCACATAAGTTTTTTGAAGCAGTGAAACAATTATCGGTGAATAAACACACCCAGACTGGAAAGGCTACAAACAACCTCAACTCTACCAACAAAAGGACTCTTGCCCTAGAAGCTCGACTCAGCCGCTTGGAATCCATTGTTGGGCAAATTGGTGAGGCGGTGCTTGCCACAACCGAGACGGTTGAGTGTCTTGGCAAGCGGGTTGATGCTTTGGCTGTGCAGGTGCAACACCAAGGGCATCAAGTTCAACAACAGGGTTACCAACTCTTTGCCTTGAGTGATGCGGTGCAAACCTTAGCCGAAAACCAAAATGAGTCACTCGCAGAACTTGGAGAACTCACTGAAACACTCCAACGCCTTGCGGCTGCCATCGAAGCCCAGCAGAAGTCAGTAAGCTAGGAGTAGCGTTAAAATGTTGGACGGCTTATTCTTAAATGAACCTAAGAGCATTCATGTATCGTCCCCGGCAAAATTTCCTGTGGCTAAGTGTCACGGCTGTGATTAGCCTATTGGCAGTAAGTTGTGGTCAGAGCAAGGTTGCCCAGTGTAATCAAATGATTCAAGTGGCGAATCAGGCGGTCAGTGACGCCAAAGTCGTGACCAGTGGTGTTCAAGAGGACAATCCCCAAGCTGAGGCAATGCGAAAAGCGGCGGCTGTCATGGATAAGGCTTCTGAAGAAATGAACGCGATAGATGTAACCGACGAGACGTTGCAAGACTATCAAGCCAGTTTTGTCAACATGTATCGCGATACGAGTCAAGCGATGCGTAATTTCGCGGTGGCGTTTGAGCAGAAAGACCGCCAAGGGGCGGAAACGGCACAGATGAGTTTACAGCAAGCAACGACCCCAGAAAAGCAATTAGTTGATAATCTTAATGCTTACTGCTCCGGTCAATAATGATATGGGGGAAGCTGGGGAAGCATAAATGAAACTACAGCTAATCTGAACAGACTTGTATTGGGGGATAACGATTCTTGAAGTACGCCTTGGTGCATGAGTGGCTGACTCCCAAAGCAACGGGTGGTTCTGAACTGGTGGTTCGAGAAATCCTCAAGTCAGTTGATGCTGATTTGTATGCCTTGATTGATTTTGAATCAACCAATCCCCAAAGTTATTTGTTTGGACGCCGGATTGGCACGACCTTTCTACAGCATTTTCCTTTGGCTAGCAAGGGGGTACAAAAGTATTTACCCCTGCTGCCCTTAGCTATTGAACAGCTAGACTTGCGGGATTACGATGTGATCCTCTCCTCCTCCCATGCTGTGGCTAAAGGTGTCCTTACCCGTCCACAACAGCTGCATTTATGCTACTGCCATACACCGATGCGCTACGCTTGGGATTTGACCTTTGATTACCTCAACAGCAGTGCTATAGGGCGGGGACTCCCTGGGTCAATCACGCGGTATCTGCTGCATCGGTTGCGTCAATGGGATGTGATCTCAGCCAATCGGGTGGATTATTTTATTGCCAACTCCCGCCATACCGCACGACGGATCTGGCGCTGCTACAGGCGAGAGGCACAGGTGATTTACCCTCCGGTTCATACTGAACGGTTTTCTTTTTTGGCTCAAAAGTCAGATTTTTACCTGACGGTTTCGCGATTAGTCAATTACAAGCAAGTGACGTTAATCGTGGAGGCGTTCAATCAACTGGGATATCCTTTGGTCGTCATTGGCGATGGACCGCAATTACAGGCGCTGCGCCATCTGGCTAAACCCAACGTGCAAGTGTTAGGTTTTTGTCCCGATCGCGTGGTCGAGGAGTATATGGCACAGGCAAAAGCCTTTGTTTATGCTGCCTGTGAAGATTTTGGCATTGCCCTGGTGGAAGCGCAAGCTTGTGGTACACCAGTTATTGCTTATGGTGCGGGTGGTGCTTTGGAAACCGTTCGGGATATCCGGAAACATCCGGATAAGGGTACGGGTCTGTTTTTTCTAGACCAAAGTCCCCAGGCTTTGATGGAGGCGGTGAAAGCCTTTGAAGCACGAGCCACTGCTTTTAGTCCTGAACAGATACAATTAAACGCAGCTCAATTTGCGCCAACTGTTTTTCGCGATCGCTACTTGACGTTTCTGGACGGCTGCTATCGAGACCACCTGTCACGATGTTGAGTCATAAATTCCAGTTTCCTGGTCGCTATTGCCTTAGCTAACCGCTTCTGGCTTTATGATCGTGACGTGTGGTGTGAAGTGAAGGAGTAAGATGACTGCCCAAAGCCAACTTATCTCCGTCAAGACGTTGCGAGCGTTCGTGAAGCGTGGTATCCAGCCCCGCGCTCCACGCAGTAGACCCAAAGGTCTGTCTCGATATCGCTTAGACGGAATTTTTGCCAAGCGGCTGTTTGATGTCGTATTTTCCCTATCGATTCTCACGTTGTTTTTCCCGATTTACCTGCTCTTAGCCATCCTAATCGCTATCAGTTCACCGGGTCCTATTTTTTATGTTCAGGAGCGAATCGGTAAAGACTATAAGCCGTTTAGCTGCATTAAATTTAGAACAATGGTGGAAAATGCTGACGAAATCTTGATCGAAATGATGACAGAATCAACCTCTATTCGTTGTGAGTTTGAAGAAAATTTTAAGCTCAAAGAAGACCCCAGAGTAACCTGGATTGGTAAATTCTTGCGATATACAAGTTTGGATGAGTTTCCCCAATTCTGGAATGTTTTGAAAGGAGATATGAGTGTGGTCGGTCCTCGCCCCTTAGTCCCGGAAGAAATGCATAAGTACGGGCGTTACATGGATAAAATTTTGACAATTAGACCAGGTATTACTGGACTATGGCAAGTTTCAGGACGTAATGATATTCCTTATAAGCGTCGAGTGCAAATCGATGTTTATTACGTGAATTTTCAAAATTTCTGGCTTGACTTATGGCTAATTTTGAAGACAATAGGCGTAATGATTTCTCCCAAAAACAAAGGGGCTTACTGATTGAGTTAAGTGGGGTGGAGCAGGGGAGGATTAAGCGAAAATTAAGCCTCTCGGCTCAGCCTCAGTAAATGAGCCTAGCATTGTTATTTATTTGACGCTCAATGCTTAGTTATTCTATCGCTTATTAGACAGGGAAATTGGGGATTCCCTATGCGCTGTTCCCCCAGCTCAATTGTCAACTTGAATTTTGTCCGACTAGTGAAATGCTGAACAGCTTAAACCAAAAGCCTGCCTTAATAAGGGTGACACAATCTGCCAAGAGAGCTCATCAAACTCCGATTAACATGGTAAACTTGATAGGTCATGAGTCAAGAGAAAGTTGATCGGTGCTGGTAATTTTACGGGAATCTAGGAATAATTTCCCTTATCCCAAAATCCAGTCGAGATATTAACACTCTTGTTAACTATTGTTGCCCATACGCATCACAGGACGATTCAAGGATGACGCAACCCAAACGAGCGC
>NZ_JBKHHI010000340.1:0-7283 GCF_046539235.1 Coleofasciculus sp.
TGTCATTTGTCATTTGTCATTTGTCATTTGTCATTTGTCATTTGTCATTTGTCAGAGTTTGATGAAGCGGAACATCGGTGATACTACTATCAGGCAGGGGTGTTAACCACTCCTGTAATTGATTTAGGGGATAACTTCCGCCACACAATAGCAGGTGATCTTGCGCTCGAATTTCGGCATTTCCATCGGGAAAAGGGATAAACCTTCCTTCTCGACGGATTGCCTGCACCTGAATCCCATATTGACGCCGCCAATGGAGTTGGGACAGAGTTTTGCCACGGGCGGGACTTTCTGGAGGTATCAACACCCATTGACAGGGACTGCTGGTGGCAGGATTTGTCATTTCTCCCTTTGCCAATTTCTTAAAGGCAGAAAGTTCATCAGGTTCACCCACCGCTAAAAGGCGATCGCCTTCCTCCAAACTCACCCCAGCATCGGGATAATCGATTTCCTCGCCATCAGCCCGACGAATCGCCACCAAGCTAACCCCAGTTAAGCGGCGAATATCGGCTTGTTCTAACGTCATACCCGTCAGCGGAGAATCCTCTGGCAAATCATACCACTTACTATTCATCATCTCAGCCGCCGTCCGTAAATCGCGGGCAATTTGAGACTGAGGTTGTTCGGGGCGCAAATCCAAATAATGGGAAGTGCGAATTTTTTCCATTTCCTGCTGAATCACCCAATTGGGAACGCCAATCCCTGACATCAAATGCGTCGCTAACTCCAAAGACGCCTCAAACTCCGGTTGCACCACCTCTCGCGCCCCCAGTTGGTACAGCAGTTCGATCTCCCGATCCTTATTCGCTCGTACTACGATATCTAAATTGGGGTTTAATTCTAGCGATCGCTTTAAACATAACCGACTACTCATGGCATCAGACAAAACAATCACCATAGATTTTGCCCGTTCTATCCCAGCTTTATCCAAAACATGTAAACTAGCCGCATTACCGTAAACATAAGGAATTCCCGCCTCTCGTAATTGCCCAATCACCTGCTCTGACTGCTCAACCACCAAAATCGGATAATTATGTTCTCGCATCAGTCGCACCAGATTGCGTCCGCTGCGCCCGTACCCACAAATCACCAGATGGTCTTTTAGCTGTTGGCTATTAAGTGATACGGCTTTCGGAGTTTCCATCGGTTCAAAATACCGTTTTAAGGGCGGAAAATTCTCTAACCAGTTCAATGCCAAGGGTGTTAATCGTAAGAGAAACGGTGTCACAATTAACGTCACTGCCGTTGTGCCTAAAATTAAAAGATATACCGGGCGAGAAACCAATCCCAATGTTTGCCCTTCACTGGCTAGCACAAACGAGAATTCCCCAATTTGAGCTAACCCCAGACCTGCCAAAATTGCTGTTTTTAAGGGATAGCCAAATAGTTTGATAATTGGTGTTATAATTAAAGACTTACCCACCGAAACCAACAAGACTAATCCCAAAATTAATTCCAGGTTAGTCCACAGGAAAATGGGATCAATTAGCATTCCAATCGCCGCAAAAAATAGGGCAGCAAAGACATCCCGCAGGGGTTCGACATAAGTTAAGGTTTGATCGGCATATTCCACCTCGGAAATCATTAACCCCGCGACAAACGCCCCCATTTCAATCGAAAGTCCCAACTCTTCCGTCAATAGGGCAATTCCCATACATAAACTCACAACTCCGAGTAAAAATAACTCTCGGCTTTCGGTACGGGCAAGGAATCGTAATAACGAAGGAATTAACCATATCCCTACGGCTATGGCACCCGCGGCAAATAGACCAATTTTCAATAGGGCAAGTCCTACGGCTATACCAATCACTTCACTGGGTTGGTCTAAAGCCGGGAGTACCGCCAACATTAACCCCAACGCCAAGTCTTGCACCACCAAAATGCCTAGCATCACCTGCCCGTGGGGGGTTTCGGTTTCGTTGCGTTCCATCAAGCATTTGAGAACCACCGCCGTGGACGACAACGACAAAATTGCTCCCAAAAACACACCTTGGGCGGGAGACGTGACCCAACCCATACCCAGAGAGACTAATGTGGTGACTAAGATAGTCAGGACGATTTGGAGTCCACCACCGCCTAGGGCAATCTTTTGCACTTTTTTCAGTTCCGCCAGGGAAAACTCCACCCCTAGGGCAAAGAGTAAAAATGCTACACCAAACTGAGCCAGGGTTTCAATTTGGATCACCTCTTTAATTAGACCCAAACCTGCCGGACCGACAATCATACCCCCGACGATATAGCCCAAGAGCGGGGGTTGACGGCATAAGGATGCCAAGAGTCCGCCAGCCGCTGCTGATGCCAGAACAGATACGAAGTCGATAATCAGTCGGAAGTCTTCTTGCACTGGTGCGTTATCAAAATTAAAGTGCTATATCCTTCTAGGATACAAATTTTCTTAAGATTTCCAACAATTTGTTAAACCCTGCAACATTCTGTGCCAACAGATCTGGCTTTCAACGGGCGGATCGAGCCATTCCTCGTCACTCGGCGACCTTCACCCTATTTAGGTTTTTGGTGATAGCTAAGAGAATCGTAGAGTAATTGATCTGAGGCTCCAGTTATTCGCTCACTACTGATATGTAAAGCGCAAACCTTCTAATGCATTACTTTTGCCAGAAGCATTCGCACCGATTAAGACAGGATAACTCTCATCTGACATCCTCTTAATAAACTGGCATTTCCAGATATCATGTATTTTAGTTCAACGGTTGGAACTTACCCCTTGAGTGCGATCGCCTTATTTTGTGGTAACAGTTTGAATTGAGGTTCAAGACGCTAAATGGTTGAAGACATTGAAAAAGCCAGACTCAACACCCACAGTTCAGGAATTCCCAGTCAACCGCCTCTAGTCACTAGGCGACGTTTCCCTGCCAAACCATTGGGGAGCCAAGGACGGTGGACTACAGCGCTAACTGTAGGTCTAGCAACAGTTTTGGCGATCAAGAGTCAAGCTGCGATCGCGCTGCAAGTGCGCGTAACCCCAGAAAGCCCTCAGTTAGGGGATACACTATCTGTGATGATTGACACAGAAACCACGACTCAACCGCCAAGGGTGTCCATCGGGCAAAAAATCTATCCTGCCTTTCCTGTCGCCGCCAATCGCTATCGCGCCTTACTCCCAACCACTCCTCTGGATAAACCTGGAAGTCTGCAAGTTCAAGTGACTGGAGATGGTGAGGTGAGGAACCTGGCTGTATCCCTGAGAAATCGTTCGTTTCCTACCCAACGTATCCGACTATCGGGTAGCGCCAACCGATCCGCCACAGAACTGGAACTCAATCGGGTGGCTGAGTTTAAAACATTGGTGACGCCGCAAAAGTTCTGGAATGGACCGTTGGTCAGACCTAATGTAGGTCGAGTGTCTACGGTGTTTGGCGTGCGTCGTTATTATAACGGAGTATTTGCCGAAGATTATTATCATCGGGGCGTTGATTACGCGGCGGGAACAGGTTCACCTGTTGTCGCCCCCGCCGCCGGACGAGTGGCGTTAGTGGGACGAGAATCAGAGGGGTTTAATGTTCATGGCAATACAGTCGGAATTGACCATGGTCAAGGGGTGTTGAGTATTATGCTGCACCTAAATCAAATCGACGTTCAAGAAGGAGATTTTGTCCAAGCCGGTCAAAGAATTGGTACAGTGGGTTCAACGGGAGCTTCTACGGGACCGCATTTGCACTGGGGACTGTATGTTCATGGCATTGCTGTAGATCCAGTGCCCTGGAGATTTGAAGGTATTGACTAACACAGGGTTTAAGTTTTTTTGAAGTTTTTCCCCATCTTATACACTTATGGGTTTTGTTTAAGGTAAACTCTGGTAAGTCTCCCTTTGATTCGGGCTACTAATGGGCAATACAATCCAACACCATGAGTATTGAAAAAATCGTAGAACAAGCTCTGCAAGATGGTTACTTAACCCCAGTCATGGAAACTGAGGTTGGGCGTATTTGTGATACAGCCTCAGAGCTTTCGATCGAAGAATATATGGCGTTGGATCGCCTGATGGGAGCGCTGTTGACGGGTGAAGTCGTCGCCGTTCCGCGCAAGCAGTTTATTAACGTGATGGAGGAGTTGGTACTCACCGAAGCAATCGCGCAAGTGGCGGAAATTGAAGCAACTAGCGATCAGGTGCTGGATGTGGGCGATATTGCCGCCTATGCTCTGAATCGACTTCCCCCTCTATATGCTACGACAGAAGAAGGGGCAAAATACCAACGTCAACGAGCCAGAGAAGAACTACAAGAGTTGATTACTCAGCAAGTTGATACGGCGATCATGCAAAATCAGCATCGACCAGATTTTGGCTCTGAACGCCAAGCTCTTCGTAGAGGTAGCGGCAAAGATTTGTTCCAGCAGGTGAGTTCCTTACTCCAAGATTACGCCCCCAACTTTGAACCCAAATCTGATCTCAAAAGTCCCTAGAGGCGCAGGGGAAGCAGGGGAAGCAGGGGAAGCAGGGGAAGCAGGGGAAGCAGGGAAAGCAGGGGAAGCAGAGACGTTCCGATAAAACATCTTTTGTAGGGGCGGGTTTTACCACTAACGTTTCGTTTTCAACCTGATATAACTAAACCCGCCCCGACCTAACCGTTCGATTATCACAAATGACCAATGACCAATGACGAATCATTCCCGCACCAAGACAGGGGTGCCAATTTGAATTTGTTCATACAGCGCCTGAATATCAGTATTTCGCATCCGTAAACAGCCGTGAGAAATTGGTCTGCCAACTAGATCTTCATCATTAGTGCCATGAAAGCCTATCTGATGGTGTTCGTCAGACCAAAATCCGATCCAGCGATCGCCTAAGGGGTTATCAGGTCCAGTGGGGATTAAGTCGCCCGTAATCGGTTGTCGCCAGATGGGATTACGCTGCTTGCGGAGAACCTTGAAGCGACCTGTAGGTGTTTCCCAACCGGGTTGACCCACAGCAACTGGATAGCTAGCGAGTTCTTGCTTTCCCCAGTAAATATACACCTTGGCATCACTCAAATCCACAACTAATCGCACATTCAGAGCGGCTATTGCCTGGTTCAGATGGGGAGTCAGCGGTAATGCTTGGGCGATCGCGTTTCGCTCAGAAGAACCTGGATGGGGTACAATTAATCCGGCTAAGGGAACAGGAGCATCTAAACCCCATCCCCAATCAAGGGTCATTCGCTCTCTTATCCATTCACCGTACTTCCCAGGTGACTGGGGTGAGTCTAACTCGCTCTCATCCTCCAATCCAGGAAATGTCTTCTGAACCGATTGGGCAATCTCAGAGGGGAGTTGTATTGATTGACGTTGTTGCCACGCCACTGACAATAATAATCCTGCTGCTCCAAAGCAAAGCAGCATCAAGCTAGTTTTTAGTGAGAAAGTTCCGCCCATAATGACTTAGGAGGCTATCACAACCGAAGCAACTCTAACTTATCAAAACCACTTTATATTTGACATTGGCAGCCGTCCCCCCCTTTTTTCCGGATCGGATGCCTTTCCTCTAGAAGAATGATGATAGACTTTTCCAGATGCCATATTGAAACTTGACGGGAAAGATTACCCGTTTGGAGGATGTAGTTGGTAGGTTTGAATAGAGATAATTGAAATTTAGTTTATTCACCCCAACCAAGCCTTTGCTAATCTAAGCGGGAACTCTACGTGAAGTCAGGCGTCTGTGAAAAGTAAGGATGTTCTAGCACCCATTACCATCCATGAGCCAATCGATTTCTCTATCCTGGTCCCCGGTTGAGGTCACACCCAATAATGTGACGGTGCAACCTGAAAAACTCTCGAACTACGATTTAATTTTGCGCTGTCAGGACGGTATTACTCCTGACCGGGCTGCTTTTGCTGAACTGCTACGCCGATATCAGTCCCATGTGGAGAAGGTTTTATACCATCTGGCTCCAGATTGGCAGGACAGACCTGACTTGGCGCAAGAAGTTTGGATTAGAGTTTACCGGAATATTAAGCGCCTCAAGGAACCCGTCAAATTTAAGGGTTGGTTGAGTCGTATCACGACCAATCTTTTCTATGATGAGCTACGCAAACGCAAACGGGTAGCTCCGCCATTGTCACTGGATGCACCGCGTCGGATGGATGATGGTGAGATGGATTGGGAAATTGCTGCTGATGGTCCAAGTCCAGAAGACAATATGGCAACGCGGGAATTCTACGCCCAGCTACGAGAAGCCATTAAAGACTTGCCAGAAGCATTCCGCACGACTATTGTCTTGCGAGAAATTGAAGGGATGGCTTATGAAGAGATTGCCGAAATTACAGGCGTATCCCTGGGAACCGTCAAGTCGCGTATCGCTAGAGCCCGCTCAAGACTACAATCTCAACTGCAACCCTATCTAGATGTTTAATGGTCTCTGGATGAGAAGGGAGAAATTATTTCCCTACACCAAAATTCATTCTATCATGGGATATATAACGTCTTGGGTGAAGTAATCCCAAACGCTTGAGGGCAACGGGATGAAGGGTGTAATAGTTCACCCAAGTCTTGCGTTACACTGATTAAGGTCAACTTTCAACTATTATTTGCCAAGCTGCAAAAGCTGGCACGTTAACGGTAAAAGACGTTAACGGTAAAAGTCAAACCTGATCAGCTAATACAGTTTAACAGTGGGGCTGGGCATCTCCTCACTATAAAACGCCAACAGCGTAATTGATAAGATTACGACCAAGGAAGCCCATAGGCTCTCTCGAATAGAGTCAGTTTGGGATGATGTCACAAACGATAACGATCCATAATTGAGCGCTAGTGAAGACTCGGTGGTGATCTAAAATGAACTCTAATTTTGATGCTCATAACTGTTCCGGGCAAAAAGCTGCCAGAGACATGGATAGTCTACAGCGCGATCGCTTTGAACTCATCAGTGCCTACATCGATGGTGAGGTGACAGCAGCCGAGCGCTATCAAGTGCAAGATTGGTTAGCAAATGATGCCAATAGCCAGCGCTTGTATGCTCGACTGATGAAGCTACGCCAAGGGTTGCATCAGCTCCCCGTACCTGCCACTCAGGTAACCACTCAAGAGACGGCAAATCAGGTGTTTACCCGCATTGATCGCCGCCGCATACGGAACACCATGGTTTGGGGTGGCGCTGCGATCGCCGCGATGTTTGTCAGTGCCTTTTCTGGGATACTCCCTGGTAGTCAGTTTATGCCACGGTTGGCTCAAACTCCTGTAACAGAAAAGGCGGCGGAGCCTCTAATGATTGCAGTGAACCGTCCAGTTATCCAAATCCCCAAAGCTAAAAGTGCCTCGCCGGAAAATTTTATTGATTCTGCCATCTTCAACC
>NZ_JBKHHI010000341.1:0-7245 GCF_046539235.1 Coleofasciculus sp.
TGGCTCAGTTATCGGTGAATAGCGGAATTTAGTCCCTAAACCCGCCCCTACACCTGCCCCCATAATTGAATCAGGGCGGGTTTTGTTGCTCAGTTATCGGTGAATAGCGGAATTTAGTCCCTAAACCCGCCCCTACAGAACATTCAACCCTATCCAGAAATGTCGGTGGGATAATCCGTGTGAACAGCTTCTAGCTTCATCACAATTTTTGGCTTAAGTTTCTCAAGCTCTTGCTTGAGAATTCGTTTACTTAGCTGAGGTTGAGTGCTGGGCATAGCCGCATTGCTGGCATTTGCCCAATCTAGGAGTAGTTTTCGCTGAGTTGAGGCAATGGTGGCGGTCATCACGTTGGCGCAGCGTTGGGGTTCAGTCAGGGCAAAGAATAAAATCCGGTAGTTTCCTGATTCTCCTAAAATGCGGATCACTTTTTGACCCATGGCTGTTTTCAGATCCAAATAGCAGGTTAGCCAACGGGCGCCATGTTGCCGATTGTGTAGGGCTGTAATCCATAATACCATGGGATGCGGAGACATCAGAAACAGGAATTGGTTATAGCGGGTGCTAATTCGGCGGTTTTCAATATCGTCCTTGGTTAGCATCACCCAAAGAGTAGCTAATAGTTCCTGACTGGTACGAATAATATGCGGAAAAACAATCGAGGCTTGGGGTTTGTTTTTGGGCCAAGACGTTTGTAAGCACAGGTCTTCAATAGAACGAGCGGGAGGCTTCTTGGCGGGTTCTTCGACTCGGGGTATTTTTGAAAGTACAGCACCAATCCGCTGACCGAGTTGTCGTCCTTGACCAAAACGCTGTTCTAAGGGTTCTAAAGTCTGGATGACTTCCTCAATGGTTTGTGGGCGATCGCTCGCCTCTTTTGCTAGACAACTCATCACCAGATTTTCCAGTGCTTTGGGCAATTTCAAATCCGGTTTGGCGGATTCAAAGCGGCGCGGTGGGCTGAAGTGATGAGCTTTGTACCACCCGCCAAAGGAATTCGATTCGCCTACAATGGGCATTTCCCCGGTGAGCATCTCAAACATCATCACGCCCAGACTATAAATGTCAGAGCGGTTATCAAGTTCCCTTCCCTCCATTTGCTCGGGGGAACAATAGGCTAATGTCCCCATAAACGAGTGGGTTTGCTCGCTGTTGGACTGGATCAGTTTGGCAATGCCAAAGTCGAGGATTTTTACTAGTTCTCCGAAGGAGGCGTCTTGAACCACCAGGATATTGCTGGGTTTAATATCTCGGTGAATAATTGGGCTAAGTTCACCTTCGATCACGATCCCCTTATGAGCGCATTGCAGCCCTAAACTAATTTGACGGCTAATATTGAGAAAGCGAGGTAAGGGGAGGGGTTGCTGGCGCACGATTTCACTTAAGCCACTGCCTTCCAGGAACTCCATCACATAAAAGGAAATGTCATTTTCATCCACGCCATAGTCCCGGACGCGCACGATATGATTACTTTTTTCCCCAAGTAGCGCACAGATGGTCGCTTCTCGCTCAAAGCGATCGCGCATTTTTTGGTTGAGCAAGGTTTGGGATATGAATTTGACAGCGACAATAACGCCGCCAAGTAACATATCTTTAGCTTTATAAACTTGACCCATAGCGCCCTGACCTATCAACCCAACGAGTTGATAGCGGTTGGCGAGTATGCGACCATGATTAGGGTCTTTTGTCATGATTGGTTTAGTGAGAGCTGGGAGCAGTTGTGAACGATACCTATTTACCAGTTTGACCCAAGCGCAATTCGGCAAGTAGCATTCAATTGAACTAGACCCAATAACTCACTCGGTTACTCGTTCCATTGTGCCATTGTGACCAGCTATAGTTCATCGCTTTATTGAGCGCTCAGCGGGAGCTACACCTGTGGTAAACCGAAATCAATTAACTCAATACGTTCCATAAGTCAAGGGTAACGTAGAATTTATCAGTCTATCCCAGACTATATCCTGCTACGCTAACACAGGAAAAGCAGGTAAAACGTCACTGATTTTTAGGAAGGTCAAAACCCGTGTGAGTGATTTGAGCAAAATACCTCCGATGTAGGAAACTCCTTGTCTTTCAACCGGAAAGGAATACCAGCAGAGCGGTTGTTAACTAAAGTGGAGGCTCGAAGCCCCATTACTTCAGTGCGGGGTGCTGACCGTTGATACTTCACAGTTTATACTTCTGATTATAGGCTTGTGCTATCCCGGCTGTCGTTCTAGCGTTGCTTCCATTGTGCTGGTCAGATAGTGACCCGCCATGATGCTACTGGAGAGGTAGTAGGTATTATCATCAAGTTGGTGTCGGGTTTCAAAACCACTACGTCTTTGGCGATCGCTTAAAACCCAATAGCGTTGCACAATTGATTCTGGAGTGATCCAACCTTCGCCCTCAACACGACCCAAAACACTATGCTGTAAGACGAAGGTATACTGACGTTCTCCGGCATCAAGACGCCCCCGATATTGGAAAGAAATATCCTCGCGCTCATCCTCGGGAAAAACCAGCTTTGTTACCATCGTAAACCAGTTTTCTCGACCCCAGGCAACAATTGTTTTCCCTCTAACGCTTAGAAGTGATCCATTGCGCTCCAGCCAATTTCCCTGGAGTGTCCAGCGTCCTGTCTCCATTAAAAAGGTGTGAGCCACAGCGTTACCCTTTGCCTCTAATCGAATAGTGTTGGTTGAATTTGTCCTCAACTATGGCACAATGCCTGACCAAGCAGATTGCCAAAATCGTAGTCATATAGGATAAAAAAATAGGCAATTGTGTTTCAGTATTCAGTGTAGTCCCAAGTGGACAAGAAATGCTTCATTCTGAGTTAATTAGGGTTGGCTGCACAACTCCAAAACCCTTATCTATCAAGGCTTTGAGTTAGGATGGCGCCATATTACCCAAAAGTAACGCCTGCTTCGCGCCTGTAACTGGCGGGAGATTCCCGCAAATGCCCAAGTTTCGCCAATAGGCTAAAACGGCAAAGGCGATCGCTTCTTTGAAATCTCCACTCACCCCAGCCTGATCCGTTGTTTGTATCTCTACGGATTTTAACCGGGTTTGTAAGCGCTGTTTGAGATAAAGATTGCGGCTACCCCCACCGCATAAGAATATCTGGTCGGGCATCTTCGGTAAAAAGCGACGATAGCTGTCCTCTATAGAGGCGACGGTGAGTTCTGTCAGGGTTGCTAATAGATCAGCCGGACTCAGAGAATAGGCTTGACTCTCGGCAATACATTGGTGTAAATAATCCCAGCCGAATAATTCTCGCCCTGTGGATTTCGGCGGGGGTTGCTGGAAAAAGTCATGGCTTAACCATTGGTTGAGCAGGGGTTGACAAATCGTCCCCTCTCGTGCCCAGTTTCCGTCTTGATCGTATGTTTGATGTCCCTGGGTAAAATGCTGTACAGCTAAATCCAACAGAGTATTTCCTGGTCCTGTATCCCAACCACTGACCAAATCTAACCAATTTCCTTGACAGGGAGGGAGGTAAGTAACATTACTAATTCCGCCGATATTTTGGATACATCGGTGCTGAGTTGGGGAGGAGAGCAAACAAGCATCAATTTTGGAGACTAGGGGCGCTCCTTGACCCCCAACTGCAATATCAGCGACACGGAAATTACTGACCGTTTTAATCCCTGTGGCGTAAGCAATAACCTCTCCCCGTCCTAACTGAAGACTATATCCCAAAGGGGTACATGTAGAGACGTGCCATGGCGCGTCTGGGAGCCGAGGAACAGGTGGACGATGGTAAACGGTTTGACCGTGGGAACCAATCAGCGTAGCCGCGGGTGGGTGGTGTTTTTGGATGGCTTGGGCGGCTTGAGCAAATTGTCCCGCGATCGCATCATCTAATCCAGCCAATTCTGCCATTGATATAGAACCACCAGCACAGAGATTAAGGATTTGCGATCGCAGTTGTTCCGGGTAGGGATAGGTCGCCCCAGCCAACAACTCCACGGTTAAATCGGACTCAGAACCAGCAATCTCCACGAAAGCTGCATCAATTCCATCAACTGACGTACCACTAATTAATCCAACCACGCGAGTCATAGTTTTTGCTGGGGGAGCATGTAGAGACGTGCCATGGCGCGTCTGGAAGCTGGGGGAAAAACAATTCCATTAGAGCTTATCCAAGCAGTATTGAACCTGTTCTAACCGTTACCGATTCTACCAAAAGTTGGTATTTCGTGGTAATGCTAGCTAGAATTAGGCGTTTGAGCTTGATCAAGCGTCCTCACTGATCGCGATCGCACCCTAACCCTTGCAGCCGTTTTGCTCGTTTCACCCGCACCTGGGTATCATCACTACCACTGGCGATCAGGATATTTCTCTTTAAAACATTTATATCAACACTATTGAATTTTCTGTTGTCAAATGACTTATCCACTTCGATACCCTCTACATATTGTTCTGCTCGTTTCCCCTGAGTGGTGAGGGGCCACAGCATCGTTCGTCCATCATCACCGCCACTGGCTAAGTAACAACCCCCATTACTTAACGCCACAGATCGCACAGGTAGACTACCATGACCATTCGACCATTGGTCAATAATTTCACAGGACGGTTGACCCTCAACCAAACAGGATCGCATATTCCACAATGTAATATAACCCTGATTGTCAGCCGTCGCCATCAGATAAGGTTTCATATCCGCAACATCGATACTGAGGATATAGTCATCCTGACCCCCTGGACGATACTGACCATCTTGACGATACTGCACGGGAACGGTCACATTCTCTGATTGGGACAAATTCCAAATAACCAATTGATTAAACCGTCCAGCAACCGCTAAATTTTGATTGCCGAGTCCCACAAATTTTAGGGCATAAACCGCAAAATCAGATTGTCCCCTCAACATTGGTTCCTGACTGCTATTTCCTCCAGTTATCGTATCCGCTAAACTTTGTTGAATGTCCCACCCTAAGATAAATCCGCTGCCGTGACCACTAAAAAGATACCGTGAATCATCTGTAAACTCTAACGCCAAAACTCGATCATCCTTTTCTTGGGAAAAAGACATCATTAATTTTGGCGTTTCTGCCAATAAATTCAACAATTGAATCTCACCATTTTCTAACCCAGCCGCCACCACGTTATTATCGACTGGTTTATAACGAATCACCCGCACGGCTTTCCCCGTCTTGGCAATCTTCTCCACTTCGGGATTAGCAAAGTAATTAAAAAAGCCATCAACTCGCCATTTAATCAAGGATTGATCATTAGATCCACTGACCACATTCTGGCTCATACCATTAAATTGCACAGAATTTACAGCAGCTTTGTGTCCATACCAGGAATTATTAGGGTTGAGCCAAGACAACCACCATAAGAAATATAAAAGCAGGAGTCCACCACCCAGAAGCAACCATGTTGGAATAATCGGATAAACATCCAGTTTCAAAAATTGACTCGTGGGATTAGTATTTCCTAAACGCTGATCCGATAACGTTGCTAATGCTTCTAACCCTAGTTCTTTTTTTCGACCCCATAAATGGCGTCTGGCTTGAACTCTCAGCGGCGCTTGAGCCGTTTGACCCGGATTCAATTCGGCGGGTTTATCGGGCAATTCTAAGGTAAATTCCTGTTTGTCTTCACCCTGAATATTAACAGTAACCAGCTGCTGAAGATTGCTATAATTAGTAAATTCCAAGGTGTAGGGAACGGGTGAATTCCGCCAGTTAGGTATCCAAGCGCGTTTGGTGGGAATTTGCTGTTGTTTGGGAGTGGCGCTAAACTCCACCAACCCCATAGGTAAAACTTCTAGCTTACCTTCTACTTGGGCAGGAGAACCATGACGATGAGTCGCCGCGATCGCAAAGGGATAAATCCGGCTAGGTGCTTGGGGAATATCAGGAATTTGGCAAATAAATGTTTCCGTGACTTGTCCGTTTGGAGGTAGATATAACTGGCGTTCAGTTCCATCAACAATCCAGGTGGGATCTATGCCGGAAAAGTTTAACGTAACATGGGTTTCTAGTTGACTGGGATTATAAACCCGTACCGGAATTTCCTGTTGACTTGCTGGATATTCTTGAAACTCCCGTACTGGCAGATCCAATTTTAACGGAATTGAACCCGTACCCTGTTCTAAAATTAACCGCAGCACTTCTCGGTCTTCATCCGGGAGTTCCATGGAGAAGACACGCACCGTTAGGTTCATCAATCCGACAAACCCCGGTACAGGATTATCGACAATCGCCACCTGAAAATGGGTGACATCACCTGGCGGCTTTTTAGTCCCCACTTCTGGGGAGATCATGTACCAATCCGGAAGCCGATCAGCATCAACCCCAGCCGCCGTTACTTCCACCTGAAAACTGGCAAAGCGATCGCTATCATTAACGACCTTAACTTCAAACGAAGCAGGTAAACCTCCAGGCTTAAATCTAAGTTGTTTTGGGGAAACCGTTGTATCAATTAAATTATCTACCATTATTGTCCTTCCTTACTCCCGAAACTCCCCCAGTTTTCCTGTTCCCTGTTCAACAGGCTACATTAACTTATCAAACAGCTCATTTCGACGCGATCGATCGGACGGTTGTGATGGATTGGAGGGGCGGGAAGGGCTTGATGTCGTAACTGTTGGTGGTGGTTGTTGTCCACGGGTTAGTTGTCGGCGACGCCAAGCTAAATGCAAAATGTTAATCCCTAATTCCTGGGCTGTACGCATTACTTCACGGGGAATCAGTCGTTTTTGATTAATTCCCCAAGCCTCTGATAAGTTACCGATCGCGACAATAATCCCCCCCCCACTTAAAACTTGAATCGGCTTTCTATTGATACGAGGTGTCGTGGCAAAAAGAAAGGGTTGAGTCCGCAGTAAGTCGTGACGGTCTAATTTTTCCAGTGGCGTTAACCGGGTGCCTATACTTTGGGCAAACTCTTGGAATCGACCCGCGATCGAATTCTTGCGTCTGGCTAACTCTGTCGCAATCATCTCTCGTTCACGCACAATATCTTGTCGGCATTGCTTTAAGTTTGTATCCGTATCAATATTGGGATTATCATCGATTTGGGTTAGCGCCTGTTCCAGGTCTTGGTATATTTTGCTCAGTTCTTTAATCGCATCGCCTTGTACCCAATGTTTTAATCCTGCCGACGCTTCGACTAAAACTGTCCCGCCTGCCTGTAAATACTGTCGCAGTACCTCAAATTCCGATTCCCCTAATACCTGAACTTGGCGATCCGTCATCAAAAATAGATCATACTCTAAAATAGCTTGTAGTTCTGCCGATTTTAAACTAAATT
>NZ_JBKHHI010000342.1:0-7241 GCF_046539235.1 Coleofasciculus sp.
GGTGAATAGCGAAATTTAGTCCCTAAACCCGCCCCTACAGATTCCCTAAACCCGCCCCGACAATTGATTCCCTAAACCCGCCCCTCAACCGCGTAATACAAAAATCTCCATTTTCGGTCTATCTGTATTACAGCGACTCTGCGTAGAAATCACCGAGAGAAAAACTTCACAACCCTTGTGTTGTCTATATTACGTCTATTGCAGACTATAGCGATATATTTCAATATATCACCAACTGTTTTGTATTAACCCTGAAAGTGTAATACTAAAACTATCTAATTCTGCCGACAAATTCATAAACCAGCTAATCTAAAGATGCAAATTATAGCAGATAAACGAAAGTATTAATATTTTATTAATAAAAGTTTTTATTTTACCAGTGTTTGCTTAAATATACTTTGAGTTATTTTCACAATTCCGTCTTCTGCCTGAAGGTAGAGGCTATCCCCCAAAACGAACAATTATTGTTAGTTCTTAATGGTTTTCCGCCATCTTCCGGCAAATCAGCCTTGTTTCGGTAAAAGCGCTATATATAGAGTTTTTTATGTTTACACTCCCTACATATATTGCTTTTGCCGCTTATTTCACCTAAGCATTCAAGTCAAAATGAATCATTTTATATAAGAAAAATGTAAAGTAATACTTTCACTTTTTTAAAGAAATGATGAATTTTGAAAAAAAAATATACAAAGGGGTTGCAAAAGTTAAAACTTATTGGTTAATATGCTATTCAGAACGAAAAACCAGGGAAACTTGCATGTCAAACTCGGCTTTGCCTGAAGATAATCCGATGCATCTCACCGATTCAACTGCGAGCAAAACAGGAAAAAAAACAAGGAATAAAATTTTAATTGGCACGCTGGCTGTATGTATTGGTGTAATTGGTTTAGGAGGAGCTGGACTGGCGTACCGACAGACCACTCGATATAAAGTCAGCGATGCAATCGAGGTTAATCTCAAGGAATTAACCAATACTAAATATCCCGCCAACACATCAGGTTTAAGTAAAAAATTCCGCCGCTATAACGACCGAACCTTAACCGTTGTCAAACGGGATGACACCCATGTCGATTTTGTCCTAGAACCGAATAACGACCACACCGCTAAAATTGTCATCAAAAATATTGATTTAGAACTTTTAACCCCGAAAGCCCCCGAATGGACTAAAAACGATGAAGGCTTAGAAGTCGTTGCCTTTACTAACCGCGAATGGAACCGCCAACAGATCAGTTTTCCGGCTGACTCCGAGCATATTGAAATTAGTGGCGGTGACGGGTTTGAAAAAGAAAACCTCTACCAAGTCGCCTTAGCCAACAACTGCATCAATGGTGGACTGTGGGAAGTCATTCTCACCACACAAGAAGATGGCAATAAAGCCCTTTACTACCAAGGATGGTTTGACTTTCCCCTAGGAATGTACAAGCAAGCCTTTGAAAAAATCAACAATATCTCCTATTGGAAACACTGGCGACGCTTAGAACATTGGCAAGATCCTAGTGGCGCTGTTGTCAAGACTGACTTGCTGCGAGATGTCATCGATGAGCAAGAAGTTCAAGCCGATTTCCCCCTAGATGAAAAAATAATTGCGTCCGGTGAGCAAGTCCGTAAAGTCCGCACTGTTCTCGCCAATAATTTGCAAACTTGGGGCGATTTCTATAGCGGTGAACATGAGATTCAATTTGGCTCTTTTGTTCCCCCTGGATACTATAATACGGATAAACCTTGGACACATGAATACTGGCGCATTGGTCAATTTGACAAAGCCGTTCTCCGGAATATTGACCCGATAGGTGTCGATGAAACCTTACAGGAACTGGAGTTAACGTTCACGGATACGAAATCCGGAGAACAAAACAAATTATTTATCAGTGGCGTTGATATCAAAAACCTACCGCAGTTACCTGTAGAGGAATATAATAAGGGCTTGTATATGCCTTTAGGAATTGGCATTCCTCCGTTCTATCAAGACTACGAAGAACTGAAAACAAACCATCCAGATAAAAGTCCTTATTTCGCTGGATTACTGGATTCTAAGGGCGGGTGGATTAACAATCATCAAGTTGCTCTCGCTGGCGTCGCCATGCATCGGGATCAAGATGACCCAGAACTGTTGCATCTGTACTTCTTGTCCTACGAACGGATGACCCTAATTGCCCACTTCAAAGTTGATATCAAATCCCTCTACTAGGCACTCGTTGTATAGCGCGTAGTGCTATAACTCACCAATAAGATACCCGATTTATCTCAGAAGTCGGGTATCTGAAACTCACTTGGTTAGGGCGGGTTTAGTCACATCCGGGTGCTAAAGAAAAGATAATCGTGAAACCCGCCCCTACAAAACTCTATGTGAAAAGTCAGACTCATTCTCTTGTGCCTCCTACCTGCTGTCTTATCCCAAATGTTGCTGCACCATCTCCAACAATTCTTGAGCTTGAGGCGGTTTCGCTAAAAACCCAGTTGCACCCACAAGTTGAGCGCGAGTCCGGTCAATTGACGTATTTTTAGCCGTCAATATAATAATGGGTGTCTTTTTAAACACAGGAGTTTCTCGCAGAAACTTACAAATGCTATAGCCATCAGCATTCGGTAAAAGGAGGTCAAGCAAAATTAAATCTGGCTTATGTTCAATCAGTTGAGAGAACCCTCGCATCGGTTCGGGAATACTCAACACTTGATATCCATTCGGAATTAAAATTTTTCGTAAGGTGAGCGTTAACACTGGACTGTCATCAATGCAAGCAATTAAAGAGGTTTTAGCTTTGGGTGGAGTTTGCTGGATTTCAGGTGGCTTTTTATCAGCAACTATCGGAGTATTCCCAGCATTATCGTTGCTGCTTGGTAACGTCAAATCGGGAATGTCTTGAAATTTAATCATCCCTCGTTTAGTCCAATCCACCAAAGATTGAGTAACTTCAATAATGGATTGATTTCGCTCAACCGCAATATCCCACAAGGTTAATTTTCCATTAAGATACTTGTCTGCGATCGGCAATTCGGATATATCTGCTCCCTCTTGTAAAATAGGAGCCATAGTTGGGTGAAGGTGACTTAACCCAGCCGCTTGCCATTGTTTCTGCATTTGCTCGGCTGTACCCAGAATCGTTTGTATTTCATTGCTGGATAAGGCGACAACTTTGCAAAATGTCGATATCGCTGTTTGGGTGGGTTTCCAGTCTCTATTCAAATCCGTGTAAGGTGTGAGTTCAAATAAACATTCTTGAACTAAACTGCGAATGATTAACTTGGCTTGAATTAGGCTAAGTTGTTTTTGGCTCAATCCGCGATCGATGAGCTGACATTCCCAACTAGGATTGTCGGAAAACTGGGAGTAATCAGTCCTCCAGTGCCAATTCGACCGATGCTGATTGATTGCCCGGTTCCAGCGTCTCACGGGATGATGTTTACTTTTCGGATACAGTAATTGACCCCGAACCAAGTACAATGTCCAAAATGCCTGAGAGTTTTTTAGAATTAGCTCTCCGTTTCCATGTTTACTATAGTCGTTTAATTCTTGAATTAGACGGGTTAAGTTCATTCGTAATAATTAAATTATTTTTTATAAATAGAAATTTGCGACCTAGTACAAGTGGCTTCCCGACCTACGTGATAACACGAGAGTTTCAGGTCACTGCTAGTATTCTTTGTCAAAAGAACTAGCATCTGATACAAAGATGGAACCGATGCACTAGAAGAGTAGATGCTTGCGAAGAGTAGATGCTTGCCTTGAAACGTAAATGGTCTGAATTATACTTCGCGCGGTCAAATTTGTCATTCTGAGTCCTGAGCGAAGCGAAGGAACTGAAGCGGAGTGTTAGCGAAGCTTGGCGTTAGCCTAGAATCTCACGACTATGTTACGCTGTACTTCACTAAGCTCTGCATGACAAAAGCTCAGTTGTAACCGCGAGCAGTATAACTCAATGGCGCGATCGCGATCAAAAAACGGATAATTAATCGGAAACACCTGTATCTGCTGCTGGGAAGGAATTTCACCCCATGCACCATCTGAGTAACAGCAAGATACTGTATCTGAGTATAAACTAACGTACTTGGTTAAGATCTGTCTACTGATTCCCTGTTAGCACTTATGTTTGAGCAATTTACCCAGCATCGGATTACCACCTCAGACGCCACGATTAATCTGGTGATGGGTGGCGCAGGATATCCTCTGTTATTACTCCATGGTTATCCGCAAACCTATGTTATGTGGCATCAGGTTGCACCAGTTCTATCGCAGCACTTCACCGTGATTTGTGCAGATTTGCGTGGCTATGGTGACAGCGATAAACCCAACTCTGATCCAACCCATCTGACCTATTCTAAACGGGTAACTGCCCAAGATCAAGTGGAACTGATGGATATTCTGGGTTTTAAGCATTTTTTCGCCGCCGGACACGATCGCGGCGGACGGGTGTTGCATCGTCTCCTGCTTGACCATCCTAACCGAGTTGATAAAGCGGCGGTTCTAGACATTGTACCCACCCGCACGATTTTTCAAACGGTGGATAAAGAATTAGCCACGGCTTACGAACATTGGTTTTTTCTGATTCAGCCCTATGATTTTCCCGAACGACTGATTGGTGCTGATCCAGAATTTTATCTGAAAACCAAGATGCATCAATGGAGTGCGACACAGGCGGGGTTTACCGAAGCGGCGATGGCGGAGTATATTCGCTGCTTTAGTCAACCTGCTGTGATTCACGCCACCTGTGAGGATTATCGGGCGGCGGCGTCTATTGATCTAGAACACGATGAGGCAGATATTGATCAGAAGATTCAATGTCCTCTGTTGGTGTTATGGGGAGCAAAAGGCGTAATGCAACGCCGCTATGATGTCCTACAAACCTGGGGCGATCGCGCGATCGATGTTCGGGGTCAGGCGTTGGAGTGCGGTCATTTTCTTCCAGAGGAAGCGCCGCAACAGACAGCCCAAGCGCTGCTAGATTTTTTTGTCGGCTAATCGTGATTCGGTCTTAACTTTATTATCAATAGATAAAGGTGCGATCGCCAGTGTTGGCTGGCTGTGAGAATTTATCCACCGCCACAACCACCACAGCGACCACAGCCACCACAACTACCGCCGTTGCTACCGCAACCACAACCACCGCTACTACGGTAACCACGGGGATGAGCGCTGTATGATGGAGAGCTTTCCTGACTGGGGTTTACAAAGGGTACACATCCAGAAAAAGCAGTGGGTGTCTTGAGAGACTTTTAGGTAGAGAAGGGACAGAGGCGATCGTCTAGGAGACTTATAGAAGATTTTATTTGTCATGGCACTATACAACCACTAGAGTTTATTTATTGTTGTTTTTTATACCCATAATCATGAATTTTATTAACGTTGTGAAATGGGGTTTTCTGATCAAGCCAAATAACTCATTTATGAAATTCATCATATTGACTTTGTTTTTCCCTTCATTTATCCTGCTAGACAGGGAAAATACAAAATGTTATGGGACAAGCGGTAGCCGATCAATTCAGAATTGATAACCTGGTTAACCTGAGTGCAACCGTCGGGATGGTGCGCCAGACGCTGGAACGGTATGTGGCGCAACTGGCAAATCAACCACTTGACGAGGAACTGGGGTTTTCACCGAACCTGGAAGAAGCAGTGAACCTATTCCCGCCCCCCGCCTTGACTCAGCTATGTCGCGCCTTGGGACTCTCGCGGTTTGAGCGCTATGTGCTGCTATTGTGTGCGGCGATGGAATTAGACCCGATGATGGGGCGCTTATGTGCCGAAGCCCAGGGGAATGAACAGTGGACATATCCTACACCTTATTTAGCATCGCGTATTTTGCCGGAGGCGAGTTGGCAGGCGTTTACCGCTGATGCAGCGTTGCGACATTGGCAGTTAATTGAGATTGAACAAGGGCGGGCGTTTACCCTGAGTCCGATGCGGATTGATGAGAGTATCCTGCTGTATTTGTTGGGGGAAGAGTATGTCGATCCCCAGTTAAAGGGAATAATTAAACCAGTCGCGCCTCAGTCCGATTTCCCCCTACCGCCCTCCCATCAAGGGATTGTACAACAGGTGGTACAAGTTTGGTTACAGGCAACGGCGGTATCGAGTTATCCAGTTATTCAACTGTGTGGCACTCAGCTATCTGATCAGCAGTCGGTGGCGGCGGCGATTTGTGCGTTGCTGGGGTGTCATTTGAAGCAGGTGTCTCTGACTACTCTGACAGCTACACCCGGTTTATTATCCACCGCCGGGAGTTTAACCGCACTGATGCAGCGCTGGGAACGGGCGGCACGGTTAACCAATAGTATCCTGTTACTGGATTGTCAGGAGATGAATGGGGCGGATGGTTTACAACGCCAAGTATTTCTTCAACTGCTAGAGAATTTGCAAACTCCTTTAATTATCGCCAGTCGGGAACGGCTATTTTCCCCCCAACGTTCGCCGATTACGTTTGATGTGCCGAAACCTACCCTGGAGGAACAACAGGCGATTTGGCTGGCACAATTAGGGACAGCGGGGGAGTCGTTAAATGGGCAGGTAGAGGCGTTAGCCTATCAGTTCAATCTCTCAGCACCGGGGATTGTTGCCGCTTGTACTCGTGCCTTAACGGTTGGGGAAGAGGGGGAGAATAATCCCTCTCCAGTTTCCGAACAACTCTGGGACACCTGTCGCATCCAAGCCCGTCCGCACTTAGATGCCTTGGCGCAGCGAATTGAATGTCGGGGCAGTTTCGCAGATTTGGCTTTACCTGAACAACAGTTGCAGCTACTACGAGATATTGTTGCTCAAGCCCAACTACGCCCGCAAGTGTATCGGCATTGGCAATTTGACCGCAACCGGGGACATGGATTGGGGATTAGTGCTTTATTTTATGGTCCAAGTGGGACAGGGAAAACGACAGCAGCGGAAATTATTGCGGCTCAACTACGGTTGGATTTGTATCGCGTCGATTTGAGTGCGGTGGTGAGTAAGTATATTGGCGAGACGGAGAAGAATTTGGCGCAGGTGTTTGATGCAGCCCAGATGGGAGGTGTGGTACTGCTGTTCGATGAGGCGGATGCTTTGTTTGGTAAACGAGGGGAAGTGAAAGAATCGCGCGATCGCTATGCCAATCAGGAGGTGAGTTATTTGTTGCAGCAGATTGAGAGTTATCAGGGAATTGCGATTCTAACCACGAATCTGAAAACGGCAATGGATAAGGCATTTGAGCGGCGGTTGCGGTTTATAGTTGAGTTTCCTTTTCCAGATGCTCAGCAACGGTGTCAGATTTGGCAGC
>NZ_JBKHHI010000343.1:0-7231 GCF_046539235.1 Coleofasciculus sp.
GAGGCTTGTTAACATAACTTAATATGGTTGAGTTTATTTCCACCAACCTACTTATTATGTTATGTAAACATAATTGAAACTCTTACCCATGACAATTGATACAAAATCCGGATTAGCAATCCCCGTTATAACCTAGTCCGCGTAGGCGGACTTTGTTTGTGTAGCAGTGATTTTAATCGCCGTGCCAAAACTTATAGCTTATAGCAGTAGCTTACCAGAACCACGCTTTTGCCACAGACCAGGTTAATTCACAAACGGTTCCTTTGGGAGAATTAGGAAACCGCCGAAACGTTCCTCGCAGTTGTCGAGCCAGATTTTTTGCCTGCTGCGTTCCCCGACCTCGAGATTGATCTAAGTTATCAGATAATGCCTCTAAACCTACTCCATTATCGATAATGCGAAGAACATTCTCACCGTTTTCTTGAGTACAAATTACACTCAGACGAGTCACCCCGACAGCGTATTTCCCTACATTACACAACGCTTCTTCTAAAAATCGGCACAACCCCCGCTTTTGGTCGAGGCTTAAATATCGACTTTCTAGAGGTTCAAATTTATTAATTTTAACCTTAATTGTTTTAAAACAAGGAAAATCACGAGTTATCGTATTATCGTAAACTTGATAAAGAATCTCATGAATTGGCGTCTGTAAATCTAATTCTAAATTACCGCCCAGATAAATATGTTCTCCTTGAGTTAACGTTTCTCGGCGAACGGATTCATAGACTGTGCGAATCTCTTGGTTTAACTGTTTCAGTTCAGACAACAACAATTCAGAATATAAATGGTTTTCTTGAGCCGTGCTTAAAATCCTTGCCAATCTTTGCAACGGTCCATTGTGGATGGTATCAAATGTATGGTCAATAATAAATTGCCGCTCTTGCAGCCGTAACCTCAAATCCTGTTGATGTCGATAGAATAACCCAGCGGTGAGTCCAGCACCATTAAAAACAAGAGGAAGAATTGCCGGGACAAGGGGAATCCACCACCCGACAATCAACCCGAAATAACAAATACCGATTAATCCCACACTAGCCATTCCCAATCCCATCAGAATCTTTAAGGGGGATTGAAATAGCCGACCCAGACTAATACCTAAAAACCCCCAGGCAAAAATCCACAAATATTCCCATCCATCTGACCAAACCTGCAAAAGGGGACGCTCATCCAGAACAGCACTAATAATTTGACTCACCGCATGAGCTTGAATTTCCGCCCCATAAACCAGTTTGGGGTTAACACCCGTAATCGCCGCCGAATTTACGATATCCTTGACACTAGCAGCGGTTATACCAACTAAGACAATGCGATCGCGAATCCAATCCGGTTCAACATGTCCACTTTTGATATCGCTAAGTGAGATGACTCTAAACGGTTCTCGACCACCGCGAAAATTAAGCAAAATCTGATTTCCGCCAGCATCGGCTCTCACATATCCCCCAGAATTGGGTTGAAACTGAGTCAGTTCAGTGGAACCAAACCGGATAGCCATTGGGTCATGAATCCCCTGTTCTAGGGGAATTCCTTGACTCGATAAATAGGCTTGAGCCAGACGTAGCGTCAGAGACAATTTACGCTCTCCCTGGGGAGTAGAAATGCGAAGCAGGCTGCGTCTGAGATAACCATCCCTATCCAGAACCGCATCAGCAAATCCAGCTTGATCAGGGGGCAAATCGGGTGGTGGACTAACAGTAAACCCCTCGCGATCGCGCAAAGCTTTCTCAATCGCAATTAAGTTTTTGCTCTCTCTAAATACTTCAACCAATTTAGCATGACCTGGCTCAACGGGTAAGTCTCTAAAGATATCAAGACCAATGACATTCGGCTGATAATTCTGCAATAGTCTCAGGAGTTCAGCAATATCTTGATCAGGAATAGGATACGTTCCTATCTGCTGGATATCTCCTTCATCAATCCCAACAATCACAATTCGTTCATCGATAGGTTCAGCTGGACGCAGCCGCAGAAAATTATCCAGCACCACCCATTCCAAAAATTGTAGCGAACCCGTCAGACGAGCCAGCATGACCAGTCCAATAATAATCAATCCTGGCAAAGCCCCGATCCGCCAGATGGCAAGTTCCGCTTGAATGTTTCGCCAAAGGTTACGCTGCACAAGGAACAGGGAATAGGGAATTAGGGAGCATGTAGAGACGCGCCATGGCGCGTCTGGGGAGCAAATGACTAATGACTAATGACCAATGACCAATAACTAATCAATTAAACCCTCCTCCTTAGCACGCATCTGGGTTTGAATCCGGATATTTTTCCCCGGTTCCGGATAAACACCCAAAGCGTCTTGAACCTTCGTCCAATAATGACGCACAGTTCGTTCAGCAATATTCATCTGCTGAGCGATCGCTTTATCCTGTAATCCTTCTTGAAAAGCTAGGGTCAACAGTTCCAACCATTCCGGCTTAACTTCCAACCCCGTTCGCATCTCTCTGGGCGTGTAAACCACTCCCTGAAGCGCCCAATCAACCTTAGTTAACATTTCCTGGAGGGGCAGACTTTTGTCTACGATAGTAAAACCCCCTTCATGAGTCGCGATCGCAGGTTTGAGACGCACCAGTGAGCGGACATGAGCGCTTTGAACCACAATATTCAGGGTGGAATACTGCTCCATCAAGGTTCTCAACAGTTGAATCCCTGTCTCCGTTCGCGCCATGTCTCCAGGTTGCTCTGGAATAGAAAGATCCAGAATCGCCAAATCAGGTTGAGCGCCCTCCACTTGTTGTTGAGCGCCTCGTGCGGTTTGAGCGGTGATCACATCGGCTTCTGGGTACTGCTTTGTCAGCATATTCACAGTTCCATCCAAGACAGCTTCGTGATCATCAACCACGAGAATTTTTGACTTGACTAGCTTTGGTGATTTTAGACTCATATTCAAATCCATCGCAGTCTAGGGTTAATTTTGGGAGCTGAGGTTGGGGTGATTGCCAACGGAAGTGCCACGTTACCATCAACTCCTTTCTCTTATAAAAGCACTGTCCGCCGGTGACAAAGTGAAAAGCTTCCTTAAGATAGTCTAAATCTTTGAGAGTAGATGGACAGACCACTGTTGATTCATTAGGATAAGAGAGTTGAACTCTAATATCACCGAACTTCCCCTGTTTCTGTAAGCGGACATGAATCGATAGTTGAGTGAACACCTCTGAGGGAAGCATACCAATTTTTTCAGTCTGGCATTGTTGAAACCCTCTGAGTACGCCTTGGGTGTCGGTGTCGTTGCTCCAATGGGATGTACCTCCTTGGGATAAGGTAATTCGCAGTAATTCGTCTAAGGCGATTAAAATCACTCGAGAGTACTCAGGAGACTCATCCTGCCAATCTCCCGGCAGTTCCATCTGAATGTTAAGGTGAGGATTGTAGGTTTGCCACAGTTCGAGCAAATACTGGATGGCTAGGGGCAAACTTTCCTCAACAAAAGGAGGCGATAGGCGATCGCTCAATTGTCCCAGAGAATGATGGAACTTTTCAATCCCCTTTAACCAGTCTCGGACATGCTCTAAGGAAATCTCATGAGTATCTCCCAGCCATAACTCTAAGCTGCGACGCATCGCCAATGACTCTTGCAACAAGCCATTACGAATTCGCTCAGTTTCGCAATACAGTTGAAACCCTCGCCTGCGTTCCCACCATCGTAAGGCTCGCCGCGCCCTAGAGTAGGATAGGAATACCCCCAGTGAGATGGCTGCACCAGCACTTAAAACGATACTCTCTAGGACTATAAAATAGGAAACATCAACCATTTTGGGATCATCAATTTTTGGATTAGTGGATTCAGACCCGAGTAGAGAGAGCGCAGCACCGACTCCTTGCGTAAGCGGGATAGCAGGAACAAGAAGACGAAAAGCTTCACCTGATTGTATGCCAGTACAGTTAGCTGTGCTTTTTAGCTCACAGCAGGTTACCTTAAACCTTAAAAGCGTTTCAAGTCCATACTAGAAGTCTTAGAGCCGTCGTCCATTACTGAAATTTACCAAATTGCTTGCCGTTTTTGGATTCATCTATGACACAATCCTGCCAATCCGTTTGCCGAAAACTGCAAAAAACACCATTTCGAGTGAAGAGGATTTAACCGCTGAGTATTTTCCTTCAAACGGGGCGCGATCGCAGCCCATCGTCAGGGCGATTTCTGTAACTACCGAGATTTGGCTACTTCCTTGTGCCTGCTGGCAGGATGGCGTTCTAATCATAACAGCCCTGCTCTTTGGGTTAAGTCCATTTCCAAATTGGATCACTCAGTTGCACACAGGTACAGCTATGATTACCAGAAACGGACATCTTGTATTCCCAGACGGTTCATCAAGGCTTTAAAGAAGACTGTTATGCCAAGCCGACACCACAAATTCTGTGTTCGTCGCCTTCTGTTCGTTCTATTCCTTTGTAGCTTCGCTCTCTGCCTAGGGCTGGGTCATCTTTCCTCAACCCCTTGGCAGGTACAATGGGGAAACGTGGCTGTTGCTCAATCTCCTGACTTCAAGGGAATGGGGAACGGGAAACAGGGAATAGTGATGGGTTGGGAAGCGGATTTAGACTTCGCCCAAACCTCTTTCCCTCTGAAAAGGGAGGCTTCAAACCAAGGTATGAGGAAGCAGAAATTAACCATTCCCCGTTCCTTGTCTACTGTTCCCTCCGAGGCTGTTGTCTCGGTGAGTCAATGGGTGCAAAAAGGTGTAGAGTTATATCAGGCAGGAGATATTACGGGTGCGATCGCGCAATGGGAAACAGCCCTGGATGCCTATCAAACCACCAATAATTCCCCAGCACAAGCCCTGGTCTTAGAAAACTTAGCACGAGCCTATCAGCAAATCGGTCAAATCGATCGCGCGATTCACTATTGGTCTGAAACAATAGCCGTTTATCGCCAGATGGGAAATCAAACCCAAGTCGGGCGGATGCGGGTGGAACTAGCTCAAGCGTACAGCAAGTTGGGGCAGAATCGACGGGCAATTACGATTTTATGCCATCTCCCGGAACGTGAGAATCCCTGTAATCCAGATAGTGCGTTGCAAATCCTGCGCCAACAACAAGATGCTTTGGGAGAAGCGGCGGCGTTGGGGAGTTTGGGTAATGCTTATCGCCATCGGGGGGAGTATGATCAAGCCATTGCCAATTTAGAGCAGAGTTTAGCGATCGCAAACGAACTCGACAATCCAGTTTATCTCGCTTCTGTCCTTAATAGTCTTGGCAATGCCTACAATAGTCTAGCTTTAGTGAATTATCGTCGTGCTGAGTCAGCTGACACCAGAGGAGATAGCGCCAAAGCCGAGGAATTCCGACAAAAAGCCTTGAGTAATGATGCCAAAGCATTGGACTATTTCCAGGATAGTATCGAGGTAGCCCGGACGGAGAATGACCAACGAGGGCAAATGCGGGGACTGGTTAACTCCATTTCAGTATTGTACCGGACTAGCAACCCCTCATCGGCGGCGGCTGCATTGACCGAAGCGCGATCGCTCTTGGCTCAACTCCCCGATTCTCGTGATAAAGTCTATGCAGCGATTGATTTAGCTAATCTTCTCCAACCTGTTACGGGGGCTGAAGATACCTCATCCGGGACTCAATGTCTCAAGCTTCAACACCAACCCCAAGCCATTGAACTCCTACAGCAAGCTGTCTCCATTGCCCAACGCCTCAATGATTCTCGCGCCCAATCCTTTGCGCTGGGTAAGCTGGGACAACTTTATGAATGCCGCCAGGATTACCCCCAAGCCCTCAACTTAACGCAACAGGCTCAATTGAGTGCCAACCAAGATTTACTTGGCAAAGATAGTCTGTATTTATGGCAATGGCAAGCGGGACGCATCTTTAAGGCACAGGGGAAAGCGTCTGAAGCTGTAATGGCTTACGAACAAGCTGTTACCACCCTAGAAACTATCCGCAGCGATATTCTCACCGCCAATCGAGACGTGCAACTTGACTTTCGGGATGCGATTAATCCCATTTATCGGGAGTTGGCACAGTTACGCCTTGAACAAGCCTCTTTGCCTTCTATTGAACCCATGGAACGGACTAAGGAACTCAGTGCAGCCCTGAGAACAATTGATTCTCTGAAGTTGGCAGAACTGCAAAATTATTTTGGCAATGATTGCGTCATAGCCGCCCTTAATTTAAATGACTCAGTTGATTTTAGTCCCGCCACGGCTGTTTTTAGTACAATTATTCTGAAAGACCGTACTGCTATTCTCGTCAGTCTCCCCAACGGCGAAAAACGGTCAGCGTGGATAGATATCGATAGTCAGGCGCTTATTGAGGAAATCAATGAATTTCGCCGGGAATTGGAGAGATTTATGGATTTCGTTTATGACCCTACCCAAGCCCAAAAGCTGTATGATTGGCTGATTCGTCCCTTCGCCTCTGACTTAGAACAAGCCCAGGTCAAAACGCTGGTATTTATCCAAGATGGTATCTTGCGTAGCATTCCCATGGCAGCACTTCATGACGGGGAGAAATTTTTGGTGCAAAAGTATGCCATTGCCACGACTCCCAGTCTAACTCTAACTGAAAAGAAAGCACTCGACCGTGAACAGCTACGGGCGCTGATCATCGGATTAACCAAGGAGGCGGTTGTGGACGGTCGCAAGTTTCCCGCGTTGAGTAACGTTGGTAAAGAAGTCAGTCAAGTTAAGGCTCAAATGCCGGGGAGTAAGGGACTCCTTGATCAAGATTTTACACGCGATCGCTTACAACAGGAACTCAGCCAAACCCTTTACCCAATTATTCATATTGCCACCCATGGGGAGTTTGGTACAGAGCCAGAGGATACATTTCTGGTGACGGGAGACAATGGTAAGCTGACTATCATTGATTTAGAGGCAACCCTGCGCCGCATCAATGTGGGTTCTGAGGCGGTGGAACTGCTGGCACTCACGGCTTGTCAAACGGCGGTGGGGGATGACCGGGCGGCGCTGGGTTTAGCGGGGGTGGCGGTGCAAGCTGGGGTGAAAAGCGCGTTGGCGTCATTATGGTTTATTTCAGATACGTCTACGGTTAAGTTGGTGACTCATTTTTATGAACGCTTGCTGGATGCAGACACGAGTAAAGCTGAGGCGTTGCGGGAGGCGCAGTTAGAACTGATTGCAGCGGAGGGGCAATATAATCATCCTGCTTATTGGGCACCGTTTGTTCTGATTGGGAATTGGCTGTGATTGGGTGGAGACTTCGCACCGTCAGAATTTGTCGGTCAGAATTTGTCATTCTGAACGGAACGATAGCGGAGTGTTAG
>NZ_JBKHHI010000344.1:0-7172 GCF_046539235.1 Coleofasciculus sp.
GCATCCTCTGGCTTCCCCCATGGAACAAAAAGCGAAGCATCCTCTGGTCTCCCCCTTTTTAAGGGGGACGGAAGGGGGATCGACAAGGGGGACGGGAGGGGGATCTAAAAGGGGGGCTGGGGGGGTTAGGTCAACCCGATCAACAATTCTCAACCAATTGCATCAAAATGAACACAGCCAATTATTAACCGTACTAATTTTTGACCAATTTGAGGAATTTTTCTTTGATCACAAAGATCCAGCCAGCCGACGAGAGTTTTATGAGTTTTTGCACGAATGTGTAAAGATTCCCTATGTGAAAGTTATTTTATCTCTGCGGGAAGACTATATTTATTACCTATTAGAGTTAAACCGCACAAACCCGTTAACTAATATTGACAAAAATCACGAGCATATTCTCTATTACTTAGGGAATTTTTCAGCAGCAGACGCCAAATCTGTCATCCAGAGTTTAACCGCGCGATCGCCTGTACCTTTTGAGCAAGATTTAGTTGACCAATTGGTGCAGGATTTAGCCAAGGATTTGGGAGAGGTGCGTCCGATTGAGTTGCAGATTGTTGGCTATCAACTGGAAACGGAGAAGATTACCACGCTGAAAGAGTACCGAAAATATCAGTCTAAGGAGGAATTGGTTGAGGCGTTTTTAGCTGATGTTGTTCAAGATTGTGGATCAGGAAATGAGCAGGTTGCCAAACTTGTCTTGTACTTACTAACTGATGAGAATAACACTCGTCCCCTAAAAACTCGTGCGGATTTGGAATTGGAGTTAGAGGTAAAGAGTACAACGCTAGATTTAGTTTTAGAGGTGTTAGTCGAATCAGGAATAGTCTTGAGAGTTCCGGCTATCCCTGATGATCGCTATCAACTGGTTCACGATTATCTCGTGTTATTTGTCCGTCATCAACAATCTGAGCGATTAATTAAGGAATTAGAGAAAGAGAGAGAACAACGGAAGCTGACGGAAGCGAAGCTGAACCAAGTTCTGAGACAACAACTCGAAGACACTCGCCGTTCATTAGTGTGGAAGGTGGGACTCGGCGTTCTTAGTGGGGCGTTAGCAATATTCTTGCCATTCGTGTTATTGAATCAGAATGATAGCTATCTCAATTCTCGGATTACTGAAGCGAAAAGGCAACTTAGCTCAAACCAAGATTTAGAGGCGTTAGTTGAAACGTTAAAGGCTGGAAAACGGCTGCAACGTTGGTCAATTGGCGTCAATTCTGAGACTGAAATTAAAGTGAAAGCGGCTTTACAGGATGTGGTTTACAGTATCCGAGAAATGAATAGTTTTCACGGACATGGCGGTACGGTGACTTGTGTTTCTTTTAGTGCGGATGGTCAGTTAATTGCATCGGGTAGTGAGGATACAACTATTAAGATTTGGACGGTGGATGGTAGGGAAGTTGCCACATTTAAAGGACATGAGGATACGATTACCAGTATTGACTTTAGCCCAGACGGGAAATGGATTGTTTCTGGAAGTGAAGATAACACCCTTAAACTATGGCGTATTGAGGGTAAAGAACGTCAAGCGGTTGCTACGTTTGAAGGACACAATAAACCTGTTACCAGTGTAAGCTTTAGCCCCAATAGTCAGCTAATTGTATCGGGGAGTGAAGACAAAACTGTAAAACTCTGGAAGCGTGGTGGTCAAGAAATTGCCACGTTGAAGCATGACAAAAGAGTCAATAGCGTCAGTTTCAGTTCAAATGGTCAGCTAATTGCCTCTGCTAGTGATGACGAAACGGTAAAGATATGGAGTCAGGATGGTGAATTAATCAAAACCTTAAATCATGGTTATTCTGTTAAACAAGTATTTTTTAGTCCAGATAGTAAAAATATTATATCTTACTTAAATGGAGCCCTATTGTTATGGCGGCAAGATGGTTCTTTGATAAAATTTTATCCTTTTTTCAGTTTCCAAGCAATATTGAATTTTGATAATCAAATGCTTGCGTCATCTTGGCCAACTCCTTCAGGCTATCAACAGGTAAAATTATTGCCTTTTTTGAATGAAAACAAAGCAAGATTTAGGTCGCTAAAAGGTCATAAAAATCAAGTCATGAGTATTGATTTAAGTCCCGATGCAAAAACAATAGTTTCTGGAAGTGAAGATGACACAATCAAATTATGGAATTTAGAAAAATCTAGTTTTGAAACTCCCAGACATATTGAATTAAGTAGTACGGCAACTCATATAAATTTCAGTTTAAGTCATAATCTATTCGCATCTAATACTATACTTGATTACCAATATTCGTTGGGCGCAATCGAACCTAATCTCGAAAATACTGAACTAGAATTATGGAGTTTAGATGGAAAGCTATTAAAAAGCTTTACAGGAAAAAACGCAACATTAATTTTTAGCCCCATCCGCCCAATTTTTGCCGCTGCCAGTAGCAATAAGGTTGTACAAATCTGGAGCGAAAATATTGAAATATTTACCCTGAAAGGGATTAATATTGATGAAACAATTAGTTTGGGTACTAATGAAATAGCGCTAACAAATAACAATCATACACAACTGTCAACTAAAGATGGTCAATCAAAAATTTTTTTCAAGGGTCATGAAGAGCAGATATACTTGCTTGATCTCAGTTATGATGGAAATATCATTGCCACAGCAAGTAAAGATAACACAGTTAAAATTTGGCAGCGGAATGGCAAGCTCATTAAAACATTGAAAGGTTACACAGATAAAATTGAGGACATCAGTTTAAGCCCAAATGGTGAGACATTTGTTATTCATGATGGCAATAACACTGTAAAATTTTTGCAAAGAGATGGAACAGTTATTAAGACAATTAAAGGATATGGTAAACTTGATGTTAAGTTCAGCCCTGATGGTCAGACTCTGGCTATTTTAGATATCCTTCTATATGATGACACTAACACATTGACAATTTGGGAAATCGACGGCACTGAAATTGCCACATTTAAAGTCGATGGCTCGATTGAAGGTTTTAGCTCTGATGGCAGGACAATAGTTACTAAATATATCAACAGTAAACAATTCTGGGAGCTAGACGGTACTTTACTCAATACTTTTGACAAAGCAACACAAGGCTACAGTCAGGATTACCGAATATGGTTTACTGTAAAAGATGATAAGACATTACAACTTTGGCAGCGTGATGGAAATCAAATTGCTACTATTAAAGTTCAGGGTGAGTTACTGTACCCAGACTTATACAGTCGCAAGCTTTTGTATCGTTTCAGTCCAGACAGTAAAATTATAGCCCTGCGAACTAACCCAAACACTGTGGAACTCTGGAAGACCGATGGTACTTTTATAAAAAGTATCCCATTTAAGATTGTTCGATTCGCTAACGAAGATAAATCTGAACCCATACCCATGACTTTCAGTCCCAATAGCCAGACCTTTGCCATTCGCAGTGATGACAACACTGTGCAACTTTGGAGTGTTGAAGGTAAATTGAAGCAGACTATTCAGGGACAGGGAGATGCGATTACTGCTCTAAGCTTTCTGCCAAACAGCGAAACCCTTGCCATTACAGGCATTGATGACACAGTGAAGATCTGGGAAACTGACGGCACATTGCTGAAAACTCTTCAAGAACCAAGAAATCAGGTGAACCGCGTCAGTTATAGTCCCGACGGTAAACTGATTGCGGCTGCTAGCGATGACAAAACTGTTAAAATCTGGAACCGGGAAGGCAAATTAATTAGAACGCTTAAGGAACATACCGATCATGTTAATGATGTGAGTTTCAGTCCCGACGGTAAACTGATTGCCTCAGCCAGCGATGATAAAACCGTCAAAGTTTGGCAACTTGATGGTACATTAATTAAAACCTTCGATGAACATGGCAATAGCGTCAATCGGGTAACGTTTAGTCCTGATGGACAGTTTATTGCTTCTGCGAGTGGTGACAAAACCGTCAAACTCTGGAGTCTGAATGACCAAACAACTCTCTCATTCCCTCATGACTATCCAGTAACCAGTGTCAACTTTAGACCCGATGGTAAACTGATTGCTTCAGCGAGTACAAAAAACGTAAAACTCTGGAGTTTAGATGGTAGATTACTGACAACCTTTGAGCGGATAGGCAGTCATGACGTGAGTTTTAGTCCTGATGGTCAACTGATTGCGGCTGGCGGTTATAACAACATTGCCGTGTGGGATTCTGATTTGGATAAATTGCTAGAACGGGGATGTAATTGGGCGCGGAATTATCTCAAGCATAATCCCAAGGTGAAAGAACGCGATCGCACTCTCTGTGATGATATTGGCACTCACGAGTAAATTTTGGTTCGATGCGATACTTTGGTAAGGGCGCAAGCCTTGCGCCCCTACATTTACCTAACTCCTTGAAAGAAATAGCTTAACCTGAGATCCTCCAACAGCAGTGATCAAAGACAGTGCGATCGGTGCGCCTCTAGTCATTAAATCAATGGAAAAAAGTGGATTATGTGGCATAACTATAGCCATCATGCCG
The DNA here is from genome assembly GCF_046539235.1 of Coleofasciculus sp. Lineage (GTDB taxonomy): Bacteria > Cyanobacteriota > Cyanobacteriia > Cyanobacteriales > Coleofasciculaceae > Coleofasciculus. Next base: position 4,461 of record NZ_JBKHHI010000344.1, read on the forward strand.
ATGGATTGGTGTGCAGTATTTGTGGTTAATGATTTGAAGCTTCTGGATAGATGTGGAAATATCAAACTGCCCGGTTTTTCTAACTGTGACTCGACCAACATGAGTACCTGCGTTTTTCCCTTTGGGGACAGCAGCCTTTACCATATCCCCAGTCTGGAAGCCGTAAACCTTTTTCACCCTAGAACGAACAGCTAGCTCACCCTTGTTATTCACTTGAGGGAAACCAAACTTGGTGATATTGCACATCCGTCGATGCCCGTAACCTGTAGCCTTGATTATCAAAGGTTTGACGACTTTGACTATGACCCGGTGGGGTGTTGAACTGCCAACAGCTACCGCATCTCCCCAGTGAGTTTTTTCTAATCCCAGACGAATGCGATTAAACTTGGTTTGTCCACCCGTCCCAGTTTCCACGGGTAGCCCCGTGGCTTTGAGTCGCTCAAACAAAGTCCATCGGGTCGCATTAACAGCAGCAGCATCAACTAATGGCTTCTTAAGTTGAGCAAGAATCCGATTGAGAACACTTGGTTTGCCTGCCAAGAATTCTCGAATGTCTTGATTGCCTTTAGCTTGGTTGCACGGATTGCAGGCGATGGCTAGGTTGCTCACACGGTTACTACCGCCAAGCGAGCGTGGTTTGACGTGTTCGACTTCTAGTCGAGTGTCGGTTGCACCGCAGTAGACACAACACCGATTAAACTTTTCGAGGAGATACTCACGAACCTCGTAGCCAGCCAGCTCGCCCTGTTGATACTCGACGCCAGATATTTCTGAGTTCTGCATCTTTTGCAAATCGAACCTGACTAGCTCCTGGCTAATGCCCATGATCGGACAGACTCCTGATAATCGCCTTACCCAAGTCAATATATTTTGAACTCGACTGTTTAGAGATGGTGGCAACCATCCTTTGGGACGACGACGGTTATTAAACCGTGCTTCACGATATCTAGTTTTGCGATTGCGTCGTGATCGTCTCACTTGACGGCGGGTGGTAAGCGCATCTCGGATGGCGAAGCCCCTATGAGTTAATTCGGCTGCCCATACCACCACATTGCTTTTGAGGACGGCAATCCCTGTGACTTTCGCTCCTGGGTCAATTTTTAATCTGTATTCTGAGACTTGAGAGTCCTTCACTTGTGTGTCATGCAAAATGATGGTGAATGGAAAGCGACGAAGCACTGACGCTCTGCCAGTACGAAGCAACTTTCTTGCGCGTGCTGGGTGAGTAGGAGCGAGCGGTTTTTTATTTTTGTCCAGTACAAACACAAACATAAGTTTCAATCTCGGATTGCTCCGGTAACGTGTTCCTCGACAAAGTTAAAGAGGCTTGTTCGGTCAAAGACACTGGTTTAGCTCAATAAACCTGTTTAATCCTTGACGACAGGGCTACAAACTGGAAAGCATTCGTAGGTGTCTTGACCTCTTTAACGTAGGCTTTCAAGCCTCAGTCTGGCTATCTTGTCCACAGTTGTCCTGTGTTGAGCGGATAGCGCTACTCTGAAATTGCACTCTTATCTTGTGCCATGAACTCTATCCTGGTTTTCGGTAGCATCAATATCGATTTAGTCACCAAAACTCCCCGCTTACCTGTCGCGGGTGAAACGGTGAACGGATCGGAATTTTTTACCGCTTCTGGGGGGAAAGGGGCAAATCAGGCTGTCGCCGCCGCCAGACTGGGAATGATGACTCACTTGGTTGGGCGCTTGGGAGATGATGGGTTTGCACCTCAATTGCTGGCAAGTTTACAAGCCGCAGGAGTGCAGACGGATCAAATTTTGCGGGATACTTCAGCGAGTTCTGGTGTAGCCGTAATTTTGGTAGATGAAACAGGCGAAAATCAGATTGTGATTACCGCAGGTGCCAATGGACAACTCAATCAAACCGATGTGGAACGCCTCCAACCCCTCTTAAGAGAAGCCGCCGCCTTACTGATGCAGTTAGAAATTCCTCTGATTACCGTGGTTGAAGCGGCTAGAACTGCCCATGATGCAGGGGTTCCGGTCATTCTTGATCCGGCACCAGCCCAGGATATTCCTCTGGAACTGTACAGCCTGGTTGATATTATCACTCCCAATCATATAGAAGCGAGTCAGTTGGTGGGTTTTGCTGTGGATAGTCTGGAAACAGCCCAGAAAGCCGCGCCTATCCTTCAGCAACGAGGTGTGAAGACTGTAATTCTGACACTGGGGAATCAAGGTGTTTACTGTAGCACCCCATCTGAAAACTTTTTTGTGCCAGCCTTTCCGGTTCAGGTGGTTGATACTACAGCGGCGGGTGATGCGTTTAATGGCGCATTAGCGGTGGCGTTGGCGGAGGGATTATCGATACAACAAGCCGTTGTTTGGGGCGCAGCAGCCGGGGCAATTTCGGTGACTCAAGCCGGGGCGCAGCCTTCGCTACCGAGTCGCGAAGAATTAGAACGGTTTCTTACGCATGTAGAGACGTAGCATGCTACGTCTCTACACCAAATTCGTAGCGTTGTTTCTCGTTGAGATTAACCGCCCGCGACAGCAGGGACAATACTAACTTCATCGCCATCGCTGAGTGGGGTATTGGTGCCATCGAGAAAGCGAATATCTTCGCTATTGACGTAGAAGTTTAAAAAGCGGCGCGGCTTTCCTTGATCATCACACAGGCGTTCTTTAATCCCAGGACAACTAATTTCGAGAGAGTCCAAAAGTTCAGCGACATTGCCAGCGCTGCATTCAATCA
>NZ_JBKHHI010000345.1:0-7144 GCF_046539235.1 Coleofasciculus sp.
CTATGACCAAAGACCTCGCTTGCCATTCGGCATAATTGTTGCCCAATTAGTTTTAGCTAAAGCTAACTGTTCCTCCGTAATTTTGGCATTGGCAAGATTCGCGCCACAGAGATTTGCCCCCTTAAGATTGGCATGATTCAGATAAGCAAAACTTAAATCTGCCCCGCGTAAATCTGCCCCCTCTAAATCCGAATTGCTCAAATAAGCCCGACCTAAATTGGCATCTCGCAAATTCGCCCGAGTTAAGCTTGCCTGACCAAAATCAGCACTGGCTAAATCAGCACCTTGTAAATTAATGCGAGTTAACTTGGACTGGTAAAAAATTCCGCCAGATAAATCCGATTTTTGTAAATCTAACCCACTTAAATCATGGGAAGCAAAATCTCTCCGACCTTTCATATATGCCGTTAACACACCATTAGCATCAAGCTTTTTGGGTCTACTGGTAGCAAAACTTTGGCTCGATGGTATATTCCCTGTATGAATTTCTGTCACCGACCTCGATATAAATTGACTGCGGGGATTACCATTACCCATGGTGTTGGGAGCACCCGGACGACTACGTTCCCGTCGTTCACGACGCTTACGAATCGCCGCCGCTAACTTCTGAGTCGCCGATGAAGGAGAGGAAGGAGAACTGGGCGAGTCTACCTCTTGAACTTCGGTGGAATTGCCATTTGTAGTTGTATTCGATAGCCCAGAGGTCGGCATTGCCATTCCTTGAACCAAACTATCAAAATAAGGTTCTAAGTCTAGCGCTCTGAGAATCTCTTCTGCCGTTTGATAGCGATGACGAACAGAAGCCTCCAACATTTTTTTCAACACAGTCGCAAAATGATCGCTGACTTGCACAGATTTACGCCAGACCATTTCACCAGTTGAGGGATTGTAATCTAAATCTTTTGGCGATTTTCCGGTGAGCAAATACACGCTAGTTACGCCGAGAGCATAAATGTCACTGGCATAAACGGGTCGCAATGCCATTTGTTCCGGCGGAGCAAAACCGGGAGTCCCAATGGCAAAATTTGTCAAGGCGGTTTGATCCGAGGTACTGGCAACGGCGGCTTGGTTGACTTCATCTTTAACCGCACCAAAGTCAATCAAGACCAGTTTTCGGTCTTGCTCTCGTCGAATTAAATTAGCCGGTTTGATATCCCGGTGGATCACCTCTTGGCTATGGATATATTTAATCAGGGGGAGAACTTCACTCAGAAATTGCTTGACCCCGGCTTCTGAGAGGGGACCACATTGTTTAATTTCTTGCTGTAACGTGAGTCCACTAATATACTCCTGTACCAAATAAAACTGCTGATTGTCTTGAAAAAAATCCAACAGTCGGGGAACTTGCGGATGATTGCCAATCTTGCCGAGGGTTCTGGCTTCTCGCTCAAATAGCTTTTGAGCCATTTCCAGAACCTGTGATGTGGTTGTTGCGGGACGAAGTTGTTTAATGACGCAACTGGGATTGCCAGGAAGAGACTCATCTCTGGCTAAAAACGTAGCGCCAAATCCGCCTTGACCTAGGGTTTTTAGCACACGATAGCGATTTCGCAACATAATAGGATGACCACACGCCTGACAGCTAGTGACGTGCAGCGGATTTTTGGGCTGAGGACAGTCAGGATTTAGGCAGTAGCTCATTCAGCATCACCAATGGGGCGTTTGTCCGGGCTAGGACGAAAGCTTTCTCAATTGTGATCGAAGCACCCGGCTTATCTATTAAGATCTATAGTTGACTTGAGTGGGAAACGCACCGCCGAATGCACCCTCGCTTTGGTAAGCCTTGGTAAGCAATCTTATCTATCTACAGGATATCTTAATTTACCCTGTCGTTTAGGCACAGATGCCCCAATAACGCATTGATTTGAGTCTTTTTTGGATAAAGTCTTGATAAAGATTGTCCTCTGTTTGTGAAGAATTGGTAAAGTTGGGCAAGTCGGGGAAGCAATGTTCCAGACGTGCCATGGCACGTCTGGGAGCAGGGGGAGCTGAGAGAGCTGGAGAAGATGGGAGACAAAATTTCTATAACCCATTGCCTATTGCCCATTGCCTATTCCCTGTTCCCTGACGAATGACAAATGACAAATGACGGATGACGAATGACATAAGACGAATAACAAATCGGGTATAGTGAGATCAACAGTAACGGAACTGCATCTAAGCTGAGGTCGGTAAAAGCAAGAAATTAATGCGTATCTCTTTAAATTGGCTGCGGGAACTGGTAGATGTGACCCTAGCTCCCCAAGAAATTGCGGAAATTCTCACCAATGCTGGATTTGAGGTCGAGGATATTGAGGATCAGCGGCAGTTAGCCGATGGCGTAGTTGTGGGGAAAGTGCTGGATGTGCAGCCTCACCCCAATGCCGATAAGCTGAGGGTTACTCAAGTTGATATTGGAGACGCGAGTCCAGTCACCATTGTCTGTGGCGCGGCTAATGTCCGGGCAGAGGCTTATGTCCCTGTCGCCACGGTAGGCACTTACCTGCCCACGGTGGATTTGAAAATTCGCTCCTCCAAACTGCGGGGGGTACGTTCCGAGGGCATGATTTGTTCCTTGGCAGAAGTTGGCTTGGAAAAAGAGTCGCAAGGAATTCACATCTTTGAGGCACAGACGCTACAAGTGGGAAGTGATGCTCGTCCCCTCCTCGGACTTACGGATGTGATCCTGGATTTGACCGCAACGGCGAATCGGGCTGATGCTTTGAGTATGGTTGGGGTGGCTCGGGAAGTCGCCGCCCTGACAGGGGCATCTTTGAACCTGCCTAAAACGCCAGAGTTGACGATTCCTCAAGGTACGGGTGGGTTGACGTTGAAAATTGCTGACCCGAAAGCAAGTCCGGCTTATATCGGTACAGTTATTGAAGGGGTGAAAATTCAACCATCGCCAACCTGGTTAAAACAGCGTTTACAAGCCGCAGGTGTGCGACCGATTAATAATGTTGTGGATATTACCAACTATATCCTGTTGGAATGGGGTCAGCCTCTCCACGCCTTTGACCGCGATCGCTTACAACAAGTAGCAGGTGACAAATCCTTAACCATCGGGGTTCGCTTGGCTAAGGGCGAGGAATCGCTCACCACTCTAGATGGTCAATCCCGCACCCTTGATGCCCAAACTCTGTTAATTACCGCCAATGATCGCCCCGTGGCTCTGGGAGGAGTGATGGGTGGTGAGGAAACCGAAGTCCATGAGGGTACTGAGAATTTGGTTCTAGAAGCCGCCCTCTTTGAACCGGTTGCCATCCGTCGTTCCGCCCGCTCTCAAGGCTTACGCACGGAGGCATCCACCCGTTACGAACGGGGCGTCAATCAGGCGGAATTGGGTATCGCAGCCAAACGAGCGATCGCGTTAATCCAGGAACTCGCCCAGGGTAAACCCATTGTCCAAGAAGTAGCCGATACCCGCCCTGATCCGGAAAGTTGGGTGCGCTCGATAGAATTACGCCTAGAACGGGTGAATCAGGTATTAGGTCCGGTGGATTTGGGTGATGAGATTGGTGACATTCAGCCCGATGATGTTGAACGCATTCTCACGGCATTAGGATGTCAACTTCAGTCCGTGGAATCCGACGAGGCGGTGAAATGGATGGTCACGGTTCCCCCCTACCGCTACCGAGATTTAGAACGGGAAATCGATCTGATTGAAGAAGTTGCCCGTCTCTACGGTTATGATAAGTTTTGTGAAGATTTACCCCCGAAAACTGAACCGGGTTATCTATCCATTGACCAAGTTTTAATCCGCAAGATTCGGGAAGCCTTCCGTGCGGCGGGATTAACGGAATTGCTGCAATATTCCTTGGTTAAACCGGAAGAAAAAGAGGAGCAAATTAGCCTATCTAATCCTCTATTTGTGGAATATTCTGCCCTGCGGACGGATTTACTCTCAGGATTGATAGAAGTCGCCCAGTACAACCTCGAACAAAAGAATGGGGTATTGAATGGGTTTGAAGTCGGGCGAATTTTCTGGCGCGATGAAGACGGATTTGCCGAAAGCGATCGCGTGGCGGGAATTTTGGGCGGCGATCCCAATCAGGGGAAATGGATCAGAGGCGGACAAGATGCACCGATGAGTTGGTATGAGGCAAAGGGAATCATCGAAAGCGTGTTTGAACGCTTAGGGTTAACGGTGGAATATCAACCCGATCGCCAGGATTCCCGTTTGCATCCAGGGCGTACCGCTTCCTTATGGATACAAGGCGATCGCTTGGGCAGATTTGGGCAACTGCATCCCCAGCTTAGAGCTAAATTGAGTTTACCCGATGCAGTCTATGGATTTGAATTAGACCTGGATGTCATGTTAAATACTCTTGTCCAAGATGAAAACTTGACGCCGGGATTTTCCGTCTACTCCACGTTTCCAGCCGCAGACAGAGATATTGCCTTCTTTGTACCCGATACTGTCTCAGTCGCCGACATTCAACGCACCACCCAAAAAGCCGCCGGAACCTTATTGGAATCGGTGCAATTATTCGATGAATATCGCGGGGAACGAGTGCCAGAAGGACAGCGCAGTCTGGCGTTTAGGTTAATCTATCGTGCAGGCGATCGCACGCTGACGGACCTAGAAGTGGAATCCGCCCACCAAAAGGTTCGAGACGCCTTATTAGAAAAATTTGGCGTTAGCCTGAGAAGTTAAGTTGTCATTTGTCCTTTGTCCTTTGTCATTTGTTAACAGTTGACTTGTTATGCCCAAATACGTAATGTGGGGAAGCTATTGTGAGGATGTATTAGAAAAACGCGCTCCTCATCGCCAAGCGCATCTGGATGGTTTGACCCAACAAAAAGAATCAGGCGTTTTAATCACGATTGGTCCAACCAAAGACTTGACCAAAGTGTTTGGTATTTATGAAGCTGAAAATGAAGCCACTGTGCGCCAACTGATTGAGGCAGATCCCTATTGGCAAAATGGAATTTGGACAGAGTACGATGTGAAAGAATGGATTCAGGCATTTTAGGTAGCAGCGACGTGAACCCAGAAAACCAATCAAATCTTTTACAGTAGTTTCTGCTAGGATTTTGGCTCTTCCGGACTTGCCTCAGCCAAACTGTTAGTTAAAACGACTCCAAATACAACTATACCGTAGTTTTATGCCTCAACCCACAAGTTTCAGGACATAAGGTTGTATCAAGATCGCTTTGCTTTACATTTGTTCATGGGATAGGGACTTGATCTGCAACCTATGGAAAGCTGAACAAAAAAATGACAAACTTGACCAGAGTAAGCAACAACTCGCCTAAACTCATTATTGGGGAGATTAAGCAAATTCTGGTAGAGGTTAGAGAACACCCTCAATTCCACCCCAAACCAAGGGAGTGAGTCTGTCTTATGGCTTTCTCCCTAGCAGAGGGGGAAATCTTACAGGATTTGAGTGCAGGTGCATTGAATGGATAGAGGTACAAATGAGCGATCGCAACAAGTCCTACGAACAACTCATGGCAGAAGTAGCATCCCTACGCCGACAAGTGATTAAACTGAAAATGACTAAAATGGCGTTTGATGCCCAACATCAGCTCATGAGAACCTTTGCCACAACCTTGCAAGCGGCGAGGGGGACACTGATGGTTAGAGCTATGTTGCAACAAATTGTGACAATTGCTACCAAGCTAACTCGTGCGGAATCCAGTAGTTTGTTCTTACTTGATACCCATGGCGTTGTCACCGAAAGTATTCTAGCTCGTGGTGCGACGCTACGAGGACAAAAGCAACGGCTGATTGGTCAAGTGTTGGATAAAGGTCTAGCCGGTTGGGTCTATCGTCACCGCCAACTGGGACTCATTACTGATACGATCGAGGACGAGCGTTGGTTGACCTTACCCAATCAACCTTACACCGTTCGCTCCGCCCTTGGCGTTCCGATTTTAATGGGTAAAGAAGTCTTAGGAATTCTCACCTTAACCCACTCACAACCCGGACATTTTAGCCCGGAGTCGGCTCATCTAATGCAAATCACAGCAGAATCTATGGCATTGGTGCTTGACAATGCTCGACTCTATCATGAACGTCAGCAGCAAGAACTGGACTTAGAATTAAACCAAACTCAACAGAAAACAACCGCTCAATCTAGTCAAACTGTAACTCAATCCTTCAGCGAGAAAGAATTTTCCCGAATTGGCATGTATATCCTGTTTGGAGAAGGGAATTTTCTATACGTCAATCCCAGATTAGCCGAAACTTTTGGCTATACTTTTGGAGAACTTATCTCATTGGAATCTGTTCTTGAACTCGTATGCCTAGACAATCGTAAGTTTGTTGAACAACAAATCTATAGCTGCATTCAGGGTCAAAGTAAAAATCTTTACTGTCGATTCAAAGGACAGCGTAAAGATAGGAGTTTGATTAATGTGGAAGTTTATGGAAACCGAACTAAACTTTACGGTCGGTTTGTTATCATCGGGGCACTTCGCGTAATTTGATTATGATCAAAAATTGCTATAGCTTAAACCAAGCCAGGTAAATACAGCATTAAATTATGCTTAATTCCAGTTGTATTGTTGTTTAAAGAACCACTAATAATTTAATATTTGCATAAATAATGAATCAACCTCAAGCCATAAAAAATTTGCTCGAATCAGTGGCTGCTGGCGAAACAAGTCCAGCAGTTGCTTTAGATAAACTGAAACATTTTCCCTTTGAATCCGTTAGTAACTTTGCTAAAGTTGACCATCATCGCACATTGAGAACAGGGTTTCCAGAGGTAATATGGGGTTTAGGTAAAACACCTGACCAAATTGCTCAAATTATGGCAGCAATGCGACAACGCGGTTCAGTGGTGATGGCAACTCGCATCTTGCCGGATGTGTTTGCCCAACTCCAAGTTACAGTCCCTGATATCCACTATTATCCCACTGCCCGGATTTGTGCGATCGCGCCGGAAACGATTCCATCCAATTCTCCAGGAACGATTAGTATTATATGCGCTGGCACCTCAGACTTATGGGTTGCTGAAGAAGCAGCAGTTACGGCTCAACTGTGTGGGTTTCAGGTACAGCGTCTCTGGGATGTTGGTGTAGCGGGACTTCACCGCTTACTGAGTCATCAACAGGTTATTACTGAGGCGAATGTGCTAATTGTTGTAGCCGGGATGGAAGGAGCCTTACCTAGCGTTGTTGCGGGTTTAGCTGATTCTCCAGTTATTGCAGTTCC
>NZ_JBKHHI010000346.1:0-7111 GCF_046539235.1 Coleofasciculus sp.
GTTATATCAGGGTGAAAACGAAACGTTAGTGGTAAAACCCGCCCCTACACAATCTTCCCCAGCTCTCCCAGCTCCCCCTGTTTCCCTTAACCAAGCCGGCTCATTGGTAAAGATTAGAACGTCTAAGCGCATTTTTGGGAACAGTTCTGATATAGATAGAGCAGAAGTTTTTCAAAAAACGTCATGGTTACAGACTCTCATGTCAAACAGCTCGTAAAGATTCTCATTGGTGCGGCTTGGATCGATGGTCGAATTCAGCCAGAGGAACGGCAGTATCTGCGCCAAGTCGCCCAGCAATCCAATGTTGCTGAAGACCCAGAAATTCGACCCCTGTTGAACGAACTCAAATCGGTGTCCAGTGACGAGTGTTATAGATGGGTGCAAGAGTATTTGGGCGATCATCCTAGCCAAGAGGATTATCAGGGCTTGATTGAAGCGATTAGTGCCTTAATTTACAGCGATGGCGATGTAGATACTGAGGAAGCTAAACTTCTCACCCGCTTACAGCTTCTCGATCCCGCCCAGACTTCTCCCAAGTCCACTCATAATAACGTGCTTAAAGCCATTCAAAAACTCTACCACCGTTGGATTGATCAGCAAGTTTAGTCTTATGTCTTATGTCATTCGTCCTTTGTTAGGGAACGGGGAACCTTTAATTATCCTCTATACCTTTATTTGTGGGAGTTTTCAGTTTTTGCAGCAAGCCCTAAAGTAGAGTGTTGACTTCTCTGGTTACAGCGCTTTTCAGGTGAGCGAGCTATCCTAGAGTCCCGATTTCTCCCCGAAGTCCGGACTTTTACTTGGAGATACTGTATCTCTCATTTTTTATCCTTTACCCTAAAAGTCGGTAGGGGATTTTTTTTGTCGGAAACTAATTGTCCTTAATGATCGTCATTCTTTCTGAGAATGTTCCCCGATGCAACGACCAAGGGAGCATTTTTTTGCTAAAGTTTATCCAATTAATAGGTTGGGGAATTTTAGGAACATCTGGAATCCTAAACTGTCTAGTTATTTAACAGAACGATTCGTGTTGGAGAACGCCTTTAATGTCTAACTTTCATCCCTGGCAATCTGGAACCGCTGCATTTTTAGCCTTTGGATTAACGGCTGGTGCGATCGCTCCCTTCGTTACAGGCGCATCAGCGCTTGCCCAAACCACAAGTTTCTCAGATGTTTCTTCTAGCTACTGGGCGGAAGACTTTATTTCCGAATTAGCCCAACGGGATATTATTGCTGGTTTTCCGGATGGTACATTCCGACCTGATGCTCCCGTAACTCGCGCCCAGTTTGCGGCGATGATGCGTAAGGCAAATCAAGCCTTTAATAAAGCCGATCAACGCGGGTCAACGAACTTTGTTGATGTCCCCTCAAGATACTGGGCGTATTCTGCAATTCAAGATGCTTATAAAACGGGATTTTTAACGGGTTATCCGGGTAATGTTTTTAGACCCGAACAAAATATTCCTCGTGAACAAGTCTTAGTTTCATTGGCAAATGGTTTGGATTATTCAGCCAGTTCAACCAGTGTTTTAAATTACTACAATGATGCCTCTCGCATTTCCAGTTGGGCGCGGACACCAATAGCCGCCGCCACAGAAGAACGCTTGGTGGTGAATTATCCTAACGTTAAATCGTTAAATCCCCAGCGGAATGCTAGTCGTGCTGAAGTTGCGGCGTTTATTTACCAAGCGTTAGTGAGTGAAGGGGAAGCACAAGTCGTCAGTTCTCAGTACATTGCTGATCCGACGCCTGTTGCTCAAAATTTCACGATTCCTGCGGGTACAACTATTCCAGTTAAGTACATCCGAGAGAAAATTTTAATTGCCCAAGAAGACGAACAATTACCCTTGACTTTAACGGTTGATGCGAATATCACAACCTCTGATGGTACAGTATTAATTCCAGCGGGTAGTGAGGTTGTGGGTACGTTGCGTTCGACCAATGGGGGCGCTCAATTTGTCGCCGAGAAACTGGTGATGAATGGTAAGCAGATGAATCTTGATGCTGCGTCTGAAGTAATCACCACGACGGAAACAGTCACTCAAGGTAGTAATGTCGGAAATTTGGTCAAGAATGCTGCACTCGGTACAGCGGCGGCGGCGGCGATTTCGGCGGTAACGGGAGATCGGGCGATCGCGACGGAAGAACTGTTAATTGGTACGGGGTCTGGTGTAGCATTGAGCTTAATCCAACGCTTCCTCGGTCGCAACAGTGTGGATCTGATTGTGATTGAACCGGATACTGATTTAGATCTGAAACTTGCTGAGAATTTAGTTATCAGCGCCAACTAGATCACCATAGTGTAGAGACGTAGCATGCTACGTCTCTACAGGTTAACCATCTGTGGCTTTCCAGATAGGTGTTTACGTGTTTTTTTTCTTCATGATTCATAAATTGGCAACCAAACGACAAACGTTGTGCCCTGGGTTGACTCCTCCCCAGAACGGCGAATCGCTACATCTAACTGGGGTTGAGTCCACGGTGACTGCGCTGGACTAAATACCTCGATTTGACCCTGCATTTGTTCAATTAGTGTTTTGGCGATCGCTAACCCTAAACCACTCCCCGGAATCCCTGTGTTGGCTTGTATTCCCCGATAACGCCGCTCAAATAAATGCTCGATGTCTTGGGGCGGAATTCCAGGACCGGTGTCAGTAATCGCAATTCCCACCATTGTTCTCGTCTCATCTTTGGGTTGACCCACACCCGCTTCCACTTCAATTTGCCCCCCAGCGGGCGTGTATTTTAAGGCATTGTCAATTAAATTATTTAAGACCTCTCGTAACGCCCTAGCGTTTGCCCGCACAGGGGGTAAGTCTTGGGGAATCGAGTAGCGTAATTCTAAATCCCGTTCCCCCGCGATCGCTTGGGCGGAAATGAGCAGGGGTTCTAAGACTTCGGTGATGGTGAATGACTCGACAATTAGGGTTTTACCCGGAAGCAAAGGAATGGCTGGTGCGTCTGTCTCTGGTTCTGAGTTAACCGGAGAAACAATTTTCCCAGTCTCGTCTGATTCGGGAAGTGGACAAGTCGCCGTGCTAGCTGATGCGGGTAAGGTTAGGGGTTCACTTGTTGGTGCATCCTGATCTAAGCATTCATCAAAATCTTGTAACAATTCCTTCAAGCGATCGCTCTCCCGCACAATACTAGCTGCAACGTTATGATTTTTATCATCGGGTTGCAGTCGATTAAGTAGCAGTTTGCCAAAGGTTCGCAATGCGGTTAAAGGATTGCGAAATTGATGCAGGATATCATCAAGCCGATCCCGTTGCTGTGCCTGTAGACGGCGTTGCTGAGTCCATTCCTGCTCAAACCAAGCCCGACGCCGATCCATTAAGTAGGCAAGTGTCAATGTTCCAGCGATGCGTTCAATCGCTGTCTGTTCTTTTTCATTCCACGGTCGATCATCGCGACTTGTGACTAATAATCCCATAACTACTTCTTCGTGGATTAGAGGCAAAACCATTTGCCGTCCTTGAGATAAGGTATAGTCATCCCGAGAGAGTGAGGTGGAATCGGGGAGATGGTGATCCTCAGCAGGTTGAGGTAAAAGGCGAGGTACAGCTTCAGCAAGGCGGGGAATCGTATCCAGTGAACTCATGCGATCGGGCAATGTTAACTCCGTATCCTCCTCTTCCCATATCGCCGCTTCTGGATAGACCACTACCGGAATCAGCTTAGGTTGCGCTGCTTCATCGAGCTTATCCGTTGTTAAATATACCGCACTCAACGCCGCGCCTAGACTTTGAGTAAGGATTCCAACCTGTGATTGACACAAGGCGACAAATTCTGAACTAGCAGGAATGAACATGAGAATTGCGTGATCACCACCAGAGGGCTTTTACGACAGAACCCAATAGAGGTTCCTTTTCTATAATGTCGAACAATTGACACGACTGACTATTACCCAAAAGGTGTAGGATGACAGTCATTCGTCCTTTGTTCTTTATTATCTCCCCCATCTCCCCCATCTCCCCCATCTCCCCCATCTCCCCAGCCCCCTCAGACGGCTTTTTGTAAACTTTTTTAACGAAAAATTAATTTTTTTGGTAGTGATTTTTAAAGGAGTATGGCTCAAAGCCTCTTTCAAACTTAGCATTGAGGCATTTTAGGTAGATCTATCAAACTATAAAAAGATATTGATATTTCAGACTCAAGCAGATATACTTACGACGGCTTTTGTAACTAACATTACAACTGTCGGCAAAAAGAGGAGGTAAAGAGGTTGGCAAGAAGACGTAAGCGCAAGAGTCGCCGCCGCCAAGAGGGGCGCAAGATCCTAGAACATGTGCCTCAGTATAATCTAGAAAGCGGTGAAGATAAACCGGTTACAGCAGCACGTAAATATATTCAATCAGCCGGGATTATTCCGCCCGCTTTGCTACTAGTTAAGCGAAATGAGCATACGACAGACCGTTATTTCTGGGCAGAAAAAGGTTTATTTGGCGCTCAATATGTTGAGGAAAATCATTTTCTGTTTCCCAGTCTGCGGGTGCTTGATGCTCCTGTCGAAAAGGCTGTAGTTGCGGTTGAAAGCTGCTGACTACAGCCAAATCTTCCGAATTGACTAGTGCTTTGACACTTGTCAAGAGGCAATTCATTTCATTCCTGCTAGGGGGGTGAGATGAATTGCCTAATTTTTTATGAAGGCAGATGACAGATGACAGAAGGCAGAAGGGAAGGAGAAAGGTTGCAAAGTAGAAGAAAATAATAACTGTTGAGTATGCTTGTCGAGTCATTTTCCTCTGATTCATGAGTTCAGTGCAACCGTCTTGTCCATTTATAGTCGGTGCAGCGATCGCGGATTCCCGATTTTTTGTGGGACGCCACGAGGAGTTGCAACAGATTACTACTCAGATTACAGGTACCCTACCCGGTAGCTTAAATGTGGTCGGGCGCAGACGCATTGGCAAATCCTGGCTGCTTTATCACTTCTGTCAAACGTATCAGGAATACGTTTCTCAACCTGATCGGTTTATTAGCATTTATCTTACCAGGGGGCTTGGGGGAGTTGTAAGACCCACGCTGTAATCTATGATGAGCGCGTTGGGATACACAACGCCCCCAAGTTAATTTAGGTGACTAAAAGTCACCTAAATTAACATTTAAACTCACGCAACTAGTCAGTAAATGCGTACAATAGAGGTATGCTTACACTTAACTATCGTTACCGAATCTATCCAGACGCTGCTCAAGAACAACGGTTGATTGAGTGGATGGAAATTTGTCGCAGTGCATACAACTATGCATTGGGGGAGATAAAGGATTGGTGCAATAGTCGTAAGTGCTTGATTGATAGATGTTCTTTTGAAAAAGAGTACATCATTCCAGCAGATACCAAGTTTCCTGGCGAGATACAACAGCTTAACAATTTGCCCAAGGCTAAGAAAGAATTCCCCAAGTTAAAAGAGGTTCCTTCTCAAGCTCTCCAGCAAACAATCAAGCAGTTGCATAAAGGTTGGGATTACTTTAAGTCTCGCGGTTTTGGCTTTCCCAGATTTAAAAAGTTTGGGCAGTTTAATTCGTTACTGTTTCCTCAATTCAAGGAAAACCCTGTAACCGGTTTACATATTAAATTACCCAAAATTGGGGCAATTACTGTCAACCTGCACCGACCTATTCCATCTGGATTTACGGTTAAACAGGTGCGAATCTTATGTCAAGCTGACCGATGGTATGCATCTATCAATATTCAATGTGACGTCAGTGTTCCTGACCACAAACCCCACGGACATCCAATTGGAGTAGACGTAGGATTAGAAAAGTTTTTAGCTACCAGTGAGGGTGTTATTGTCAAACCGCCTAAGTTTTTTAAGACAATGCAAAGTAAGCTGAAATTGCTACAACGTAGGCTATCTAGGAAAACAAAGCGGTCAAATAACTATGAAAAACAACGCCTTAGAGTAGCTCGACTTCACCATAAAATCGACAACATCCGTAAAGACTTTCATTTCAAACAAGCACATACCCTCTGTGACGCTGGGGATATGGTTTTCATGGAAGACCTTGATTACCGTATCACCGCCAAAGGGTTTCTTGGAAAACAGATGCTGGATGGCGGTTTTGGTCAATTTCGTACCATCACTCAATATGTGTGCTGGAAACGTGGAAAGTTTTTTGCTGTTGTTGATGCTAGGGGGACTTCTCAAGAATGTCCTGAGTGCAAAGGTGAGGTTAAAAAAGACCTGAGTGTCCGGGTACATGATTGTCCTCATTGCGGCTATCAAACTGATAGGGATGTGGCTAGTAGTCAGGTAATCAGAAACCGAGGAATAGAGCTAATTAGTACCGCTGGGCTAGCGGGAAAGGAAACTGCCTGTGCAGCCGATCTACCGGGGGTTGGTGAAAGCCAAACTAGGCAAGTGGCGAAATCCCCTGAGCGTAGTCGAAGGGGAGCGTAGTCGAAGGGGAGTAACCAGGAAATCCTCAAAGTGATTTGGGGAAGCCTACACCATAATCTTTGATTTGGTGTAGGAGGATGTCACTGCAGTTAGCCGGAAGTTTACTTTGGGAAGCGCGTCAGCAGGGGCGAGATATAAACTGGGTTAAGGGGAGGTTTGAAGTAGAAGCAAGGCGTACTCCTGGGTATAGTTTTGAATTGCACCAGTTACCGCTTCCGTTGCAGGTATTAGTTAGGTTTCCCTTGAATTTAGGGCGAATGGTTAGGGGTATTCGGGGGACGGTGGATGAAATTGGTAATTTAATGGTGGGGACGGCTATTTTAATTGGAGTTATTTTAGGTGTTGTTGTGTTATTGAGTTTCTTGTTTTAGAGGAAGTTGATGGACTACGGAGGAACGGTATTTTGGGCGCACGTCGGTCATTGGTGTCAACTTAAGACTTTGTATAACTAGCGCTCAAAGTTTAGATCCCCCTAAATCCCCCTTCAAAAGGGGGACTTTGATTAATATCTTGTCCGGTTTGTGTCGAGAGTCTATCATACCTGTAGTTATTGGGACAAAAACCTTACCCTTCTACCCTTTTATCCTTTTACCCCTTTCCCACTATACACAACTGATGCTACCGGACTTGATATAATTTCTGGTTCCCCCCGTGCAACAAAAAGCGAAGCATCCTCTGGTCTCCCCCATGGAACAAAAAGCGAAGCATCC
>NZ_JBKHHI010000347.1:0-7106 GCF_046539235.1 Coleofasciculus sp.
TATTTCATTTCCACTATTGCTAGGAATTCGATCGCTATTCAATGCTTGTTCTTGATACCTGCGAAACTCCATTATTTACTCCTTGAAGTTTGATTTTGATTTAGCTTGGCTAGCCGCTTGAGTTATTCTGTATTTCTGTATTCTTTAACAGCTTTATTGATTTCCCATTTTGGTGGATACCAGTAATCAATTGGTTCTCCACGAGCTGAATACTTTTGTTTTATACGAGTTCGACCTGATATTCCGGAAATTTCTGGATGCCTAATCCGAGAATACTTATCGACTTCACAAAATAGATTTTGGCAATCGATTAACTGCAATGGTCGTCCAAATAGGGACTGAAAATCAAGACCTAATCGCTCGAACTCTGATTTTTGAAGTTCCGCCATGAACTTGATTATTTCTGGCTCATTTAGACCACCCAGATCTGCAAAACATTTCCGAATACCATCAAGCGCACCCGGACCAGGAACTACGAAACTCATTTCATCGAAATTCGTAATTTCGCTGTAATTGACATCTGTTATAAACTGGTATGCCAGAAAGTCACCGATAGTAGGATATTCACGCAAGAGGTCAAATCCTCTGTGCATATTTGCTGCATCTGTGAGTTTCTTTGGCAGTTCATCAAGCATCATCCGCTCAATCAACTTGAGATGGTTACGGTGTTTTCTTGTATGACCAAGTATTTTTCCTCCTGAAGGCATGATGTAGGCGGCTGAATAGATTCTTTGACTGTTTTCTATGGCTTCGGTAAGAATTTTGTCATAGCGTTTAAAAGAATAGTCGGCGTAGATAATATTGCCAAGTTTATTTTCTAAAAGTTGCCATGTTTCAATCTTATTGAAAATCTTAAACAGAATAATTCTGAAAAATACTTCATCGGGAGTTTGAGGGATATCGTCGCGGTAGATAACATAACGGATCAGGTATTGGCTGGTGCGATCTGATGCTCGGTAGGCATTGGTAAATTTGAAGGTAGAAAGGATTGGATCGTTAGTCCAAGGCATTGGTTTACCCACGAACTTTTTGAAAAAAATATTCTGCCTTTCTGCGGCGAAACGCCAGTAGGTATCAAAAACCACGGTGGGTTTTGCAGGCAGAATGTGGGAGTATGCAGCAATATCTATACTGTCATTTATTTTGGGTTTACCATAGTTACCTAAGTCAAGACTTAGTTGTTCATCAATAGGTTTGTTTTGGTGATCGCTTTTCAATTTTCCCCGCGTTGGTTGTTTAGCTGCCATACTATGTTCCGTCCGTTGCTGGCGTCCGTTGCTGGTTAGTCTGTCTTTGAAGACAGTGCTTCTCGACAAGCCTCCTTGACTGGAGCGAGAGTATCTGAAGTCTTGGTAATGTTATCCAGTTTAGCTACACCAACAAAGCAATTCATACGGCTAAACGTTAGTTCCATTTCGTGAGCCATAAAATCCCCCAGTCTGCATAACCCTAAGTAGTTACCATAGGCTTTATTGAATAGCTGCTGGGTAGCATAAAAAGCATTCATGGTAAGCGTTTTTCCCTGTGGAACAAAGCTAACATGTTGCAGACAGGGAAACGGAAGCTGAGCGTCACTAACATGATCTCTCCGAGGATCAAAAATTGATGCCTGAAACATCGATCTCCTAACCCATTTGCGTTTCTGATATTCAGAAATAATGAACTCAAGTTGGTTTATTTTAGGTGGATTATCAGAATCAAAGGCAATAAGTCTTTCAAAGTAAAGACCACGGCTATTTTTCTTTTTACAATGTTTTATTGCCTTAGCCCTGGGAAGAAAATTGAGATACCGTTCAAACAATTCATGACGTTGGTACTTAGACTTATCGGCTCTGCTTCTCGGAGATAGATACCCTCCATACTGATGTCAACAAACTTGACCCTCACATTGAGCTTATCGCACAAGCCGTAAATGCAGAGTGGGCTTTTGTTGTCAAAACCTGCATTCCTCCGCACATCGATGGCTTGTTGCTGGGCTTGTTGTGCCAACACCTTTCTCTGATTTCTCAAAGTCTGATTCCTCAAAGTACTTCTCCCCCTCTACGCATCGAAGCAAGTATTGTTAAAAGTCGATCAAGGTCATCTGGCTTAAGCTTTCGGAGTTCTCTAGCGGCAAGCTGAATCTTGTCGTCATGGATATCAAGCTTGTCCGCACCTTCCCCAAGTAACCATGACACACTTACGTCATAAATTTCAGCCAGCTTCGTGATCTCATCAGCAGAAACCTTTCTATTTCCAGCTTCCGCTTCCGTAATTGAAGGGCGATGAAGACCAAGCATCTTAGCCACTTGAGCTTGGGAAAGTCCCGCCATCTTGCGAGCTTCACGCAAGCGGGCTGCAATAATTGACCTCTTCTGTTCTTGATGACTCATACCTAAGTCTCTCCTGTGTTGACAATCTTACAGACTACATCAACGGACTGATCAATGGTGAGCGACTGCTTACCGTCCTGTGAAAGACCTATTTTGTGAATCTGGTTACTGGGAATCTCCACTTTGAGCTTGTCAGCTAGCATATTAATCGCCTCAATACACAGGAGACTATCAAACCCTTCCAGGTCAGTCATGGGACAGGTTTTTCCTGAGATTGGTGTTTCTCCATAGCCGCTATCTGTCTGGATTTCTGTGAGTACCTCTATAAATTGTTCTTTTACATCCTCTGGATTCATGATAAGGACTTGTCTATTACCTATAGTAAGATTATCTTACCAAATTAAAGATGAACTGCCTACCTCAGTCAGGCAAGCAAAAACATCGTAGAGACGTTCTGGCGGTTCCGCAAAACCCTTCCTACGGGGTCTGTCTTTACAAATTGAAGTACAAGGTAGCTATACTACCAGGCTTGGTATTATAGCTCCCACACCCAAAAAGGCTCCCTAGAAACAGAGAGCCTTTCTGATTGTAGGACACGGCAGTGCCGTGCCTCTACGAAATTACTATCCCTAAAGCGCCTTAGCCTTAGCCACGATATTATCCACCGTGTAGCCAAACTTTTCTAAAGCAACGCCACCAGGAGCCGATGCGCCAAAGCGATCAATACTAATCGTGTCACCTTCAGTGCCAACATAGCGACACCAGCCAAAGCTAGAACCCGCTTCTACCGCTAACCGCTTGGTTACGGCTTTAGGTAATACAGATTCGCGATAGCTTTCATCCTGTTCCTCAAACAGTTCCCAACTTGGCATGGAAACTACGCGGACTTTCTTGCCGTCACCCCGGAGTTTTTCCGCGGCATCAACACAGATGTGAACTTCCGAACCTGTACCAATTAAGATGATATCGGGTGTGCCATCGCTATCCGATAGGATGTAAGCACCTTGAGCGACAGCATCAATCGAACTTCCCTCTAGATTAGGTAGCCCTTGGCGAGACAGTGCTAATAGACTGGGTGTTGCTAAACCCTGGGCAGGTTTTGCCTTCTCAACCGCTACCTTGTAGGCACCAGAGGTTTCATTGCCATCCGCCGGACGAATGACGATTAAGTCGGGAATCGCTCGCAGGGTAGGAATATGCTCAATTGGTTGGTGCGTAGGACCATCTTCTCCTAATGCCACGGAGTCATGGGTCATCACCCAGATTACCCCAGCATGGGATAGGGCAGACAGGCGAATTGATGCCCGCATGTAGTCGGTGAAGACTAAGAATGTGGCACCATAGGGAATCAAGCCAGACTTATGCAGGGCAATCCCATTACAAATCGCTCCCATACCATGTTCGCGAACCCCAAAGCGGAGGTTGCGATTTTCATAGGCACCTTTTTGGAAATCCTTGGAGGATTTGAGTAAGGTTTTGTTGGAAGGGGCTAAGTCAGCCGAACCGCCAATCAGTTCCGGTAATACCCCAGCCATAGCGTTGAGGGTTGCGCCCGATTGATTCCGAGTGGCATCTTTTTTATCCTGGGGTGTGTAGGTGGGTAGGGCTTTGTCCCAGCCTTCGGGCAGCTTACCGCTGGTCATCCGTTCTAATACGGCAGCTTCTTCTGCGTATTCGGTTTTATAACGGGTGAAGAGTTTGTTCCACTCTTGTTCGTACTCAGCACCGCGATCAACTGCCTTGCGGAAATGCTTCAGGGCGTCTTCGGGTATCTCAAATTCGGAATACTTCCAATCCAGATGTTCACGAGTGGCTTTCACTTCATCAGCACCTAAAGCCGCACCATGGACGCCGTGGGTATTGGCTTTATTGGGTGAACCGAAACCAATGGTGGTGGTGACTTTAATTAGAGAGGGCTTATCGGTAACCGCTTTAGCCGCTTCAATTGCTTTGTGAATCGCGTCCAAGTTGGTGTTACCATCGGGAACATGCTGGACGTGCCAACCATAAGCTTCAAAACGCTTGCCCACGTCTTCTGTAAAGGCAAGGTCGGTGGAACCGTCAATGGAGATATGGTTATCGTCGTAGAGGGCAATCAGTTTGCCCAGTCCCAGGTGTCCGGCGACAGAACAGGCTTCTCCAGATACGCCTTCCATATTGCAACCATCACCTAAAATGACATAGGTGTAGTGGTCGATAATTTGGCAATCGGGTTTATTAAATTGGGCGGCTAAATGTGCCTCTGCGATCGCTAACCCGACACCGTTGGCGATCCCTTGTCCCAATGGTCCAGTGGTGACTTCCACTCCTTGAGTCATGAAGTTTTCCGGATGACCAGGAGTTTTGGATTCCCACTGACGGAACTGCTTGAGATCATCAAGGGTGATGTCATCATAGCCGGTCAGATAGAGCAAGGCATACTGTAACATACAGCCATGACCCGCTGACAAAACAAAGCGATCGCGGTTCAACCAGTTAGGATTTTTCGGGTTGTACCGCATCAGCCGATCCCACAGCACAAACGCCATCGGTGCTGCGCCCATTGGCAATCCGGGATGACCGGAATTGGCTTTCTCTACGGCGTCTATCGCCAGAAAGCGAATGGAATTAATGCAAAGTTCTTCGAGAGATTGGGTGGCAACGACCATAGGTGTTATCTAATGACTCCAGGAAACTAGGGTTTAACGCAAAATTTTTTCCGTAAAGCGAGGATTACTCTTTCCCCAAGGATACACTGATCATCCCATTAGGGGGATCGATGATCAAGACTCCTTGGTATAAGCTTGGCTAAAATTTGGCGATTGGATAGAGACAAGTCGTTCTGTATCCGTTCATACAGTTTTATCGCTCTTGTGTCACTTTCGGAAGAGCGAAGGCTGAAACCCTGATGGAGTCGATATGATCTAGTGGGGCACGGCAATGCCGTACCCCTACGCAACCTGTCCAAATTAATGGAGGCGTTGAAATCGCGATCGCTTGATCGCCAAGACAACGCCACTACTAACCTTAAGCTGATTTGTACTTCTTGAACACCAATGTGACATTATGACCGCCAAAGCCAAAGGAATTCGATAGCGCCACATCTACGGTTTGCTGACGGCTTTGATTCGGCACATAATCTAAGTCGCAGTCTGGATCGGGATTTTCTAAATTAATCGTCGGCGGAATTTGATCATGGGCTACCGCCAAGACAGAGGCGACGGATTCAATACCCCCAGAACCCCCTAACAAATGACCCGTCATCGATTTGGTGGAACTCACGGCAATCTTATAGGCATGATCGCCTAAGACTTTTTTAATCGCCGTCGTTTCTGTGGGATCATTAACGGGTGTACTCGTTCCATGAGCATTAATATAGCTGACATCTTCAGGCTGCAATCCGGCATCTTTGAGTGCCAACTGCATTGCCCGGATTGCCCCTTCCCCACCGGGTACGGGTGAGGTCATATGATAGGCATCACAGGTCATGCCATACCCCACCATTTCGGCATAAATACGCGCCCCTCGACTCAAGGCGTGTTCTAGTTCTTCTAGGATTAAAATGCCTGCCCCTTCACCCATAACAAAACCATCGCGATCGCGATCAAAGGGACGACAGGCATGTTCCGGATCATCATTGCGGGTAGACAGGGCTTTTGCCGAAGCAAATCCCGCCACGGATAACGGTGTCACCGCTGCTTCCGTTCCCCCACAAATCATCGCCTGGGCATACCCCCGTTGAATCAAGCGAAAGGCATCGCCCACCCCATGGGCGCCAGAGGCACAGGCGCTGACGGTACAAGTATTCGGTCCCTTTGCCCCGGTATGAATTGCCGTAAGTCCGGCTGCCATATTGGCAATCATCATCGGAATCATAAACGGACTACAGCGATCGGGACCACGACTCAAGTAGACCTCTTGTTGGTCTTCCATGACTTTAATCCCGCCAACCCCGGTGCCAATGACAACGCCCACCTGTTCTGCGTTCAATTCATTAATGACAAACTTCGCATCCGCGATCGCTTGTTTGCTAGCCGCGACTCCAAATTGGGCAAAGCGATCCATCCGCTTAGCTTCTTTGCGATCCATATAATCATGGGGATTAAACCCCGTGACTTCGCCCGCTATCCGACAAGCATGACGGGAGGGATCAAACCGGGTAATTGTACTAATCCCATTACGCCCACTTAAAAGTCCGTCCCAATACTCCGCCAAAGTATTGCCGATGGGAGTGATCGCGCCTAAACCTGTAATAACAACGCGCTTGAGTTCAATGTTTGTCATGATGCCAATAAAACAGGGAAACTGCCTGAGAACGCAGAACTTTTTTCAAGAAGACAACCGCTGATTAAGCCGCCGCCTCTGTTTTTGAGCTGATATAGTCCACAGCCGCTTGGACTGTGGCAATCTGTTCGGCGGCTTCGTCTGGAATCTCGATATCGAACTCTTCCTCTAAAGCCATAACCAATTCCACCACGTCCAGGGAGTCGGCGTTGAGATCATTGGCAAAGTTAGCTTTAGGGGTTACGTCACCGGGTTCAACTTCCAGTTGTTCGGCAACTATTTTTTTGACTCTATCGAAAATTTCTTGGTTCATTTACTTGTATACCTCAACCGACTTGCTAGAACGTTATCAAGTTATGTTACTTGGTTCCTTTGCATTTTCTCATCTTATCCGAAAGGGGGATCATCAAACCCATCGGTAGTCGCTTCTCCAACTGGCATCCAGTTGGGCTACTCATCATATCATGTTCATGGTTCATGGTTCATGGTTCATGGTTCATACGATGCCAGACTTACTCCATCAACCGCATG
>NZ_JBKHHI010000348.1:0-7099 GCF_046539235.1 Coleofasciculus sp.
AAGAGATAGAATGAGTTAGGAGGGGGAATGCAAAAAGAACGAGTGCAATATACGTCGCCTTTAGATGCACTGATAGCCGTAGCCAAGCGACTTAGTTTGTATGAAAATCAGCAAAATATGAAATCTGAGGATTTTTTTGATCGCTATAGCAAAGGTCAACTCTCAGATGAGGCAGTTTTTATTGAGTGGGCGAATACTTATCGCCATTAC
Source organism: Coleofasciculus sp. (assembly GCF_046539235.1). Classification (GTDB taxonomy): domain Bacteria; phylum Cyanobacteriota; class Cyanobacteriia; order Cyanobacteriales; family Coleofasciculaceae; genus Coleofasciculus. Next base: position 211 of record NZ_JBKHHI010000348.1, read on the forward strand.
TTAGGGTTACGCCGGGACTTAGAAAAGCAGTTGCAAAATGTTGCATAAAGTTCTGGTAAACTATCTAGAAAATGTAGAACAAACACTTATAGCGAACGAGAGCTTTCCTAAAAGGCAATTATAATTATTTCCTAATAATATATAATATAGGTATATCGTCCTTGAAATAGTTCAACCCCCACTAAATTCCAGCGAATATAGTGGGGGAAAAGGTTTAAGTTAAAACGTATTTCAATTGGTTATTCCCTGTTCCCTTCCTTGGTAGTGGTAGGTATCTCAATCTAAATGCCTAACAGTTTACCACATCATCACAGCGGTTTCTCCCGCGCGATCGCTATAGTAGAGGCGGATACGTAATACATATCGACGCCCTCGAAATAACCTGACCTTAATCTCAGCATTATAGTCTTCGCCACTATCGTCGTCTCCGGTAAGATAACGAAGTTCACCATTGACCTCTTCAAACAGAACCATCACCGTGTCTGAAGTGCCAAAGGTGCTAATCGTATAGGATCGTGTCGCATCAGGTTCGATACGGAAGTTCATCTGTTCCCCAGGTGTGAGGGTTAAGGGAACCGATTGAAAGGGTTTTAGTTCGGTGTAATCCTTCTCTTCTAAGAGTGGGTAAAACTGCTTGACCCAAGTTTTATCCCGTTCTGATAACCCAGGTGCTGGAGTTAAACCATTCCGATATTTTGGTGGTGCTTGAATTAAACCTGCGCCAAAGGGATAGTGCATAATTGAGTTGGGGTCCCAGCTTGACCCTTGTACCGTATCCGGGTTAATTTTGCGAATGATATTGTAATAGGTGGTTTCCCGATCCCAGTTATTCGGAGGTGCTGCGAGTTCGGCGTAAACGGCTTGTTCATCCCAAACAATACCAGCATTAGGGTTTTGGTGTTCGTGAGGAAATCCTAGAGTATGACCAATTTCATGGACAGCGGTGTCAATTTCTCCAGGATAGCGGGTTAAATCCCAACCAAAATTCATTGTCCGCTCATCCCGCCCAATATTGAGAACATCTCTGCCAACATAAGACCAAGCGCCATCTGTGCGCTGGAAGCCAATCCGGATTTCTGCCTCGTCTGGTGAGTTTACTTCCTTGAATTCCAGCCCAATACCCACCTGCTTCCAGACATCAAAGGCTTTACGGACAACATTTTTTTCGGTTTCAGTCGTTGTCCAATAGGTTGGCTGATCGAAGAAATAGTAATGTAAGATTGTGCCGTTCACCCATTTCTTATCCAGAAATTGGATCAGATTGGCACGATTGCGATCTACAATCCTTGACAAGTCACGCGGCGCAACTTTAGGGAGTGAGCAATAGGAATAGTTTCCGCCTTTGTCAGAAGATAGGGATGCCGTTGATTGCGCTTGTTCATTCAACGGGTTGGGATTTGATTGAACCATCAGAGTTCTCCTAATTTAATAATTTGTCATTTGTCATTTGTCATTTGTCATTCGTAGGATTTACGCAAAGGTTCTATATGTAGGGTGTGTTAGCGTAGCGTAACGCACCATTGCCACGATAGTTGGCGTAGCTGCGTAAGTCCTGATTCGTCAAGTCGGGGCGGGTTTAGTTGCATCTGGGTGTAACCAAAAAGATAGTAGTGAAACCCGCCCCTACATAATCATTACAGGTGTAGTTTTTTTATTTTAGGGTAGGGACAAGACAAGGATGACAAGGAAGGAAAGAAGACAAGGAGAAAAAACCGTACAGAATTGGGTTCGGTCAAGCTAACTGTAAAAAGCCGAAACGTCCTATTTTTCATTAAAACTTTTCCTTGTCTACGGTCGCTGAGCGAAGTCGAAGTGATGGTCATTCTGTCTTCTAAGTCTTACCTGAACCCCAATCTTAAAGAAACCTACCCTTGTGAGCCTACATAATCTCCCCCATCTCCCAGACGTGCCATGGCACGTCTCTACAAGCTTTTCCTATTCAGCTTTCTGCCGTACAATTACCCAACCAATAGAGAACGAGTATCTTGGGTGTCCATGCGGGGACCGAAACTCGTCACCAACTTTGCCGCCGCTTTGGAACCTAATTGACCAGCTTGAGCATAACTCATACCATGAGTCAGTCCGTAAAGAACCGCGCCAGCATACATATCTCCGGCGCCAACGGTGTCAACTGCTTTAACAGGTACTGGCTCAATCTCGATTATCTCTTGTCCATCAAAGATTACTGATCCTTTCGGTCCACGGGTAATCGCAAACCCTTTAGCTAACCCTTTCAAGTAATCAACAGCAACCGCAAGATCCTCATTGTCCGCCATGGTTAGGGCTTCGCTTTCATTGGCAAAGAGGAAATCCACGCCTGAACCGATGATTTCCAGTAATCCATCTTTAAAGAACTTCACCATATTCAGGTCAGACAGGGATAAGGCGATTTTTTGACCTGCGGCTTTGGCAAGATCTCTGGCTTGAATCGCCGCCGCTTTACTGGCAGCACCTGTTACCAAATACCCTTCAATATAGGTATATTTGGACTGTGCGATCGCGTCGGGTACTAATTCTGCTTCTGAGAAGCTAGCGGAAATTCCCAGGAACGTATTCATGGTGCGATCGGCATCTGGCGTGACAAACACCAAGCATTTACCTGTAATTCCAGCTTCTGGGGCATGGTATTGTAGGTTAGTCTCTACATTAAAGCGGAGCAGATCCTCCAGGTAAACCTGTCCGTCTTCATCATTGGCGACTTTACAAGAATAGAAGGCTTTACCCCCAAATTGGCTCAGGGCAATCATTGTATTTGCTGCCGATCCCCCACCGCCGCGCTTTATTGACTGACCCTCTAAGCGTTTCAGGATCTTGTACTGATGATCTTCTTCAATTAAAGTCATCACCCCTTTATCAATGTTCAGTTCCTGGAGTAGCTCTGGGGGAACTTCTAATTCAATGTCCAGGAGGGCATTACCGAGACCATATACATCGTATTGTTGAGTCATGCTCCTATTTAGTCTAACTGCTATCCTATATTGCCATCCTTTATCCGCAAAGTGTGAGTATGAACCGGATTTGATATCACATCTGCCTGGATCACCCTCTGCCACACTCAAGAATGAGCTTACTATTCCTTTTAATTTTCTGAGTGCTTTACCTGAAAATTGGGCCAAGTTACAAAGCCCTCAACTTGACAGTCTAACTCTTCCAACCAGTTAACCAACTCATGATTGCTGTTGTGGAATACGGTATAGTCTTGGTCATCCTGGACAAAAGCTACGTTATTACGCGGATTTACAATGCGCGTGTCGATGTTTTGGTTGAAGCGTTCATTCAATGATTCCAATAACTGTGCAGCTTGGGTTCCTGCTACCTCAAAACTCAATAGGGTATCCTGCCAGTCAGAACCAAGTTCTTGCTGAAGTTCAGTAATATCGTTCGCTCTTTTTCTGCCGAGGGTGCCGGAGGTGGGCATTAGCAGTGCAGCTAGTCCATCGCTTAAATCTTGCTGATTTAGGGCAAAATAATGCCAATCTCCATAAGTATATTGGAGCAATCCACCCTGGCGATCGGGCAGGATGAGGCGTGAATGATAACCGTAATCAATGACATAAACAGTGGTGGGATTAGCTGGGTCAGTTGGGGGGATGATCAACGTAGGAGAACGAATTAAAGCAAAGCCAATAAAGACCAAAGTTAAGACAGACAAAATCACGATTGCCGTATAGCGCGAAAAAGTACGGTTTTGCCTGAACAAGTTCATGAGTCAGAGGTAGAGAAGTTTGCGGGGTTCGGAATTGAGTTCATTTGCATCAAGCGTTTGAGTCATTGTTACTGAGTTTAACCAGCCAAAGAAACTATAAATCCCTTTTACATCAATACGTTAAGGTTACTGAATCGGTTGAAAACTGATTGACAAGCCAACAAAATCTCAAGATAGAAAAGTCGGCGCTAGAGCCGTTCTATCTCAAAAATGAGGTGAATCTTCCTTCAAAAGGAGGATTCTTTGGCATAACTCTCTAGTATATAACCCTAATAGGGTAATCCTGTGGTGCGATCGCGCTGACATCTAACCCTTTAGCACAATCCTCAAATTGGACAAGGGCAATACAAATTATGGCTGATCAGCCTTGCCCACCCTACAATAAATCAGCAAACCCACAACCGTTACCCCATCTAAGTTACAAGGTTAATCACAATCAAACCAATTATGGCGGATCTTCCCAACAAACCGTGGACAATTTCATCAGCAGAGCTATTTAAGAAACTGGATGTTTCTGAGGATGACGGACTCTCTGACGCCGAGGTACAGCAGCGACGGGAACAATATGGCGCGAACCGCCTCAAAGAAGCCCAGCGTAGAGGACCCTTACAAATCCTGATCGAACAGTTCAAAAGTCTGGTGATTGGGATTCTCGCCATTGCCGCGATTCTATCCTTTGCCTTTGCTCAGTGGATTGAGGGGATTGCCATTGTTTTTGCCATCTTAATTAACGCCGCCATTGGCTTTTTCATGGAATATCAAGCTGTGCGTTCCATGGAAGCCTTGCAAAGCCTGAGTAGCACTAAAGCCAAAGTGCGCCGCCAAGGACAGATGCAGGAGATTGACGCGGAAGAGTTGGTACCCGGAGACATGGTACTCCTAGAAAGCGGAGATCTGGTTCCGGCAGATATGCGGCTGACAGAAACTTCCAAAATGCAGGTGAATGAGTCTTCTCTCACAGGGGAATCCGTTCCAGTCAGCAAAACCACAGAACCCATAGAAGGGGATGTGGAACTTGCCGATCGCACCAATATGCTGTTCAAAGGAACAGCCCTAACTCGTGGTTCCGGGGAAGGGGTAGTGGTAGCCACAGGAATGCAGTCGGAGTTGGGTCACATTTCTGAGTTAGCCCAAGAAGCCAAAACCGAGGAACGCACCCCCCTAGAAAAACGGCTGAATCAACTGGGACGTCGTTTGATTTGGGTCACTCTAGTTATTGTCGCCCTGATTGCCATTTCCGGCATTATCGTGGGCAAAGATATTCGCCTGATGGTGGAAACGTCTGTCGCCCTAGCTGTCGCCGCAATTCCCGAAGGACTGCCAATTGTGGCAACGATTGCCCTAGCGCGAGGAATGTGGCGCATGGCGAAGCGGAACGCCCTAATTAATAAACTGGCGGCGGTGGAAACTCTAGGGGCGACTAGCGTTATTTGTACCGATAAAACCGGAACCTTAACCGAAAACCGGATGACGGTGAGTCATATCGTACTCGACTCCGGTGATGTTGAAATTAGTGGTGAGGGATTAGAACCTGAAGGAGAATTCAGCCAAGACGATGAAACCCTGAAACCCTTAGAGCATGACATTCTCCGCCCCGCCTTAGAAGTTGGTGTTTTATGTAATAATGCAGCATTACAACCGGAGGACTCTAATGAAAGTCGAGTTGTCGGTGATCCGATGGAAGTGGCGCTGCTGATTGCTGGGGCAAAAGCTGGACTTGAACGCGAAAAATTATTAGAAGATATGCCGGAAGTGCGGGAAGAGGCATTTGATCCCGACAATAAAATGATGGCAACCCTGCACAAAAGCAATGGTGATTATCGCTTTGCCGTCAAAGGCGCACCGGAATCTGTCCTAGAGGTGTGTAACCGTATCTTAACCCCAGAGGGGGAAAAAGAACTTCGCGATCGCGATTCCTGGAAGCAACGCAGTAATGACTTAGCCGCCCAAGGGTTACGGATTCTGGCATTGGCACAAAAAAGGGTGGATAGTGAAGAGGCTAACCCTTACGAAAACCTGACGTTTTTAGGTGTTGTTGGCTTACTTGATCCCCCCCGCCAAGAGGTACGGGCGGCAATAGATGAATGTCAAGATGCGGGAATTCGGGTGATTATGGTGACAGGGGATCAACCCGTCACCGCCCGGAATATTGGTTTCGCTGTGGGCTTAACCGATGATGAACAAGCGGATGTGGTGCAGGGGAAAGACTTAAAAAGTCCCGATGAATCCTCTGCTGAGGAACGTGAACGCTTAGTCAAAACCCCGATTTTTGCCCGGGTATCTCCCGAACAAAAGTTAAACCTGATTGCCTTGCACCAAGACACCGGGGCAATTGTGGCAATGACAGGGGATGGGGTGAATGACGCCCCCGCCCTGCAAAAAGCGGATATTGGTGTCGCCATGGGACAACGAGGTACCCAGGTGGCAAAAGAGGCGGCGGATATGGTGCTGCAAGATGATGCCTTTTCCTCCATTGTTGCGGCGGTGGAACAGGGGAGAGCGATTTTTAATAATATTCGTAAGTTCACGGTTTATCTGCTATCGGGGAATGTCGGTCAAATTATGGCAGTCACCGCCACCTCGTTAGTTAATGCGCCCTTACCTATCTTGCCCCTACAAATCTTATATCTAAATATCATTAATGATGTCTTCCCCGCCCTGGCGCTGGGTGTGGGTGAAGGATCTCCCACCCTGATGGAACAACCGCCTCGTGACCCCAAAGAGTCGATTATAGCTAGGCGTCACTGGTTTGCGATCGCGGGATATGGTTTAATCATAGCTGCCCCGGTTCTGGGTTCCTTTTACCTGGCATTCAACTGGTTAGGATTGGAAAAAAATCAAGCGGTTACTATTTCCTTTATGACTATTGCCTTTTCCCGATTGTGGCACGTCTTCAATATGCGCGATCGCGGATCAGGTGTACTGGTTAACGAAGTCACCCGGAATAAGTACGTCTGGGGCGCCCTCATCCTGTGTACTGGATTACTCGCCATTGCCATTTATCTACCCATCCTCTCCGATATCCTGCAAACTCATCCACCTAGCCTACAGGGTTGGTTACTCATCCTGGGAATGAGTTTAGTTCCCTTAGTCATTGGGCAAATTGCCAAATTAATCGCGGAGTAGGGGTTTGGTTCCCAAACCCAGTTTGGTTCCCAAACCCAGTTTGGTTCCCAAACCCAG
>NZ_JBKHHI010000349.1:0-7085 GCF_046539235.1 Coleofasciculus sp.
CCATCTGTACCCGCGATCGCACATTTTTCTTCGCTGATGTTATAGTCGGTGATATGACCATTGTAGAGACGTTGCATGCAACGTCTCTACACCATCATCGGGACAAACCCATGACCCTGTACAAAGGCAAATATCGGGTTGAATCCACTCGATTACCCCACAGAGACTATGGCGCAAATGGCTGGTATTTCGTCACCATTTGTACCCGCGATCGCACGTTTTTCTTTGGTGATGTAATATCAACAGAAATGCGCCTGTCCAAGATTGGGCAAATCGCCCAACAATTCTGGGCAGATATTCCTGATCATTGTGCCTATACTGATCTGGATGCTTATGTGGTCATGCCCAATCATTTACATGGCATTGTGATTATTAATAAACCTAATTCATCCTGTAGAGACGTTGCATGCAACGTCTCTACATTCCGTGGCGACACGGAGTTCTATCGGGCAAGATCACAAATGTCTCCGAAAGCAGGTTCTCTGGGTGCCATCATTCGATCATACAAAGCAGCCGTTAGTCAGTGGTGTAAAAGGAATAATTATTCATCTTTTGCTTGGCAACCGCGATTTTATGACCACATCATTCGCGCTGATGGATCATTAGACCGAATTCGAGACTATATTATCAACAATCCTGCTAAGTGGGAAGATGACAAGGACAATCCCGCAAATTTGTGGATGTAGTTGGATAAAAAACAGTGGATGATATCACCAATCAGTCTTTTAAGATAAGATACTTTGAATTAATTCCTCAAAATCATCACAGTCTTGAATTAATTTTATGACAACCCCTGTTTGACGGTAGGGGCGTACCGACGTGCGCCCTTTCTGGTGCGTTCATGATATCAGTCGCCTATTTTCTGATCCCCCTAAGAAATACCAAAATGTTTAGATAATATTTCATTCCACTTAATCTTATGATCAATTTGAAGCTCAGAGTCTGATTCTATCAATAGGGAATATTTATTAATAAAATTATCTAGGGAAGTTATCAGTATTAAATAATACTTCAATGTAGGCATGGTTCCGTTGACAATTATTTGGCAGCCATGATTTTTATCTATTTCATTAATTTCTATGTCAATTAATTCAGAATCTGAGTTCTCAATGTCAGATTTTCACTTTGAATATCTTCAGCATTGGTAGCTTGTTTATAAACCTGTAATAACTTTTCTTTGTGATTCATAACCGTAATCCTGGTATTTGCAATTGAACAAATTTTTCTTTATTTTTAGCTATAAAATCATTTCCATTTTCTTCTTCCTGACTCCCAAGAAATATTTGTTCCTTTAATTGATGAGCAATTTCAGAAACCATGGGAATGCAGACCGAGTTTCCCACTTGCTTGTAACATTCTCCTAAATTATTGTGGAGTTTAAAATTCTCTGGAAATCCCATAATTCTATAACATTCTTTAATCGTCAATTTGCGAACGGCGTTTTCTTCAGGAAGATAAATAAAGAATCGCCCCGAGGTCTCTTGAGAAGGTATTGTAGGATGTATGCCTTCTACTGAATAAATTCTATTGGGTTGATGGTGAACCCTAGATAAATGATGAGTGTTGGGTCTAACTCCTTTTTTCCAAATACTCTTATTATTCCGGTATCCTACAAAAATTAAGCCCGATTGCTGTTGTTTTGGTTGATCTATTAAGGTATAGCTGTCCGGATCTAAGTATTCAAAATTTTCGGAATCGGCTAGAAAAAATTTTAATTTTGCTATACACTTATTTTTTTTCAATTTATTAAAATTAAATTGTTTATTTTTGGTGGCAACAATAATTATTCTTTCCCGGTTTTGAGGGACTCCAAAATCTTTAGAATTCAGCAGACTATAATTTACTTTATATCCCAAATCTTCTAAAGAGTACAAAATTACCTTGAGCGTTCTCCCTTTATCTTGATGCATTAAATGTTTTACATTTTCCAGGAGAATAACTGGAGGCTTTTTTGCTGCGATTATTTCACAAATGCGAAAGAATAATGTACCTCTTGTATCCTGAAAACCTTTTCTTTTACCACATATACTAAAAGGCTGACAAGGAAAGCCAGCCGTTAAAATATCAAACTCAGGAATACTGTTGATGTCTATTTTTCTAATATCACCTGCGGGTTTATCTGAAAAATTATTAAAATATACTTCCTGGCATTTGGGATCAATTTCACAAGAATACACGCATTCATAGCCCGTTTCTTCAAAGGCAATTCTAAATCCACCAATTCCAGCAAATAAATCAATAAACTTCAGTTTGTCCATCCCTATTTTTCAGCAAGTTTGATTCTCTCATTATAAAACATGGTTGCAGGTTCACGAAGCCCCAACAGGCAGTAAAGAAAATTATCCAGTCAATACGGCTCGGTTAGCGCCCTATATTTAACCAACTATAAAATAACAGCAATACTCACCTTATAAAAATCTCGCGTTGGCGAAGCCTGTTCCGAAGGAACGTATCGCACAATGCTTTGATCTGTATGCTAAGTCTGCCGCTTTCTTGCTAGACTCAGAGCAGCTAGGCTATACTTGTACAATTAAGCCGACAGCTTTTAGGAATGAAAGTCGTAACGTTTACTGAAGCTAGAAATAAACTGAAAGCCATTTTGGATCGGGTGGTTAATGATGCTGACTATACTATAATCACCAGACGGGATGCTGATGATGCCGTCGTTATGTCTCTTGAGTATTTCAATAGTTTGCTAGAAACCGTTCATTTGTTAAAATCTCCAGCCAATGCAGCCCACTTAGAACGCTCCATTGCCCAATACAAACAAGGACAGGTAACCGAGAAAGACTTATTAGATGAGTAATCGGAAGTTAGCCTGGACTGATTAAGCTTGGGAGGACTATCTTTATTGGCAAAATCAGGATAAGAAGACTCTTAAGAGGATTAATAAACTGATCAAGGCAACTAAAAGTATTCCCTTTGAGTGGATTGGCAAACCTGAACCTTTGAAAGAAAATTTATCGGGATTTTGGTCACGTCGTATTGATGATACCAATCGTCTTGTCTACGCGGTAGATGATAATCATCTAACGATTATTTCTTGTCGCTATCATTATTAAGACAGTAGGGACGCACGCCCCGTGCGCCCTTTATTATTGTCGTGTATCCTATATTTAACCAACTATAAAATCACAACAATACTCACTCGACAAAAATCTCGCGTTGGCGAAGCCTGTTCCGAAGGAACGTATCGCACAATGCTTTATCCTCTCAGTAATGTGGGTACTAGCTATCCTGCACAGCCGTTGAGGTATCAGCTTGAGGCGGCAGATAATAACTGGCAATAATCGCCACCATCAACCACCATACTGTACTCACCTGAGGACGATACCAAACTGTGTCCACTAAACCATGAGACAACATTCCCGCTATGGTAGCGATCGCACCAATTAACCAGAAGCCTTGAGGATTCCGCAGGGCGCGGAGTCGGTTAATCAATTGTACACCACGATTCACCGTAACCAAAAGTAACCAGAGAAAGCAAAACAAGCCAATAAAACCTGTTTCTACCGCCACTTCCAAAAAGATAGAATAGGCACTCAACGAGGTATATTGAGGACGTTGGTACAAGGGATAAATCTTATTAAACGCATTGTTTCCCGGACCAATACCAATAATCGGGCGATCGCGAATCATATCAATCACCGCCGCCCATACATTCATGCGGAAGTTATTACTACTATCTTCCCGCCCTACAAAAACACTTGCCACTCGCACTCGCACCGGTTCAACAAATAACACCGCCAGAATAATTACCGCCGCACAACTCCCCAGCATCGCAGGCATTGCCCAAGGACGCCATTTTTCTGGTAATTGGATACTATACCAATACACGACAAGAACGGCAAAGACAAACAGACAAGCGACAAAACCAATCCAGCCGCCGCGACTAAACGTAAGCACCAGACAAGCAGAATTCACCACAAACATGGTTACAGCCAAGGCTTTTGGAAGCCATCTCGTCCAAGCCAACACCGCCGCTAAACTCAACGCCACAGCCGAAATCAAATAACCCGCTAATAGATTCGGATTCCCCAAATAGCTATAAACCCGCGTCAAATCCGCCGCCGCCGAATTAGTATCAGTCCAAGTTGCCAACGCTTCTGTGCCAATAAACCACTGTCGTATCCCGTAAACGCTAACAATTAACGAAATATGCAGGAAAACCCCGATTACCCAGGAACGCAGACGGGCTGACCTGAGTACCCGTGCCATTAGCGCAAAGAGTAATAAGTATAGCGTCAGTTTCACCAACCCCTGACGGGCTGCCACTTTCACCGGGGACATGGCTGTGGCAACGGTGGCGATTGACCAATACAGTAATACCAACAGATGAATCGGTGTCACCTGGGGGCGTTCTCTCTCATCCGAGACAGTCAGCAGTAGCCAAAACCCCGCACAAGCAATTAACAACACGCCGATGAGGGCAGTAGAGACAAAGGGCGCAACCGCAAACACAATCGCCACCAGCAACGCGCCCAAGGGTTCCGCCCACTGAAGCAGCCAACTCCCCCGCCGCCAAGCTTGCAGCAATCCCACGACGCGATATAAATAGCTAGCGCTGCGCCACTGATAGAAACGTAAATTCGATAGAGTAACCTGTTGCCAAGCTGAATTCATAGATTGGTGATTGGTTGATTGTTTCCGATTTAGCACGCGATCGCACTACATTATCCAATCAGCTTACTCCAGATGAAGTTGATCGACTTCAGGATAAGTTTTGGCAAGAGGCGGTGAAGCCCTGGAATGGTGCAAGATTTCAGGAGATATCCCATCTGAACGTAGGGGCGCATAGACATGCGCCCTGATTGATGACGCCGCTGTGCGCCCTGATTCAATCAACCCTATATCAGGAAAACATCTAACTCTCAAGCAACACTTTCTAACACAAAGGGTTGAGTAAAGGGCGACCCGATCAAAGTGAGTGGACGCCGTTGTTCATTTGGGCAAGCGGGTCGCCCCTACAGGAAAACTTATACTCGATCATGATGCGATCGCGGATTCTAGATTCTCTGCCTTAGTTTGTAGTAAGCGCTTTAGCGCTTGAGGAACTAAAGTGCCTACTACAAACATTTCCCTTAACTCACTCGTTCTAATAGCAGCGCCTGAGTATCTCGCAACTCAAACGATCGCAGATCACTCACCTCCAATCCTGGAGACGCGATCGCAATCTGCCATTCATCCCAATCCAGTTGCAGCCAGTCTCCCAGCGTCACCGTAATTGGATCACCACCCATGTGAGACACCATCGCCATCTGATACGGCGTTTCACTCGCCCCCTCCTCTGTAGGTTGACTCCGCAAGCCATAGAAAAGGGTATAGTTATCCTCACTAATTCGATTAAACCGATCCAATCCCGATAAATTATGGTGCAACCAAGGATGATCATGACGGAAACGACGCAAGGTTAAATTAAACGCCGCTAATTCTGGCACCAAATAGTCCTCATAATTCCACACATTACAAGCTTGGTGCATATCTTCCATAAACGCCCTAGCAAATACCTTCAGCTTCCCGACATCCAACTCCGTCAACACCTGGGATTTTTCCGGTACATTCAGCTTCTGTAATTGCGCCGCCGATTTCCGCTTCGTTGCTTCCTGTTTAACTTCCTCTTTCTCCGACTCCGCCCCCAGATAACGCTGACATAAACTTGCCACTTCTTCTAAATCGTAATTCGTTTCTTCAATGGCGTCATAAAGTCCGCGCATATTCGGTCCCTTGAGGAAGCGCCCATTCAGAACGTCTAACGCCTGGTTATCTGCATGACCATAAACAATATCAAAGATGACTTGTATTGGACCCGTAGGGAAAGTATGCAGGGTACTAATAAACTCCACTAATTCATCCGGACGCAGGGTTTCCAGGACAGAGGGATTCGTTGCTGAAGAGCCAAATATAACGATATCATAACCCCAGTTTTGGATATCCGGTTTTTTCAGGGTGATTTTAATGTCCTCTGTTTCGTAATCCACCTGTTCGGTTTCCGGGTCAATTTCATCCAAGTCATCTTCATTGAAGATAAAAAAACCTTGCCCCAAATCATGTTCTATCCGATATTCCACGGTAGGTTCAATGGGGAGAAGTTGCACCGCGTCATAGCCGATGTAACATTGTTCGGCTGGGGTTAAAGCGTCATTGGCGTTGATTTTTTCCGCAATCCGTTGATAGATGCGGGTTAATCCTGCCAGCGTTCCTTCTTTGGCGGCTGTGGTGATATGAATCTGTAAAATATTTCGGGGTGGATGAACGCGAATTATTCCCGATTCATCCCTGTCACCTTGACCAAAATACTCCAAGTCGCTACGTTTTTCTTGTAACTGATTTAGGTCATAGAGTTCAGCGGGGGCGTAGACACCATAAGGTAAGGAATAGGCTAAAACATCGCCAATGGTTTGGATTTCATTCTGTAAATCTAAGTATTTTAGCCAATAGAAGGAACCCATCTGGTCTTTGGTTCCCGGACGCATTCCGGAAACGACGCCCCAGAAATATTCGCCTTGTTTTTCTAGTTGTAGGTGTTCCCGATGAACTTTGGCTTTTTGGTTGGGTAAGGTGGGGTCAATTTTGTTAAGCGGGGTGAGAACTTCCAGATAAATGTTCTTGGGTTGGAACATATCTGCCCCTAATTCCGGTGCCCAGAAGCCTATTTCTGTGAGTCCATCGGCACGGTAATGGGCACCGAGGCGGGTGGCTAATGTTTTGGCTTTGTGGAATATTGTGTCGTCGGATTGTTGAACGCTATCTGTCCAATCGAGGAGTTTTTGGGTTTCGTCGGCGATTAAGGTGATGGGTGTTCTTTTGGTTGCAGTTTTTGTCATGTTTCCCTGGTAATTAATCAACAAAATATTCTTTTTTTCCTGTAAGCGGTGGCAGAATTTTTCAACGCAGAGGGACGCAGAGGTTCGCGCAGAGGGGCGCAGAGGGTTTTGGGGTAAGGCTGCATGGCTGTGCGCCCACTGTCTGCTAATTATGTTCGCGAACTACCCCTATTTTTACGGGCAATGGGATGCTGTCACCATGAACTATGAACTATGAACCATGAACCATGAACTATGAACTATGAACCATGAACCATGAAC
>NZ_JBKHHI010000350.1:0-7079 GCF_046539235.1 Coleofasciculus sp.
CGACCCGATACAATTGATAGGTGGGTTCTCTTAATTTAATGCAGCGGGTCGCCCCGACAAGATTTGCCTTGAAAAAATCTCTAACCTGACATTATTAAGATAATCGGAATTGTCAAAATTGTCGCGGTTGGTTGTAGGGGCGAGTCGCTGCTCAAACGTGACGGTGTCACAATTAACTTATCTCGACTCGCCCCGGTCTAACTGTGCGTATTTTCAGATAATTACCGATACCTGATGCAGGGCGACCCGATACAATTGATAGGTGGGTTCTCTTAATTTAATGCAGCGGGTCGCCCCTACGGTGTTTGTTTTGAAAAAATCTCTAACCTGAAGATGATCAAGATGATCGGGATTGTTAAAATTATCGTGGTTGGTTGTAGGGGCGAGTCGCTGAGTCAACTTGGTGGAATCGCAATTAACCTATCTCGACTCGCCCCGGTCTCAATGTAGGCGGTGTCATATCATTACCAATACCGGGGAGGCTTGAGACCCATTCTTTCGGTCAAAATTATTGTGGTTGGTTGTAGGATCTAAATGTGCGTATTGTCAGATAATTAGGGCTTGCTGCACAAGTGTGGAAGGTACACCAGATAAGGACTTCAAGCCATTTTTGCCCCCAACAAGTACAAGGTTTTTACACCTTTACACTTAAAATCCTGGGATTTTCGCTGACTTTTGCGCCGAATTTCACCTCAACAGAGGCTTGAAACTGTTGCCTGTTGCCTGTTCCCTGTTCCCTCCCCCCACCACAAGACTTATTCAGCAGCCCCTAATTACCGATATCCGATGCAGGGCGACCCGATAAAATTGATGGGTGAGTTCTCTTAATTTAATGGGGTCTTCCGTAGTTAGTGTGCTAAATTGTTAGCTTGATTTACCAAAATATTGGACAGCAATAGCTTTAACCATTTTGACCCGGATTTCAAGAGAGTTTTGAGGCGATCAAAAGCTACAGTCCTTGTTTAGTAAGCTTTCTGGTTCATTAAAATTAATAGTTTAGCACACTAAGTCTGGAAGAACCAATATTTGCGCCCGATTTAAACCTGGATTATTTACCGTCAGTTATCCGATCAAGTGTTAGTTTTTCTGTGTCGTTCAAGGATTCTTCTGATTTTTTAGCTTTTTCGGCTTTTTTAGCCATCGAGTCTAATTTACGGCTTGCCTTTTTCCGTCCATGTTCAATCGCCTGCTTTCTTTTCTCGGTTTTGCCAATCAATTCCTTGGTTGTCTCTAAGCCCTCAAATGCCTTTTCTGATGCCTTTTTCGCTTGTTCACTCCCTTTGTCTAAATCGACAGATTTCTCAGATTGAGGATGGGCTGGGGTTAATTGTGCTGTAGGCGTTAGAGGGGTGGCTAAGGCGTCGCTATTATTGTCTGCGATCGCGAAACCAAAAATCAAGAAAATTGGAATTAAAAACAAGGCTAGGATTTGACGCAGTTTGCTGAGGTGTAGTTTCATTTTTAATAGTGGCATAATAGTCTTTAAAGGCAACAGGGAACAGGGAACTAGGAAATGGGCAATACCCGATACTTGCACCTTTGTCAATAAGCCTCGACACCCGCCAAGAACTCAAGTTCTTGGCTAAAAGCGCAAGTCGTCTCAAGACGACTAAAACTCTTATTCAGTGTCAGCTAAAGCTGACTTGAGCTTTTGGTTGCTTGGGTTTCAACCCTAAGCGGTTGGTGAGACTCTGGGCATACTTTCCCATAGTGGCAATAAACCCCGGCAATTTTCTTCATACTAAAGACAGAAAAACGGCAGTTTTGACCCTTTGATTCGCTGAAGGGAACCTGGTTTGTAGGGATAGGTTGAGGGTATTGCATTTCGCCATTGATGATAACGTTATCTCAAACCCACTCTCATCTCCCCCCAGCTTCCCTATGATCATCCTGTGAAACCTCAGCCCTTATCTCGTCCCCCAATTCTCAACCCACAAACGGTTTGGGGATTAGTATTTATCGGCGCGATCGCACTTTCTCTCTACCAGGCGGGTATCTGGGGACAAGATGTCTTGAATCCAGGTGGATTTTCCTTATTGGGGCGATTTCTCCAAGCCAGTCTACAGCCGGAGTTAAGCCCTGAGTTTCTCCAATTAACCCTAGAGGCAACGCTTACCACCTTAGCCTATGCCGTCTGTGGTACGGCTGAGGAGTGTCAACACTATCGCCTGTTTGATTATGCTGACGGTTCTCGTGGATTGGGTGAGTGGAATTAGTCGGCGATCATTGCGTTAATGATTTGTGGGAAAAATTAAAGTTAACGGAGAGGAGCGTCATTTGTCATTTGTCATTTGTCATATCATGTCTGTCTTTCAATGCTAAATTAACGCGATCGCACGATTGGTGTAGTCGGGGAGTTCAGGCGTTTTTCCATCCTGCTCCGGAACCGCTTCGACAAACACATCCTTATAGTTCATCTGAACATCACCAAAAATAGTGGCAAAGGCGACATCAGCCGCATCGCGCCCAATACCAATCCGAATTAACCCATTACAGGGGGCGAGTCGGGTAGGATCAAATATATACCAGCGATCGCCTAAATACGCCTCAAAATAGGCATGGAAATCTTGGGGTTCCAAATTATAAGCATATCCCGTCACAAATCGAGCCGGAATATTCAACGCCCGACAAAAAGCAATCCCCAAATGGGCAAAATCTCGACAAACCCCCGCTCGTTCTGTCGCGGTATCATAAGCCGAGG
Organism: Coleofasciculus sp.; assembly: GCF_046539235.1. Taxonomy (GTDB): domain Bacteria; phylum Cyanobacteriota; class Cyanobacteriia; order Cyanobacteriales; family Coleofasciculaceae; genus Coleofasciculus. The sequence goes on from NZ_JBKHHI010000350.1 coordinate 2,702, forward strand.
TATGTTGATTCGTGCTACCCGATAAATAGGTGACATTATCATAAATCCAGTTACAGATAGCCGTGACGCGGGAATAGTCAGGAATCAAATTCCCAAACTCATTCTGTGCCAGACGCATCAGCCGATCTGACTCACAGTAACGCGATGGATAGAGGTAATGTAAGGTTTCTAACGGTAACTTATCTGGAGGATTTTCTGGAATCGAACTGGGGTCTTCATCCTGATAATATAAATCCACAGTTGCTTGATAGGACACCTGTAAGTCACCTTGGGGTACATGGACTCGTAGATATCGGTTTTCCATCCGAGGAGACACATACTCCTCATAATCCATGTATGGTTCAATTCGCAAGCTTTCTTGCCGAATTTTTTGATGTTTTTTCTCAACAACGCTGAGATTAAAAATAAATGTGCTACTTGCCGCAACACTATAGTTTAATTGACAGCCCAGTTTGAATTTCATGATTTATCTCAATAAGGATTATCGTAAGGTTTTCTAGAATGAATTTGCCCTTATTTGGCATATATTTATATTGATTTGTGTCAACATGTATTTTTATAATTAACTATTTAGATTCTAATAATCCTAACAAATAGAGGTTTTATTAAAAAAATGACAAATGACAATCACTGACTTCTTAAGAAGCTTGATGAGTTGGCTGTTGTGTGGCTGAACCCGAACAGCGAAATTGAGGAGTCTCAGCTAGTACAGCGATGATTCCCTCCCTTTGAGTTTCTAGAGTGGTATCACTAAGCAAATCAACCACCTCTACTCCCAAAATTTCCTGGATTCGCTCTCTCAATTGAGGCTTGATGGCAGCATCTAAATCGGAGCGCACCTTCTCAGTTAAGTCTTTCTCTCCCTGGTTAGCAAGTAACTGCTCCGGCTGAGTCACCGCATCTTCCAGAATCAGCGTAACTCTATCGCCTTGAATACTGGTCGTTATTTTGCCAGGTTGATGCCCAAGTTGCTCACGGTAGAGTGATTGTACTCCTTGAGAGAGGCGGCGTTCCAACTGCCCCCGGGTCGGACGAGCTTTTTTTGACATAGACATAATAACAGAGGTAACGCAGAGGACGATAGCGATAGATTGGCTCAGATGGATGGTTGGAAATTAAGCGTACCACAAAATGTCACACCTGAAGCAGCAGGTAAGCATTGGCGTTAACTGGAGTTGAACGCAAATTTCCCCGACACCCGACACCCCGCCCCCTCAGCTATCACAGTAACAGTTGTTACAAAATCTTGACATTAGCTTTGTTAACCTGAGTAACAATGCCGAAAAAGGAAACAAAATGCCGTGGGAGCATCGGTTAGTATTCAGATTATCGAGGGGAATCCCCATTTGCGATCGCTGCTAGGTTGGCACTTGCAGCAGGCAGGCTATTGGGTTTATCAATCTGCCACCCTCTATCAAGCCAGAGAGACATTCTATAATCGCCAACCCACTCTCGTCATTCTCGACTCTGACTTACCCGATGGTGACGGGGTAGAGTTTTGTCGCTGGATTCATCAGCAGCGACATTCGCTAATTTTAATGCTGTCTGCCCGTAATCATGAAGTTGATATCGTCCAAGGGTTAAAAGCTGGTGCCGATGATTATCTAACCAAACCCTTTGGGATGCAGGAATTTCTGGCAAGAGTTGAGGCGCTGATTCGACGAATCCGGATGACGGCTGTACCAATGAGCCTAGAATATGGTGATCTCAAAATTGATTTAGTTCAGCGCCGGGTGTGTTACAAAGGGGAATTTGTTGATTTAACGCCTCAGGAATTTAGTTTACTCTACGTTCTTGCTCAAGCAGAAGGATTACCATTAAGTCGTTCTGAATTACTACGTCGGGCGTGGCCCGATGCTATTGATAATCCCCGTACTATTGATACCCATGTCCTCTCACTCCGCAAAAAAATTGAAGCTGATCCCCGACAACCAAGTTTAATTCAAACGGTGCGGAATGTGGGTTATCGGTTTAATCCAGAAATGCTTGAACGCAGCCAATCAACTGGAGGAGAAGTAGATAATCATTATCCAAATTCTCGACCAGATGTTGCACCTGTAGCCGCGAGTACAGCTGGGCGACAATAGTGTTTTTGGATGGAGAGAGGCAAAAGCACAATTTAGTCCGGGCGGGTTTTGTACAAACGTTACCATCAATAGCGACAAGAAAATCCCTAAACCCGCCCCGACAAACCAGGTTCCCTTGAGGGAAGCGAAGGGTCAAAACTCTTCTTCTCCCCACTCTTTAGCCGCTTGCGCTTCGGCTTTGACTAAGGAATCTCGTAACAGATTCCAGTCTATATTAGTCGCTGATGTATCTTGCCTAAGTTGACCTGTCTGGAGATACAATACCCGATTACAGAAGAGTTGAGCCATGTCTAACTGATGATTGACCATTAAAACCGTAATCTGATCCTGATTCGCCAAGTCAGCCAAGACACCCAAAACATGAGAAGCTGTCCCCACATCAAGGGCGGATGTCGGTTCATCCAGTAAGATAATTTTGGGTTGACAAATTAAAGCCCGCGCGATCGCAACCAGTTGTCGTTGTCCGACGGAAAGTTGTAACTCGGTGCGTTCCAGCCAATCTTCTGGGATGTGCAGCCTTTTGCGATAGGTTTGAATCCGTTGTGCGATCGCGGATTTTCCCAGTTTCTGTAACACCAATGGGTAAGCTAGCGCCTCCTGTACCGTCATTCCTAATAGCTTCGGTTCTTGGCAAACCAGCATAATTTGCCGTCGTAACTGCAACACGGGAATGGTGTGAATCCCTTGATTATCCAGATAAATTGTACCGCGGGTTGGGTCACTCAATCGGTTCAACAGCCGCAGCAGTGAACTTTTCCCCGCACCAGAGGGACCAATTAAGGTTATGCGATCGCCTCTAGCCACCTCAAAGGAAATATCGCTGAGAATCGTGGTTCCTGGAATCGCGCCTTTAGCTGATGTAACCAAACTCACTTGTTTGAGTTGGAGTTGAGCCAGCGTCGGGGATAATGAATCATCAGATACCTTGGGCGAGTTCATGGTTACTTATTGTTCTCCTGATTCCTCTATTTCTCTTATTTCTCGGATTTCTTTAACGCTTCCCAGTTTTACCGTCGTTTCCGCCCGGGCAATCACATCTTTGGCTAACCGTTCACTAAATCCCACGGTAAACGCGATCGCAAAATAAAATAATTCTTCTTTTCTACCAGTAGCCTCTGTTGGGTTCGTATCTAGGGGAATCAGTCCAGAACTAATTAGGGTATACATAAAAACACCAAATGATGCCCCAATAATTGGCTTAAACGCCCCGATTAAAAAGGGGATAACTGGATCGAGTATTTCTCGAAACTCTACATCAAACTCCTTCAGTCTAATTAAAATACTGACTACACTTCCCAACGCTCCCGATGCGCCAACCACAAACACTCGGAAAATAACTTGAGAATCTTCTGGTGATAAAGAAATATTTTCCAAACCAAAGGGCAAAGTTATGGTTAATTGTTTATCGGCTTGATTTTGTTCCTCCATTACTTGAAGTTGTTCCTTGACCTGATTATCAAGCGATGTCAAGGTTGATTCAATCTGACTGATTCTTTCTTCCAAGGATAGTTGACGACTTTCTCCAGTCAATGAGCTTAACACTCTTTGAGGTTCTTCCATCCTGGCTAACGCTTGTTCTATTTCCCGGCGTTCATTGCTAATTTTCTCCAAGGATTGACTCACTTGTGATAGTTCGGAGGTTTGAGTTCCATAATTCAAAAAATAAACTGAAGAAATCAGCGCAATAATCCCGGCAAAGGAAAAAGGAAAGCATAGTCCGATAATGACTTTGGTCGGGACTGAATCTAAATAGTAAACATCGATAAAACTATTGAAAATTGAGCGTCGGAGGATTAGGAAAAATGGTTCGTGTCGGCGGAGCGATCGCAATAGTCTAATTCGGGTCTGTTTGACCAGAGAAATACCCGCTTTGCCATCCACAACGGATTGAATTGCCGGAATTAAAACTTCAATGATACTCGTAATTTCAAGAACTCTGGGTTCATGTCCTCGGTCAACTTGCTTCTTTTTTATCGTCAGTCTTTCAACCCTTTGAATAAAGACTAAAAGATTAGAAATTTCATCAAGGATTGCTTGACGAGATTTTGCCGATCCATCAATACTTTTTTGCTTATTAACTAACGCATTAACTAATTTCATAATTTCTTGCTTTTTGATAACGAAATCATGCATATAGTCTTGAGTTGAATTCATTTTGTATCAGGGGAAAAACTGATGGATTAGCACTTCCAGTTAGTCAGCTGTTCGGCATTTAAACCTTAATATCAATACAGCGCTTTGCGCTGTAATAAAGTACAGTAGATCAAAGTCCCCCTTCAGATCCCCCTTCC
>NZ_JBKHHI010000351.1:0-7068 GCF_046539235.1 Coleofasciculus sp.
ATTACCCTGAAAGGTAAGTAGATGGGGAGAAATAAACTCACCCCTCAATACTGCTTGATTAAGGGAAGATGGGGGAGATGAGGGAGATGGGGAAGATGGGGGAGATGGGGGAATTGTAGGGGCGGGTTTTACCACTAACCTTTGCTTTGCACCCTAATATAACTAAACCCGCCCCAAAGGATTACCAGCATTCTGCGACGAATGACCAATGACGAAAAACCAATGACAAATGACAAATGACAAATGACAAAACAATGTCTATAGACTTCACCGTAGCGATTCCTACATATAATGGTGCCAGCCGTTTGCCGAAGTTGCTGGATAAACTGCGACAGCAAACAGATTTAGACCAGATTTCCTGGGACATTATTGTTGTTGATAATAACAGTACAGATGATACAGCCCAAGTGGTGCAGGAGTATCAAGGGAATTGGTTACCCGATGTTCCCTTAACCTACATCCTGGAACCGGAACAAGGTGCGGCTTTTGCTAGATTACGGGCGGTAAAAGAGGCGCAGGGGGAACTGATTGGATTTCTGGATGATGATAACTTACCCAATCCCGATTGGATAGCCCAAGCTTATACCTTTGCCCAGAAACATCCCCAAGCTGGTGCATTTAGTGGGCAAATTCATGGGGACTTTGAAGTCGAACCGCCGGAAAACTTTCAACGCATACAAGCCTTTCTTGCCATTCGAGAACATGGTTCTACCCCCCATCAATTTGAACCGCAAAACTTGAGATTACCGCCAGCGGCTTCATTGGTGGTGCGAAAAAAAGCCTGGAGTGAAAGTGTTCCCTCGCGTCCCACATTAACAGGTAAATTACCGGGAGTGATGATACAGGGGGATGATTATGAACCCTTACTGTACATGTACAAAGCCGGCTGGGAAATTTGGTATCATCCCGATTTGCATACCTATCATCAAATACCCCACTGGCGCTTAGAACGGGATTATTTACTTTCTATTTGTCGGGGCTGTGGATTAGCAACGTGTCAACTGCGGATGATTAATGCCAACGCTGGACAAAAACCGATAATTTTTCTCCGAACCCTGCTGGGAAATTTACGTCGAGTCACTCTACATTTCCTTAAATATCGAGGTCAACTCAAAACTGATCTCGTTGCCGCCTGTGAACTGGAATTCTTTTGGGGAAGTTTAATCAGTTCTTTTTTTCTGTTTAAAAAATGATTGAGCCGAAAAGCAATATTGTCATAGTGATAAAACCAGCTAAAAATTCCATATTAGCGACAAGAAAATGTCAACTATATCAATTGTAATTCCGGTCAGAAACAGAAAAGACTATACCAACACTATTCTATCGCAAATTCATCAGCAAATTGTGCCGAAAAATGAAAATGCTATTTGGATTGTGGTTGTGGATGATGGGTCTACTGATGGCACCCAAGATTTGATTCGCACCAAATTCCCTCAGGTACATCTGATTCAGGGAGATGGTTCTCTGTGGTGGACAGGAGCGATTGTTCGGGGTATGCAATATGCAATTGATAGGTTAGCGACGGATTACTTTGTCTGGCTTAATGATGATATTTCGATTCCCGAAGACTTTATGATTAAACTGGAAGAGACTTGTAACTCTCCGGTATCTAAGAGTGCCGTAATTGGCGGAATTGTTTGTGACACAATTTATCCCAATTGGATTGTGTTTAGTGGTATGGTTAATAAACAGCTAATTCGTAGCTTTGATTATTTTGCTAACCAGGAAATAATAAAGGTGGATACTCTCAATGGGAATATTGCGATTATCCCCAGAACCATTGTGGACAAAATTGGTTTACCTGATGCCGAAAGATTCCGACATTACGGGGGAGACTTTGAATTTGTTTATCGGGTGAGAAAGGCTGGGTTTAAGGTCTTGTTGTCCAGCCGCCTTAAAGCCAAAACGGATTATCAGATTGGTGACTTTATTCGTTATATGCCTGCTTGGATGCAATGGTATTTTCAACGTAATCTGTCTCAGCGAAAGGCGATTTTAAAGGGATTTACTAACTTAAAAAGCCATCATAATATTTGGCATATGGTTAATATTAATTATTGTGGTTATGAGTCGATTCCACAATGGAAATATATCGTTTACTATTGGCGGCAAATCCTGAAAATTTTTGTGATTAATTTTTGGTCAAGACATCAAATTAAACGTGACATTGAAGATTATGTGAAACAGCAAAATGCTCCCCGTGCGATTGTTCAAGAATTGTTTAATCAAACGATTAAATAAGATTAGGAAACGTAGGTTTTAATATAACCGAGTAAGGTGGTCGTATTAGCCATCGGGCTAACTTGCTTGAGTAACTGTTCAGCTTGGGCATTGGGGAGCAACGTGAAAACCATACTTTTAAACAGGACTTTCCAGCTAACACCAGTTCGCAGAATTGAGGGATCATTCAGAATTACTTGTCTAAAAAATCCTAAGGCGGTGATACCTTGATGTCGCGCTGGAGGATTTTCGAGGACTTTGAAGGTTAAGTATTTATAGAGATTCGCTATACTGGTTTTTTTCAAATGTTGTAAGGATTCAGGCGCTTGGCTGAACGCTTGTTCAATCACTCGTAAGCAGGCGGCTTCCATTTTGCCTACCTGAGTCGAGGCTGAATGGGCAGATATGCGATACAAAATCTGGGGAGAAGGTACGGCGATAAATTGATAACGGCAGGCTAATCGTAGCCATAACTCCCAATCTTCGGCGGGGGGAAGGGACTCATCAAAGCCGCCTACGTCATCTAGGGCTTTTTTGCAGATTAAAAGGTTAGAACCATTTTCAAACAAGTCGGTTAATAGGAGATTGGCATAAATATTTCCATTCAAGGTCAGGTGATTTCCCCGACGGTAAAATTGATCCGATTCATCGATATAATCGGTCCAGCTATAAGCGACGGCGGCTTGAGGGTGAGTTTGCAGTGCGTTGAGTTGGGCTTCGAGTTTATCGGGAGTCCAAAGGTCGTCGGCATCTAAAAAGGCGATATAATCTCCTGAGGCTTTCGCTAATCCTCGATTTCGACTCGTGGCTTGACCAGCATTCGGATAGGAAAATACCTTTAATCGAGAGTCCTGAATTGGGGATAGGATGTCTAAGGTTGAGTCCTGAGAACCATCGTCAATCACAATCAGTTCCCAGTCGGAAACCGTTTGGTTGAAAACGGATTCAATAGTTCTTTGAATGGTGGTCTCACCATTATAAACGGGAATGATTACAGAGATAAGGGGCATATCAATTCAATTGGGACAATTTTGGGGAAGACAGGTCAGTTTTGATATGAACCAGTAACGCACTCACATCAGCACGGTGCTGGAGATGATTGAGGAACCTCTGGGCAAGTTGAGCCGGTAAGAGGGTGACAATTATGATTTTTAAGATAACTTTCCAGATGACTCGCGTATAGAGTAAGCCGGGATCATTAATCAGGGCTTGGGCTAGAAATTGGCTGGCTTGTAAACCGTTTTGGCCGGCTGGATAGCCTTCGAGTGCTTTGAAGGTAAAATACTTACACAGATTCGCGATACTGGGTTGCTTCAGATAATGTAGAGATTCTGGGGCTTGGGCAAACGCCCGTTCAATTACCTTAAAGGTTTCTCGTTTCTGTCGGGTAACATTGGCAGTCATTGAGGTTAAAGAGACTCGATATAAAATTTGAGGCTGAGGGACACAGACAAAGGGATAATTAGCGGCTAGCCGCAACCAGATGTCCCAATCTTCGGCGGCGGAAAGGGATTCGTCAAAGCCTCCCAGTTGAGTGAGAATGGGTTGGCGAATTAAGGGATTGGAACCATTTTCTAGGAAATTGACCAGCAACAAATGGGCATAGGCATTACCATTAACGGTGAGGTGGCTACCCGTATGGATGAAGTGACTAGATTCATCAATAAAATCAGTCCAACTATAGGCTAACCCGGCTTGGGGATGGTTTTGTAGTGCCTGGAATTGTGCCTCGAGTTTATCGGGAGTCCACAGGTCATCGGCATCAATGAAGGCGATATAATCACCCACAGCTTGGGCAATTCCTCGGTTGCGACTGGCGGCTAGACCAGCGTTGGGGTAGGATAATACTTTTAAACGGGGATCGGGAATAGGTTTGACAATATCTAGGGTGGAATCCTGTGAACCATCATTGATCACGATCAGTTCAAAATCAGAAAAGGTTTGTCTGAGAACCGAGGCAATGGTTTCCTGGATGGTTCGCTCACCATTGTATACTGGAAGAATAACAGAAATAATCGGCATTTGCACGCTCGACTTGTTAATTGGGATTAACTTAAACTCAAATAAACGTAGCTGATTTAATTGGCAGTAGGTAAAACCTCGCCAGTTAGCGCGATTAACGGGGTTGGTCTGGATCGGAGGTCTTTGTCTAATCCTTGTTTCTGGGAAGGATGTTACATTAGACTAATTATAGTCTAACTTTATAGCATTTGGGTTTGGGATTAAACCCAATTCCCGAAAGCCGATCCGATCTAAGATTGAGAGAACTGCAATTTTATGCCCAATCATAAATTCCTTTTCATCGGGGGCTTGCATAGAAGTGGGACATCCTTACTAGCGCAAACTTTGAGTAAACATCCCCAAATCAGTGGCTTTGATAATACGGGGGCGATGGAGGATGAGGGACAGTGGTTACAATCAGTATATTCTCCGGCAAAAGTTTATGGTGGACCGGGACGTTTTTGTTTTAATCCGTCTTCTTTTCTAGATGAAGCTTCTGATTTGGTCTCTCCGGAAAATGCCCAGATGCTGTGGCAACAATGGCAGCCTTATTGGGATCTGAATCAGCCTGTTTTATTGGAGAAGTCACCGCCTAATCTGGTTCGCAGTCGATTTTTACAGGCGATGTTCCCTAATTCTTGGTTTATCATGGTGTTGCGACATCCCATCCCGGTATCTTATGCGACTCAAAAATGGAGCCAAACCTCGATTTACTCATTAATTGAACATTGGCTCATTGGTCATGAACGATTTAAGCGCGATCAAGGGTTTCTGCAAAATGTATTAATTCTTAACTATGAAGATTTTATTGATCATTACTCCGAAATTTTGCCGAAAATATACGATTTTGTCGGAGTCGATAATATTGAAATTAATCCAGGAATTCGTTCAGGGGTCAATGATCGATATTTTCAGAGATGGCAGATGATGCGCCAAGGTTGGAAACGATTCTATGCTGACTATATAGACTACAAATTTGAAAAGAGAGTGAATCAGTTGGGCTATAGTTTGAAGCACTGGAAGATTGAGGCGGATTAAAAATTAGGATTAAATCGAATCAAAATGGAAATTCAATCTAATTCTCCTATTTTTCTAGTCGGATGTCCGCGTTCCGGAACAACGTTATTGCAAAGCCTACTGGCAGCTCATCCAGACATTGCTTCCTTTCGCGAGTCGAAGTTTTTTCATTATGTCCTGCCCGAATACGAACCTCGTCGGCGGGCTTTAGGGCTAGTATCGCGTCAGTTGAGACCTCGACTTGAGCGGTACTTTAGAGATGAACTAGGTCGTCCGGAGATGCTGTCGCGTTTACCTCGGATAATTTTGAGGGGATATTACACCCGAAACTTTATCGAGATCATGTATTTGATGACCCAAGAACAAGGTAAACGTATTTTTTTAGAAAAAACCCCGGATCATATTTATAAAATTAACTTGATTGAAAAGCTGGTTCCCAGAGCCAGATTTATTCATCTTGTTAGAAATGGAGTGGATGTTGTTGCTTCATTATCCGAAATCACGCATAAATATCCACGTCATTGGGGTGGGGAGCATACGATTGATATGTGTATTGATAAGTGGAAACGGGCTATTGCCGCAAGTTATGAATCTAGGCATAAGCCCAATCATTATCTAGTCCAGTATGAAGCTTTGGTCGCCAATCCCCGCCCTATTCTGGAAAACCTGTGTCAATTTATTGGGGTTGAGTTTCACCAGGCAATGCTGCAAGATTATCGTGCTATGGGTGAACAGCTTAGTCTTGTGCATGAGGGACGGGCAGTGCGTCAAGACGGAATTCAAAATGCCACATCTCAAAAGTTTTACCAGGTATTTGATCCAGCACAACGACAGTATATCCGGGAACAGTTGGCAACGGTTAACCTGGCAGAATTGAGGCAAGCATTTGATTCAAAAAACTCGCCGGATCAATATATAACCAAGACAGAGGACAAATGATATAAGACGCAGGACAAATGACAAATGAACCATTCAAGTGAGGAAATCCGAATCTCAGCGGTGGGTAATCCCATACGTAAATTCAGGTGCGATCGCGCAAAATCATCAATGAACCCTAAACCTATATGGCGTTATACCTATGACTGTACTCGAACAGGGAAAAATCACCATTCATACTGAGAATATCTTTCCCATTATCAAGAAGTCGCTCTACACCGACCACGAAATCTTCTTGCGGGAATTAGTCTCCAATGCTGTAGACGCTATCCAGAAGCTGAAGATGGTGTCCTACTCCGGGGAAGTGGATGGGGATGTGGGGGAACCGGAAATTACCATTTCCCTGGATAAAAATAATAAAACCCTCTCCGTCTCCGATAACGGGATTGGCATGACGGTCGAGGAAGTGAAAAAATACATTAACCAAGTCGCCTTCTCCAGCGCCGAAGAGTTTATCCAGAAATACCAAAAAGATGCCGACCAACAAATTATCGGTCACTTCGGCTTGGGCTTCTATTCCTGCTTCATGGTGGCAAAGAAAGTCGAGATTGATACCCTCTCCTATCAAGCTGGGGCTGAGGCGGTACATTGGTCTTGTGATGGTTCGCCCCAGTTTGAACTGTCGGAGTCCTCTCGCAAGGAACGGGGAACCACGATTACGCTGACGCTACAGGATGAAGAGACCGAATATGTCGAACCCGCCCGGATTCGTCAACTGGTGAAAAAGTACTGCGACTTCATGCCCGTACCGATTAAGCTGGATGGTGAGGAACTCAACAAGCACAAGGCACTGTGGAAGCAATCGCCACGGGATCTCAAGGATGAGGATTACTTAGAATTTTATCGCTATCTGTATCCGTTTCAGGAAGACCCCCTGCTGTGGGTGCATCTGAA
>NZ_JBKHHI010000352.1:0-7017 GCF_046539235.1 Coleofasciculus sp.
TTCGCTTTTTTTGCATGGGGAAGCCAGAGGATGCTTCGCTTTTTTTGCATGGGGAGACCAGAGGATGCTTCGCTTTTTGTTCCATGGGGGAAGCCAGATGTTGCTTCGCGTTTTTTGCACGGGGGAGACCAAAGGATGCTTCGCGTTTTTTGCACGGGGGAGACCAGAGGATGCTTCGCTTTTTGTTGCACGGGGGGAACAATAAATTAATCAAAGTCCCCCTTTTTAAGGGGGATTTAGGGGGATCTAAACTTTGAGCGCTAGTTATACAAAGTCTTAAGTTGACACGGATGACAGACGTGCGCCCTCAATACTTGAACAGACCCTAACTAATTGCAAGCAATCTAGTTAGGGATTCTCCCCTGCTGTTACCACGAAGAGCCGCTGTTCTCGGTGAATACCAGGAACTTCTGCCTTGGCATTCCTCCTCGCCATTTCTGAATCGGAGTTAAGACTAAAAAAGCCTTATGAACGCACTAAGATTTTTACCCAGTAGATGCGTTATTGTAACAAATAGTCTCTACTGGAACCTTATAATCTTAAGTTTTCTAGGTTCTACCTGTAGGTCGTGCCGAACAAATAAATGCCGCCGTACCTGTTAGTATTATAGCAAAATTATTAATGTTTCGCTAACCCCATCTAAATCTTGTGATTTTAGATGGGGACTGCGCTCAACCGTTGTTCAACTACTCACCAGTTCCCAATAGACGAAAACGCTCTATCTTAAAGGACAGGTCATTTGCTCGGATTCTTTCTCAAGCTGACGCACTAAGTCTTGATCTCCTTTTGCCCTGGCGACGTCTAAGCGACGTTCCAAGGACTGACAGATATTTTCCAGATGAGTAATGCTGGTTTGCTGGAAGGCTTTTTGGCGCGAATCCTTAAGAAACCAAGAACGAGTTCCAACCATCGTCATCGGTGTCTCGACTGGCGTAGACTTGACAACACGGGGTTCACCTGTGTGATATCCAGCACCCCGCCACTTCAAATCATGGGTAGGTGGGGGTTCGGGAATATGTCTGAGATAATGAAATCGCCAATTTTTACCCCGGTATGTGCCGCCAATCTCGCCTTCGTTTACATCTAATGTGGATGGTGTTTCATCGTAATGAACACCCCGATAACAACGTTTCATCTGCCTTGTCTCCCTTAAGTCTTTTAAAAAAGTGATTTGAATTGAGTGATGTCTAGACTCTAAGCGTCTTAACTGCGCCGATAAGTGACACCTCGATAGGTCAGTTCCACTGACCCTTGGCGTCCAACTGAGCTTGGGCGTCTCCGGTTCAGCTTCGGCTTGTGAATTTTCCAACTGTGACCCCGGTATGTGCCACCAGTCTCACCTTCGGTTACGTCTGCCATTAATGGCTCTGAATCGTAGTTGACTCCTCGATAATGAAGTTTCATGGTTCATGCCTCCGATTGATTTCCACCACCAGCTAATCTCTGCTTGGGGGAAATGAGCTCCTTGCTCTAATTGGACTGAAAACGCATCTGACTTTGGATAGATTCCTGAATTCAGATAGCTTTATCAAAATATTTCTGTATATATTCTTACATTTTTGAGCCAAAAGTGTCAATTATCCAGAAATGATCACATAAAAGCGGTGATTTCCCACTAATTCCAGTACCGAGGCGATGAGGGAGTAGGGGAAGCAGGGGGAGCTGAGGAAGCAGGGGGAGCAGGGGGAGCTGAGGGAGAAAGAGAGTTTTGAACCAAGGACAAATGACAAATGACAAATGACGAATGACAAAAATACCGCCAGTCTCCACAAAACTGGCGGTGTCAATTCTCAGATATTCAGTTCAACTGAGGACAGCGATCTATCCTACATCGCAGAACCAACGCCTGCGTAGGCACCATAGAAGAAAAGACCAACAACGACTAGAACACCTGTTCCAGCAATTGTGGCGACAACCCACAACGGAATTTTTCCACTTCCAGACACGGCTAATACCTCCTAATTCAAGCTAACGAATGATTGAGTTGAGTTAATTAAAGAAATAACTGGAAAAGAGAATGCCCAAAACAAAAACCAACAATAGACCGAGAAACAGAGAGGTCCGGTTCAGTTCAACTGGCTGGTTATTCGGATTGGGAGAACGTTCTGGCATGGATTTTATCTCCTATCGTTGAACAAATTGCATGGCGGCGATCGCGCCGAGGAAAAAGACGGTGGGAACCGCCAGGGTATGAACCGCTAGCCATCTAACGGTAAAAATTGGATAGGAAATTGGTTGATTGGGAGTATTAGTCATGATCTTTTACAGAAATCTCCAAATTTTACTTTACTTTTTGGTAAATTGATCAATTTGCTTTTTCGCCTCGTAGCGATCGCTCACAATCGGAACTTCCTGCTGCGGTTGCGTGAAATACTCGTTTGGACGGGGTGTGCCAAACACATCATAGGCTAGACCTGTGCTGACAAACAGCCAACCCGCAATAAACAAAGCCGGAATTGTGATGCTGTGAATGACCCAATAACGAATGCTGGTAACAATATCGCCGAATGGACGCTCACCAGTAGTTCCTGACATAAATGCTTCCTCCTTCCCAGTAACAGTTATAATTCACTCGACCTTACTATTTTAAAACATCGAGCTAGCTTTATAGCCATGATCAAGCCGAGATGACAGTCAACTAATTTATCAGCGATCAAGCCGTTGTTTTTGCTGGGGGTTCATACTTGAGCAAAACACCTGCTTGACCAATCACAAATCCCTGTTCTGGCGTGATAAAGACAACTTTGTAAAAGTTGGATGGCACATCTTCTACTTCGCGATCTTTGAGCCAAGTTTTGCCACCGTCAAAACTACAAAGCAAATTCCCACTACCTCCGGCGAGCCACACTTCATCGGGAGTTCGGTAGGCTAAATCCAGTAATCCCCAACTGGTGGAAAATTCGGGATAAATTGGCTCTTCCCAAGCCTCTAAATCTTCGCTACCACTAAATTGCAGCATTCCTCCTCGTGCTAATCCCCAGAGACGCCCATCTTCGGTGAATCCCATATTTTGCAGACGCTTAGAACTACTACGTTCATGCTGTTCCCAGGCACTTTGACCCGGTTCCCAGGTTGAGTAAAAGTTCCCCCTAGCTGAAACCGCGACATATTTGCCATCATGGGAACGGGAAATATTGCGAAGTACACCCACCGCTTCTTCGACCTGGGCTTTCCAGGTTTTACCCCCATCCTGGGTTTGGTAAATTGCCCCAATTGTGGTTGTCATCTCTGCTGATTTGGGACCGAGTGCCAAAATCGTGTTCGGGTCTCCGGGTAACTTATCACTTAAGGGTATACGTACCCAGGAAGCACCACCATCAGTGGTATGCAGTAGAATTGATGGTTCGCCCACAATCCAGCCTTCGTCATCCGCAAAACTCACCGATGTGAAACGATATTTATTCTCATCTCCAACATCAAGGACTTTCTCCTGCCAGGTTTCGCCACCATCGGTGGTTTCCAGGAGTGTGGAATTGCTGCCAACGAGCCATCCATGACTTGGGTTATCGGTAAACCCAATATCCCGTAGCGTTTCTTGGGTGGGTAAGGAAACCAGCTCCCAAGGGTTATAGCTCAAGGGTTCGGCATACTTACAACTAACACACAAGCAGGCGATCGCGAAGACTATTAAGATTCGTTTCCAGGTTTTCATGAAATCGCTCATTGGCAACATGCTGTCGTTTGGCGTAACTGAGACATTGGTGTATTAAGGAATTGCCTCCTCGGTTCAGCGCAGTCCGTATAAACTTATAAAGAAGATAACACCTAGCAGTAAGGCTCCAAAAATCAAGACATTTTTTTGACCTGGGGTCAAACGGTTCACCCCAAAGCCATAGTTGAGGTTCTCTTGAAACCCAGAGGGGGTACCACTGGCACCAATATCCTGAAATTGGGGCTTTTTCGCACCGCATACTGGACAACGCCAGTCGCTGGGTAGCTCTTCAAAGGGCGTCCCAGCGGCGATATTACGGTTACTATCTCCCTTGTTTGGCTCGTAAACGTAGCCGCAAGAGCGGCATTCATAACGACTTGGCGCTTGTTCGGCTAAGGTTTGCTCGTTAGCTGGTTCGATCATCGCTGGCTTTCATTAAGTTGATGCAGCAAATCTTAAAACGTATGTTAAAAAATTTATCATAATAACCGACATTACGCACCAGGGAAGATGAGGGAGATGGGGTGATGGGGTGATGGGGTGAGGGGGAGATGGGGAAGATGGGGTGATGGGGGAGCAGAGGAAGCTGGGGGAGAGTGTGTAGGGGCGGGTTTTACCACTAACGTTTCGTTTTCACCCTGATATAACTAAACCCGCCCCGACCTAACCGTTCAATTATCACAAATGACGTAGCTTGCTTCTTTTCGGGAAGAGAGTAGGACAAATGACAAATGACGAATGACAAATGGCAAATGACAAACCTTTATCTAGATCGCGCAATTCGCCAACTTAATAAAATAACTGGAATTATCCCAACAACAACGATCGCTAATGCAGGTGCAGCCGCCTCGACTAACCGCTCATCCGATGCCAGATTGTAAACGCGCACGGCAAGGGTGTCAAAATTAAAGGGTCGAATAATTAAAGTTGCTGACAATTCCTTCATTACGTCCACAAACAGCAACATCCCCGCCGTGAGTAATCCCCCCCACATCATCGGTGCATGGACTTTGACTAAGGTACTCGTGGGACTGTAACCCAAGGAACGGGCAGCATCATCTAAACTAGGCTTAATTTTACTTAAACTGGCTTCCACACTATTGAACGATACGGCAAGGAAGCGCACCAAATAGGCATAAACTAAGGCTGTAATCGTGCCACTGAATAGTAAGCCTGTGGATATACCAAATATCGCCTGCATCCCCGCATCAATGGCATTATCCAGTCTGCCAATGGGAATCAGAATTCCGACAGCAATCACTGAACCCGGTACAGCATAACCCATCGCCGCAATCCGCGTGGCTAAACGCATCACCAGGGTTGATCGCAACCGTAATCCATAGGCGATAATGACTGCGATCGCAACACCTAAAACCCCTGTAACCACTGCCAGGATAAAACTATGACGGGCATAAACCCAAAACTCGCCCTTTAGCGTCGTCGTGGTATTTTTTAGCGTCATCTCCAGCAGAAGTCCGGCTGGAAGTAAAAACCCCAAACTTAATGGCACAAAACAGGCCAACGCCGCGCCGGTTCCGCGTATACCCTCTAACTGATAACTGGGCAGTTGGCGATAACTGGTTGTATTTTGATAATATCTTGCTTGACGCCGTGACCATCGCTCTAACCAAATTAACGCCAAAATCAATAACAGCAGAAATGCCGCTAATTGGGCGGCGGCGACTCGTTCCCCTAAACCAAACCACGTCCGATAAATACCTGTGGTGAACGTCTGCACACCAAAATACTTTACCGTGCCAAAATCATTCAGCGTTTCCATTAAGGCTAATGCTATACCCGCGGCGATCGCGGGACGGGCTAAGGGTAATGCTACAGTAAAGAAACTGCGCCACGGACTACACCCCAGACTGCGGCTGGCTTCTAAAGTACAAACTGATTGTTCTAAAAACGCTACCCGTGCCAATAAGTAGACATAAGGATACAGCACCAGGGTTAACATGAGAATTGCCCCACCCAAGGAACGAATATTGGGAAACCAGTAATCGCCATAACTCCAGCCAAACCCATCCCGTAACGCGGTTTGCACCGGTCCTGAGAAGTCCAAAAAGTCGGTGTAGGTATAGGCTAAGACATAAGCAGGTGCGGCGAGGGGTAATAATAGCGCCCATTCAAACAGGCGAGATCCAGGAAAACGGCACATCGTCACTAACCACGCGGTTCCCACACCGATTAAACCAACACCACAGCCGACGCCAATCATCAGCCAGAACGAATTTGCCATGTAGCGCCATAAAACCGTTTGCGCCAAATGCTGCCAAATCTCACCTGCATCTGTAAAAATATTGCTCAATACAAATAAGACAGGGGTAGCGACTAAAAGCGCGATCGCTAAAACCACCAGCGTCCAGAAATTGATCCGCTGACGTCGTTTTTTTCCGGGAACGAGATCCGGTTTAGGCAGAGTAGAGGTAGATTGAGTCGATTGATTCATCTTAAATACGGCACAAGCAACAGAGCGATTTGCCAGTTACATTATGCTAAGACTACTGTATTAAGTGTTTAAGTGTTAAAGATTGTAGGGGCGGGTTTGACCACTATACTTTGGTTTGTGACCATGATTTCACTAAACCCGCCCTGACCAAATGCAATAATTCTTTGACCAATGACGAATGACCAATGACCAATGACCAATGACCAATGAGCCGAAAAATTATCCGCACAACCAACGCCCCTGCACCTGTCGGTCCTTACAATCAAGCGATCGCAGCCAGAGGAGAACTGATTTTTGTCGCGGGTCAAATTCCCCTTGACCCCAAAACGGGTGCAATTATTGGCGAAAACGATATCACCAAGCAGACGGAACAGGCGATGGCAAATTTAGCCGCGATTCTAGAAGAGGCTGGGGTTCAGATGCAACATATCGTCAAAACTACAGTATTTCTTTCGGATATGAATAATTTTGCGGCAATGAATCAAGTTTATGCCCGCTATTTTGATGAAGCCTCCGCCCCCGCCCGTGCTTGTGTGGAAGTTTCCCGACTTCCCAAAGATGTTTTAGTCGAAATTGAATGTATTGCAATTGTGCCTTAGATATTGCCAGAATGTGGCATTCCAGGACATTGTAGGAATAGTATCAGTAATTATCAGACAGCGCGTACCTTTAGAAAAGGGCGAGTCGATATAGGTTAATTCTCATACCACCTACGATATGCAGCGACTCGCCCCTACAACCGCGATAATCCCAATAATTCCAATAATCCCAATTGCCCCGTTTGCACTTTCAAAAGCGTGAATCAGGAATTATCTAACACCGCATCCATAAAAACAATTGTAGGGGCGACCCGCCGCATTCAATTCACACAACCCAACCCTTAATGTTATCGGGTCGCCCTCCACCAGGTATC
>NZ_JBKHHI010000353.1:0-7005 GCF_046539235.1 Coleofasciculus sp.
CACCTTCGGGGAACCTGATTTGTAGGGGCGGGTTTAGGGATTTTCTGGTCGCTATTGGTAATGTTGTTGCCAAACCAGCCCTGACCGATCCTTCGCTTCGCTTAAGAACATAAATTTGAGGAACTTATGGACAAGTTTTAACTGCTAAATACCTGAGCCAAATCTTCATTGGACGTTCCCAAGATGCGTGCCAATCGATTCAGTTCGCTATCACTAAAGCCATCCCGAACTTCCATTAACTCTTCCACGGATTTTCCTAAAATTCGGGATAAAGACTTAAGCTGGCTATCCGGAATATCTTTACCTTGGAAAATATCTTTGAGCTGTTGTGGCGCTAACTTATAAGAAGCACAAAATCGCACAAATTCTCGATTACTAATATCGAGTGCTTGTTGTCTTTCCCTGAGTAAAAAAGCGATCGCGCGAGTTCCATGTTCCGGACGTTTAGCTTTGTCCAGATAGTCTTGGATGCGCCTGTCCAAATGATTCATGCTAATCCCAGCTTGTTTAAGCAAGTCGATACAGGCTAATTTTAATGCTTTGTTTAACATTTCATTTTCTTCGTGGAGTCGTTCATACTCATTAAAGATTTCCACCATCTTCGCCGCAAATTCTGGCGTACAAAACCCAACTTCCATATCCTCGCAGGAAATGGCAATATAGGAGCGGTAGTGGTTCAGTTGTAAACGCAATGTCTGGTTATTTGGGCGCATAAGTCCAACGTTTTTAGTAAAAAACTATTCTAGGGGAGTTATTTGACCAATTGTGCCAAAGTATAGTTCATAAGGATAGTGGCGTAGAATGCAAGAGTTAACAATATAGCGCCTCCGCCAAAAAATTGGTGATCTTGTTCTCCCACCTGACTCAGGCTGAATACGATATTTTAGTACACCCTGTTTATCAATCAGCAGATAACCTGATTGTCTGTTACATCGACATTTTGACATACTCCCCCGCTAGACGACTGTTAGCAGGGGTGTTTGGGAAGCGGAGGAAGCTGGGTGAGGGGGTGATGGGGGTGATTCAATGTGTAGGGGCGGGTTTCACTATTACCTTTTCGATTGCATCCATAAGTGACTAAACCCGCCCAGATTTTCGCGGGTTTCCAGACGTCCCGTGAAAAGTCAGCCCCCTGCAGATGGGTCAGGGCGGGTTTTGTACAAACGTTATTATCAATCGTGACAAGAAAGTCCCTAAACCCGCCCCTACATAGGGCTTGCTGAATTAATCGGGAAGCTATACTAATTCAGCAGAACCTACATACTCAACACTTATGCAGGAGAGTCTTGATTGCACAGACGTTGTAAGGTGGTGGTAAAGTCGGGGTAGGAAATGGTTGCGGCTTCTGCACCGTGGATGGTGGTGATTCCTTGGGCGTTGAGGGCGGCGATCGCAAGACTCATGGTGATCCGGTGATCGGTATGACTGTCAACCTCTGTACCCGTTAGGGGGGTGTTTCCATTGATTTCTAACCCATCGGGGAGTTCTGTAATCTTTGCGCCCATCCGGTTTAACTGAGACGCCATAACCGCGAGGCGATCGCTTTCTTTGACCCGAAGTTCGGCGGCGTCCCGAATTACTGTGGTTCCTTGGGCGAAAATCGCCGCAACTGCCAAAATCGGAATCTCATCAATCATACGGGGAATTAAATCCCCAGAAATCTCACAAGCGCTGAGACGACTATAGCGAACTCGGATATCCGCCACGGGTTCTCCCGCCACTACCCGTTGATTCTCTAACTGAATATCCGCATTCATCATCGCCAGGGCGTCTAAGATACCCGTGCGGGTGGGATTAACTCCGATATTTTCAATCAATAAGTCAGAATCCGGGACAATCGCCCCAGCGACTAACCAAAAGGCGGCGGAACTAATATCACCCGGAACAATCACCGTTTGTCCCTGGAGTTGCGCTGGACCCGTGACTGTGGCACTGTGGGTGTCTGGGTCAACCGTGATTTTAGCACCAAACGCCTTAAGCATCCGTTCGCTGTGGTCACGAGACAACGCAGGTTCTGTTACCGTGGTGTCCCCTTCAGCCATTAACCCCGCTAACAGGATACAGGATTTAACTTGGGCAGAAGCGATGGGGGAATGATAGTGAATTGGGTTGAGGCGTTGTCCCTGAATTGCTAGGGGGGCTAATGAACCATTCCCCCGCCCCCAGATTTGAGCGCCCATTTGTTGTAGCGGATGGACGACACGAGACATCGGGCGCGATCGCAAGGATTTATCTCCGGTTACCGTAAAAAAGCGTCCGGGGTGGGAAGCTAAAAGTCCCAGCATTAGCCGCAGGGTAGTCCCAGAGTTACCCGCATTTAAGATATCCAGAGGTTCTTGTAATTCTCCCACGCCCACGCCCTTAACGATAACCTCATCGGCGTTGAGTACAGAGATTTCGGCACCCATAGCTTGGAAACAAACGGCGGTACTGCGCGGATCATCCCCCAGTAGGAGTCCCTGGATGCGGGTTTCCCCTGGCGCGATCGCACCCAACATTAAAGCACGGTGGGAGATAGATTTATCACCGGGAACCTGGATATTCCCTTTCAGGAACAATCCCGATGGCGGGCGGGTGATAATTAAATCGAGTTGAGTTTCGATTTGCTTCAGGGTGACAACCGTAACGGGCATAGGTATGGAGAGGTTTAACAGGGGCGACATAAAATTGTATCAAAGATGATGGGGTGAGGGGGAGATGGATGAGATTGTGTAGGGGCGGGTTTCACTATTATCTTTTGGGTTACACCCTTTCTTTAACTAAACCCGCCCCGACTTGACAAATGACGAATGACAAATGACGAATGACAAATAACAAATGACTAACCCCAAATTTTGGAAACCCGTTTATCAACTGTTTAAACCCGAAGAACCGTTGGAAAAGGCTGAAGATATTCGCGATTTTTACGTTCCGCGATCGGATAGCCCCGTTGAGGATTTAGTCAACGCCTTAGAAATGGAAGATGACCCCGCCAAATTTTTACTATCGGGTCACACAGGTAGCGGTAAAACCACAGAATTACGCCGAGTCGAACATTCTTTAGCCAATAACTATACCGTAATCTGGATTGATACCGCCACCGCCCTTGACCGTTATAATATCGGTTATGCCGAAGTTGTCGTCTTAATTGGTCAAGAAATTTGTCGTCAAGCGATTAAACCAGGCTGGTGGTCACGCAAAGATGACCGTTTACTCAAAGATTTAGAAGATAGTCTCAAAACCGTTATTTATCAAGATAAAACCAACTCCACTGAAGGATTAGCCCTACCCGATCTGCTAACCAAAATGGGCATGACCCTAAAATTAGGGCTAACCCGAGAAATGACAAGAAGCTTGAATATTCGCCCCCTGTTAAGTGAAATCATCGCTAAAGTGAATGCAATTATTCAAGCAGCGGAAAAAGATAGAAAGCAAAAATTATTAGTCGTTGTCGATGGATTAGATCGTCATGATCAGATGACCGCCTTAGAAATGTTTGCCAGTCCTCTGCTGACAGAACTCAATTGTCATAAACCTTGATAAGGAGACTAACTCATGCAATCAGCGTTAAGGATTGAAACCCAAGTATTACCCGGAAATAAAATTGAGATAACCTTACCATCCGATGCAGTTTCCAAGTCAGTAGGACAAACCGTTGAGGTAATTGTCATTCTGCCCAATCCACCCAAGCTAATGCGTCAAAATGTTCTGGACTGGATTGAACAAGCCCGGAGCAAACATCCGTCTAGAACAGCTCAAGAAATTAATCGTGATATCCAGAGTGAAAGGGATTCATGGGACAGCTAAATTTACCAGACTCTGCCAAGATATACATTGACACAGTAATCGTGATTTATACGATTGAAGTCAATCCCAATTATTGGCAACTGCTTCAACCATTATGGCAAAAGTTTCAATCTGGTCAAATTGAACTGATAACTAGCGAACTTACTCTCCTAGAATCCCTGGTTATCCCCTTTAGGCAAGGAAATACAAACCTGATTGATACTTATGATCAGTTACTCCTATCGTCAGGAATTCAATTAATTCCAATTAATCAAACCATCATTCGAGAAGCCGCCAAACTTCGGGGATCAACAACCTCACTGAGAACACCAGATGCTATTCATGCAGCCACTGCCATAATTTCAGGATGTAGTCAGTTTCTCACGAATGATCAGCGTCTGCGGACAGTACCTGGTTTGCCCATCTTAATTTTAGATGAGGTATTGACATCATGAGACATATCTCAATGATTAAAACTCTCTAGGTTGAGGTGAAATTAATTGTAGATTGTAGGGTGGGTTAGGTGGTGTTAAATTTAGGAGATAACCATTTAATTAGATATCCGCCGTAACCCACCAACAGCTTGAAATGTTATGAACCTGTTCGTAGTCAGCACTTTAGTGCTGGCAAATCAAGCATTTTAAGGCACTAAAGTGCCTACTACGAACAAAATCATCTACAATCAGACTAAGCATCAGGACGGATTGACCATGGCAATCGACACTCCCCCCATAAACAATCTAAATCAACCTGACCAGGAAACCTTAGATGATTTAGTCACCACCCTAGAATTGTCCGACGGGACAACCATTGTATTTGCCATCGCCCCTGAAAGCGCCCCCAATCATCCCGTCGTCGAACAATTAAAATCCGTCCTCAACCCCGATGAATTTCAGGTTGAAAACTTCTTTTATAGTCAAGAGTCTCTGATTGCGTTTCTCTATGCTTTAGACAAGAGAATCCCGGTTAACCCAGACGCCAAAGACGAATCTAAACGCCCAGTCATCATGGCGTTTGGAATTGAACAGTTACCTCGCCCCCGGATACTGAAGGAACTGAAACGATTGAATCTGGGGCGAGAGGCGCTGTTTTCACGGGAGATTGTCCTGATATTTTGGCTGAATAAGCGGGATTTTATCAATACATTTCGCGGTTATGCGCCGGATTTTTGGGATTGGCGGGAGAAGGTGGTGAAGTTTACCACTCGTCCGCCGTTGAATTCCCTACTTTATCCCTATTTAGAGAGTTTAATTGCGGAGAATTCTTATCTGAAAATGAGTGGCGTGATGCAAGTACAGCGCCAGGTTGATATTTTTTTGGATCAAGTTTATGTGTCCCTAAAGGCGGAACGTCAGCAGCAGGTGACGGAGTTTAAGGGGGGGAGTAAGTTAAGTTTTGAAACACAGAGGTACGCCGAGGTTGGCGCACAGAGTCGCAGAGGGATGGAGTTTGCGCCGTCGGAAATGATGACGAAGACGGTGACGCATAAAGTGAATTTGGCGGAGGCGGTGGGGAGGAGTCACTATAGTGTGATTTTAGGTGATCCGGGGGCGGGGAAAACTACACTTTTGCGATATCTGGCGCTGCATTTTGCCATGGCGCAACGGGATGGGAAGGAGAGGGTTTTGGTGGAAAATGTAGAGACGTACCATGGTACGTCTCATGGTACGTCTGGGAATGCAGGAAATAAGGACGAATTTTCTCAATCTTCAGTCACCAATCCTGAATCATTGGGGAATACTCGTTTCCCGGTGTTTTTACGAGTTGCGGATTATGCGGAACGGTTGGTGAAACAGCCGGAGTTGAGTTTGTTGGCGTTTTTGGAGGAATTTTATCAGCAGTGGGAAGCGGATGTTCGGGATGTGAACGATGAATGTAGAGACGTAGCATGCTACGTCTCTACACTGCTGTGTGACAAGATGCGTCAGGGTGAATGTTTGGTGTTGCTGGATGGTTTGGATGAGGTATTTAATCAGACTAGCCGTCAGCAGATTGTGAAACAAATTGAGGCGTTTGTTACCGATTATCCCGATAACAAGTATGTGATTACCAGCCGGATTGCGGGCTATCAGGATGTGAAATTAGGCAGTCGCTTTACCCAGTTTACGATTACTCAGATGGAATTTGAGCAGGTAGAGCGATTCCTGCGTCGCTGGTGTTTGGCGATTGAAAAAGCGCAGAAACCAGAGGAAACTGAGGAGGTTTGGCGACGAGACGCACAGAAAGAAGCCGAGGAACTGTTGGAGGCAATTCACGGGAATGAAGGGGTCAAACGTCTCACCGGAAATCCCCTATTATTAACCATTTTGGCATTAATTCATCGCAATGGGTCGCGCCTCCCGAATCGGCGGGTGGAACTGTATGCGTTGGCGGTGAAAACGTTGATTGAAGATTGGCAATTGAGTGAAAATTTACCCGATGCGCCGCAGGTAGTGTTGCGGGAAAGTGAGGTGATTGAACTATTAGCACCCTTGGCGTATTGGATGCATGAGGAGAAACCATCGGGGTTAATTACCCAAGCGGAAGCGGAAGCGCAGTTAGGGGAGAAATTGGCAGAGTTAAATGATGAAGATGCGGAAGCCGATAGTGTGAAAAAAGCCGTACAGGAATTTTTGCGGCGGGTACGGGAAACGACGGGGTTATTTGTGGAACGTGCGCCCAATGTTTATGGGTTTATGCATTTAACCTTTGAGGAGTATTTTGCATCGCGGTATATTGTCGATAATGACGTGAGTGAGATTCTGGAAATTATCCAAAAACACCAGGATGATGCACGTTGGCAAGAACCAATTTTATTGGCGTTGGGGTATTTGGGAATTCATAGTCCTAAGCGGGTGAATCGGTTAGTGGAACGGTTGTTTAAGGGGTTGGAGGAATATCAACCTGTTAGGGGAAGAAATGACTCCAGCGTTGGAGGTAACGCGACAAAATCAGAGTGGAGGGTTAATGGGATTAACCTTTCTCACCGGGATGTCTTACCTGCGAAGTGATCAGTATGATAAAGCGATTCCTCTTTTAGAAGAGATAACGGGGCAAAATAATAGTGGGATTCAGGCTTATATTGATTGGTCAATGGCTGCGGCTTATCAGGGAGTGAAAAAGTTTGACCAAGCGATTGATGCTTATCAAGCCTGTTTTGAAAAGCTGGAGCCATATATTGAGCTAGCTGCTTTGATGATTTTCTGGATGAATCTAGGAGTTTGTTACCAATTATATGAGAAATATGAAGAGGCGATCGCA
>NZ_JBKHHI010000354.1:0-6978 GCF_046539235.1 Coleofasciculus sp.
GCCCCTATTTAGTTATCGGGCATGAGACGTCGATCTTCCCAGACGACTTGACGCTGATTTGGATCAACCCGATAACTTTGATCTTGCATAACTCGTCTAGCTTGTGCCGGATCAAACGCTTCGCCGAAGTCATTGCGGAGTTTCTGAACCCGGCTTTGGGTGCGTTTCACTTCTGATCGTACTTCTTGTAACTTCGCCTTTTGGGACAGATGATAGGGCAACAGTTGTGCCAATCCCGCGATCGCGGCAGCACAAAGAATCAGATTTACCACTAATTTAACCGTAATTTCACCCGCCACAACGGAGTAGGAATGCCGCCGAGGACGACGCTCTTGGCGAGGAACCCTGCGGCGGGTTGGTAAAGGTTGCCGAGTGGGTCGAGAGGTTGGGATTGCATTCATCTCAATAAAAACTCGCTGGAGACTCCCGTTATCGTCTTTGATTTAGCGGCAGAGGAAAGCTCGGCAAAAAGTATCGCTTCCCTTGTACAAAAGTTGGTAAGACCCCTACCGCCTTATTGACTAACCTACCGCCTTATTGACTAACGACGTTTGACGCGCCAGCGTTCGCCTTTCGTCTGGATCTTTACAGACTCGTGCTTTTAAACTGTACGCCTAGGGGCTGATGGAACCTATGTCCGTTGCCAAAATGTTAACAATCGCTAACATTTTTTTCCGGCTTCATCCTGGCAGTGTCGGCACTCACCAGTCCAAAGACTGACACGACCGAGCTGGTCGTCTAAAGTTCAGATCATAGACGAAGAGTTTTCCGCAGGCAATACTCTGCTGAGGATAGTCAGATACCTTACAGCATTTTGCTGCCATTATCCGGAATTAGGAGATCAGGGGTGCAACTCAAACCGTATCCACAAGACAAGGGTTGACATCACACCCCTCATCCTTGCCAGTTCCCAGCCCGATTGAGAATGAGAACTACTTATAGAGTTCCGTAGCTAGACGGAAGGCTAAGATACCGGGAATGAGCGCTACGACGAGAGCGACGAAAACTTGGGTATCTGAAAGGGACATGGTTTACAAGCTCCTAATTAAACATCAATATGACTTTTAGTCTACTGGCTATTGCTCCGTTTTCGGCAGAAATTTCGGGCAACACGTTAAGATTAGTTAACAGAAGGCTCATAGTTGCCGAGCAAGTGCAGCTTACATCCTCGTCAATACTCGAACTCATTATTCATTTCATTAATGCTGGATCAAGTTTTTAACTTACCGTTCAATCTAGGAATAGAAGCCCCCTTAGTTCTGCTGATTTTAATCGCCCTAGAAGCGGTGCTGTCAGCTGATAATGCGATCGCGCTGGCAACAATTGCTCAAGGGTTAGAAGACAAACAACTCCAGCGACAGGCGCTGAACTTTGGCTTGGTGGTGGCTTATGTCCTGCGGATCAGCCTGATTCTGACAGCAACGTGGGTGGTCAAGTTTTGGCAATTTGAACTCCTCGGTGCTGCTTATTTGCTTTGGTTAGTCTTCGAGCATTTCACCTCAGAGGAAGATGAACAACATCACCATCATGGACCCCGATTTACATCGCTGTGGCAAGTGATTCCCCTGATCGCCATTACGGATCTAGCATTTTCCTTAGATAGTGTCACCACCGCGATCGCGATTTCTGACCAAATCTGGCTGGTTCTGGCAGGTGGCACCATCGGTGTGATTACCCTACGGTTTATGGCAGGTTTATTCATCCGCTGGCTACAGGAGTATGTCAATCTGGAGGATGCAGGTTACATTACCGTCGGTATAGTCGGATTGCGACTTTTGGTTCGGGCGATTAATCCAGAATTCGTGCCGCCCGAATGGTTAATGATTACCATTATTGCCTTGATCTTCCTGTGGGGATTTGCCCAACGCACGAATGAAGCTGACAACTCACTACCAGAAGTTAATGAACAGCCTGAATAAGTCGGTGGGAAAAATTAAAGTTAATGGCGAGGATCGTCATCTGTCATTTGTTATACTCGCTCCCTTGAGAAGCAAACTACGTCATTTGTGATAATTGAACGGTTAGGTCGGGGCGGGTTTAGTTATATCAGGGTGACAACGAAACGTTAGTGGTAAAACCCGCCCCTACAAAAGATGTTTCATCGGAACGTCTCTGCTTCCCAGACGCGCCATGGCGCGTCTCTACATGCTCCCCCTCACCACAACACTTATTCAGCAGCCCCTAACTATCGGGCATTACCCCGGCGATAATCGCGGCTAAAATTGCCATACCAAAGGCGACGCGATACCAGACAAAGATCCAAGTGTTTGAGGTTTGTAGGTAACGAATCAGCCACGCGATCGCAGCATAAGAAAATACGGCTGATGATATCACACCCACGGTGAGAGGCATGAATCCCCCCTGCCCAACTCCGGATTCTAATAAATCTTTTAACTCGACTAACCCCGCTAGGGTAATCGCTGGAATACCCAATAAAAAGGAAAAGCGGGCGGCTGTTCCTCGTTCTAATCTCATAAATAAGCCGGCTGTAATTGTTGAACCCGATCGCGATACGCCAGGAACGAGTGCCAAGGCTTGAGCAAATCCCATCAAGATGCCATCCTGCATCCCCAATTTATCGAAATTGCGCTCTCTAGTACCGATTTTTTCGGCAACACCCAACAGCAGCCCCATAAAAATTGAAGCACAAGCGATCGCGACGGTACTTCGCAGGGGCGAATTATCAAAATCTGGAATAAATATCTTAATTAACAAGCCACAGAAGACAATCGGTAAAGTACCCAAGCCGATACCCACCGCCATGCGAAAATCGTTGGCTTGGTAATCCCTCCTCTGAATTGCTTTAATCGTGCCTGTGGAAATTTGCCATAAGTCTGACCAAAAATACCACAGCACAGCGGCAATACTTCCCAGTTGAATAATCGCCGTAAAAGCCACCCCTGGATCACCCCAGCCTAATACCACAGGTACGACTTTTAAATGCGCTGTACTGCTAATCGGGATAAACTCCGTTAACCCCTGCACCATTCCCAGTACCAACGCCTGAACAATG
Source organism: Coleofasciculus sp. (assembly GCF_046539235.1). Classification (GTDB taxonomy): domain Bacteria; phylum Cyanobacteriota; class Cyanobacteriia; order Cyanobacteriales; family Coleofasciculaceae; genus Coleofasciculus. The sequence continues at coordinate 3,014 of NZ_JBKHHI010000354.1, forward strand.
TTCATCTGGGAGGTGGATTGGGTGGTGGGTACGGCTACGTCTGTGGATAAGCTGGTGGCAAAACTCTTCAACGGTATGGTGAGTAAGGCACTCAGAAGGCTAATCCTTAAAAATTTGAACCACCGCCACTGCAATTTGATCATGTATGTCTTTGAAGTAAAATTCCCAATCCCCAATCACTAATCACCAGTCACTAGCATTAATCGAAATTCTGGCATAGCTTGATCGCGATCGCAAACTCTCTGGAGGTGCTCGCCTTACCCTATAATATTTCACATCCCCCTAGGGGGGATAACAATCATGATATATTGAGATATGTAAACATAAGTAAAGAAAATTAAAGAAATCGTGTTTCGCAATAGTATGTTTTCTGATACATCCTCCAACTACTCCAATCCATCAGAAGAGGTTTGGCTTTTGATGTCAATCCGTAGCCCCCTGATAGGTATAGGCTCAAAAGCTAGAGTGCAAGGCTGGTGGCTGTTTGCTGCTGCCTCATTTCTGGTTTCTGTGCCTGTGTTTGTGCAAGCGCCATTAGTCCGGCAACTTCCCTGGTTGAGTTTACTGTTGACCTTAGGATGGATATGGCTGGGATTCAAGCTACTGGCGCGTCCAAGGATGCGAGTATGGGGAGATTTGTTACTAGGTTTTAGTTGGTGCTGGCTAGCCGGTTCAATCTATTGGGGCTGGCTGCGGACTGAACCTCTGTTACATTTACCCATCGAAGCCATTGGTCTACCGTTTGCCCTTTGGGGGTTATGGCGGGGTAGAGGCGCTGTAGGTAATTTGTTTTACCTGGGTTCTCTGTTCGGGACGGCTCTCACCGATGTATATTTTTATTTAACGGATTTGATTCCCTACTGGCGTCAAATCATGGACGTTGATCCAGCCTTGATCACCCCGATCTTGCAAGAGGCGATCGCACAAGTACAAACCCCTTGGGGAATTAGCTGGGCAGCGGTTTTAGGATGTACACTAGGATTAGTAGGATGTGGGGTATTGACCCGAGGGCGATTGCCGTGGTGGGCATTTAGTGGGGCAGTATTGAGTACAATTTTGGTAGATAGCCTATTTTGGCTAGCAGCTACAATGCAATAAAAGCTCATGAATGTCTACAGTAAACAAATATTGACATCAAACCATAAGGGCAGTGAAGTTTCCGGAATCACTCGTTTGGCTTAAGAATGCATCTACTAGGATATACACTTAATCCTCTGTTTATTTTTTAACCCGTCGTTGCTTCTGTGCCTGTGGTGACTCTACGATCCACTCCCTATTTACTTCTACCGACTGAGACTGGTAACCGCTACCTCCCCCTGGTGGGTAGTAACTGCTGGACAGTTGGTCGCGGAGATGATAACAATTTTGTCCTCTCAGATCGTTGGATTTCCCGAAATCACGCGATGTTACAGTGTACTGAAACTGGTGATTTCTATCTAATTGATTTGGGAAGTCGCAATGGTTCTTTCGTGAATGGACGCCGAGTGAGTATTCCGGTGACATTACGAAATGGCGATCAGCTGATGTTTGGTCAGACTGAACTGGAATTTCATTCACCATCCGATACCCGTACCCGCGATTATAGCCAACCTGCAAGTAGTGAAACCCTAACCTCTACGTTACATGTGCGCCGCCTTATGTCGGTGATGGTGGTGGATATCCGTGACTTTACGGTTCTAACTCGCCAACTGGATGAAAAGATTCTCTCTGCCGTGATTGGCACCTGGTTTCGCCAATCGGGAAATATTATCCGCAAATCGGGAAGTTGGGTGGATAAATATATTGGCGATGCGGTGATGGCAATTTGGTTTCATGGGCATAAAGGGGTGAGTAAAGACGAAGCCATTAATGTTTTGCAAGCGGTTAGCGATTTGCACAGGATGACGGCATCCCTTTCCAGCCAATACCCCCTACCTTTCCCGCTACGCATTGGCACGGGAGTAAATACGGGTTATGCGATGGTGGGAAATACGGGCAGTGGCGATCGCCCTGATTATACAGCAATTGGCGATACAGTGAATGCGGCGTTTCGTCTGGAGTCGGCGACGAAACAAATTGGTCTGGATATTGCTTTGGGAGAAGATACCTATAGTTATCTGGAACAGCTAGGATACAACAATCTGGGCTTTAAACAACATATTGTTAGCCTGAAAGGGTATGAGAAGCCAACTACCACTTATGCGGGAACCTATGCTGATCTGAATAAGTTCTTAGCGACTCGCTGTTCGGAAAACTTGACTTAAACCGGGTTAAATCGGTCTGAGTTGTGATACCTAACCTGGAAAACCTCGGCAAACTTGGCAATTACTATGGGGCGGACTTGGTCTACGGTAATATTAGGAATAAACTGGGCAAGACTACCCACTGGTTTATCGGCAATTCCACAAGGGACAATGCGCTTAAACCCGCTTAAGTCGGGGTCAACATTTAGGGCAAAGCCGTGCATGGTAATCCAACGACTAACTTTAATGCCAATGGCGGCAACCTTGCGTCCCTCAAGCCAAACACCAGTCATCCCAGTTTCGCGATCGCCTTTGAGTCCATAAACCGCCAAAACCTCAATTAAGACGGCTTCTAACTGTCGCAGATACCAATGTAAATCTTGCTGATAATATCGTAGATTGAGAATGGGATAACCGACGAGTTGACCAGGACAATGGTAAGTGACTTCACCTCCCCGTTCTATACGGTGAACCTCCCAATCAGCTTCTGCGGGGTTGAACTTGAGGAAGTCTAAACTTGCACCTTGACCTAAAGTATAGACTGGTGGATGTTCCATTAATAAGAGAACATCATCAAGGGTGGGATCGTTAATCCGTTGTGACAGGAGCGATCGCTGTTGTTCCCAGGCGACGGTATACGGTATAAGTCCTTGATTGTATAGTAAGCATTGACGTTGTGCCATTCACGTCCTATTCTCTGAAGATAACTTACCTATTATGAAAGACAAACTTATCTATTGGGTAAATCAGTTATTAGTTGCTGATTTCTTCCTGGTTTTATTCAGCTTCTTCTGGTTCGCGATCGCGCTGTTGGGGCGATCGGTGGGTGTTTCACTGGGATTAGACGTGTGGTATAGCTTGTGGAACCCTGTCTTTACACCCGCGATCGGTCTTTTAATGGCAGGTGCGCTGTTAACTGGACTGATGAACCAGATTAACAAGCGCTTGAACTCAGATTGAATCAAGAAAGCCTTTTATTGAATTTAATCGTTGGCACGTCTAGCCGTTAAATTCATCCAAGATGGATAAATGATATAGTCTAATCAGCAAAAATACTTAGTTAAACGAGAACCTATGACTTTTTTGCAACTTGCCGTCATTACCTGTCTCGCCTTTGTGTTGATCAAATTTACCGCCTCTTTCTTTGGCTATGGCAATAATCGCGTCTTAAATAGCTTGGTTACAGCCATCCTCGCTATTTTTGTCACCTTTGAACTGGTGAAGCTGCTACAGGCAATCTTCGTTAAATTAGGATAGGATGCTGTTGGGCGTTGAACTTGGGCAATAAATATACGTTATGATTTTCTATCCGTTTTAGCCATTCCAGGATGGGGGCGGTTAAAACCGCATCTACACAAACAAAACCTGCCTTCGCAGGTTTCTAACTTATAACTCATTCCCTGCACCAAATCAAAGATTATGGTGAGGGCTTTTAGTGCTGATCACAGATTACAGGGTGAGCTTCCTGGCAAAAAAGGGTGACATCTTCCTCACGCTCCCCTACAGTTACAGTGTAGGCTTCCTTTGTCACCGTTTTAGAACCCACATTTGGCAGATATTTAAACAGGATTCATAGCGATGAATTTGAACAAACACAAGCCTACGATTCTGTCGGGGCGACCCGCCTGCATCAATGAACACCACCCATCCATTCAATTGTATCGGGTCGCCCTTTACTTCAATGGCGTCTGAATTCCCAACCCGCGATCGCATCCTATCAGAAAGCGATTCAAATTCAACCCG
>NZ_JBKHHI010000355.1:0-6943 GCF_046539235.1 Coleofasciculus sp.
CTTTCAACCCAGGATACACTGGATTTTTATATGTCACTCAATCCTTCCCTACTTTGGCTCCTGGCAGGATCAATGCTTTGTCTGGTGGAGCTATTCGTGCCGACGGCGTTTGTGGCGTTTACCATGGGAATTAGCGCTTTAGTCGTGGCGCTGGTGGCGTTAATTATTCCCCTGTTTCCGGTACAAGTGGTGCTCTGGTTGGCGCTATCCACGGCGCTGGTTATCGCATCTCGTCGCATTCTCCCAGCCGCCAAGGTAGCTAAACGTCTCGATGCTGTGGAAGCTCGAACCCTGACCGAAATTCCCCCTGGAGAAACGGGACGCATCCTCTATGAAGGCAATTCTTGGCAAGCGCGTTGTGATGATGAAATGGCGGCGATCGCACCTAATCAAAACGTTTATGTTGTCCGTCGTCAAGGGAACACACTCATTGTGGTTCCCCAGACTCTCTTACACTAAATTTTTCGTTTGAAAAACTCTGGCTACTCTTGACCGGTGGCATATTATCAAAATTCTAGGAGGTAATACCATGAATCCATTCGCTTGGCTCATTATTTTGGTGCTTGGCGGTTCCGGAATTGCTAGCTCCATTAAGATTGTCAATCAAGGGAATGAAGCTTTGGTTGAGCGATTGGGGAAATACAGTGGCAAAAAGCTGGAACCTGGCTTGAATATTATGGTTCCGGTTCTGGATCGCGTCGTATTTAAGGAAACGATTCGGGAAAAAGTGCTTGACATTCCTCCCCAAAAATGCATCACTTGCGATAATGTTTCGATCAGCGTGGACGCTGTGGTCTATTGGCGGATCATGGATATGGAAAAAGCTTACTACAAGGTAGAAGATCTGCAAGCAGCAATGGTGAATTTAGTGCTGACCCAGATTCGTTCAGAAATGGGCAAACTGGAACTGGATCAAACCTTTACGGCGCGTTCGGAAGTGAATGAAACCTTGCTGCGGGAATTGGATATTGCTACTGATCCTTGGGGCGTGAAAGTGACAAGGGTGGAATTGCGGGATATTGTGCCATCCAAGGCGGTACAAGACTCGATGGAGTTGCAGATGTCCGCCGAACGGCGCAAACGGGCGGCAATTCTCACGTCAGAAGGGGAACGGGAATCGGCTGTGAATAGTGCCAGAGGAAATGCGGAAGCCCAGGTGCTAGATGCTGAAGCGCGACAAAAGGCGGCGATTTTAGACGCAGAGGCGCAACAAAAGGCGATTGTCCTCAAAGCCCAAGCGGAACGCCAGCAGTCCGTTCTCAAGGCGCAAGCCACCTCAGAGGCGCTGCAAATTGTGGCGAAGACACTCAAGAGTGATCCCGTTGCCCGTGATGCTCTACAGTTCTTACTGGCTCAGAATTATCTGGATATGGGTAAAGAGATTGGCAGTAGCGATAGTAGTAAGGTGATGTTTATGGACCCCCGTGCGATTCCGGCTACGATTGAAGGGATTCGCTCCATGGTTGGCGATCGCGAATCGTTGGATTCGGAACCGTTCAATTTTGAGTCGCACAATAACCGTTAAGTAGGGGCGGCTGAATCAGTATTGTGGTGAGGGTAGGTTTTAGGTATTAGGGATTGGGTTTTGGGTGAGCTTGGCTCACTTTTTTTTGCCTATTTTTCCGGGGTGCGTATTGGCAGCCATGTTGCCCGAAGCGTTATTTGATTAGCAGGGCTTATCGCCCCGAATAAAGGTAACCTATAAGTCTAATTAAACTGAGTGATTACTTCTGATACTATCTGAATCAGTTAATAGAAGGTTAATTATGAATTTGGTAAAGCGAAGTATCGCCGAGTTGATCGGCACATTTTGGCTTGTTTTTGGAGGATGTGGTAGCGCTGTTCTTGCCGCGGCATTTCCTTATGGTGAAGGGAGCAATCCTTTAGGTATTGGCTTGGTGGGTGTTTCCCTCGCCTTTGGTTTGACGGTGTTAACCATGGCTTACGCCGTAGGTCCGATTTCCGGGGGACATTTTAACCCGGCTGTATCCTTTGGTCTTTGGGCAGCAAAACGTTTTCCAGGGGGTGAATTACTCCCCTATATTGCCGCACAAGTCGTGGGTGCGATCGCAGCTTCTACGGTTCTGTTTATTATTGCCAGTGGGCGAGTCGGTTTTGAAATGACGGGATCGAACCCCTTTGCTACTAATGGTTTTGGGGTTCATTCTCCGGGCGGCTATTCCCTCTTTGCCTGTTTGATCACCGAGGTGTTGCTGACGTTCATGTTTTTGATGGTTATCTTAGGAGCAACAGATCGGCGGGCGCCTCAAGGTTTTGCTCCCATTGCTATAGGTTTAGCCTTGACATTAATTCACCTAATTAGTATCCCTGTAACCAATACGTCGGTCAATCCCGCCCGGAGTACCGGACCCGCTATTTTTGCAGGTGTTGAGCTTTTTCAACAAGTTTGGTTATTCTGGGTTGCCCCGATTTTGGGTGCGTTAGTCGCTGGCTTTTTCTACCTCAATTTTTTTGATGACTCAACCTCAACCAAGACTCCAGAAGATGATGCCCTAGTGAGTGAAAAGCTAGCATAAAGCCTGATCAGAATACATTATGAACGAACAAGACTTGGAGCGGTTGCAGGACTCATTAATGAGCTGATTGATGATGGAGCATTTTTTATGTGTCATCGTTGTTGGGTGGGCTATGCCCACCTTTTTTAACCGTTTCACATCTGGAGGCAATGATTGATGACGATAAGCTATTCTCAAGTTCTATCCGGACTTTTGGGAGTCTGTGTTGGTGATGCGTTGGGTGTACCTGTGGAATTTACCACCAGGGAGGAACGCTTACGCGATCCTGTCACCTCTATGCAGGGTTATGGTACCTATAATCAGCCCCCAGGAACTTGGTCAGATGACAGTTCTCTTACCTTCTGTTTAGCCGAAAGCCTCTGTCAGGGATTTTCCCTCGACGCGATCGCACAATCTTTTTGTCTTTGGCATGATCAAGCCTATTGGACGCCTCATGGAACGGTTTTTGATATTGGGATGACGACAGCTACAGCCATTCGTCGCCTGCGTTGGGATCAGGTTTCCCCTTTGGAATCGGGCGGTAGGGATGAAATGAGTAATGGCAATGGGTCACTGATGCGAATTTTGCCCATGGCTTTCTACTATAAAGCCCTCGAATTTCCGGAATTGATTAAAAGAGTCCATCAGGTTTCTAGCATTACTCATGCCCATCTTCGTTCTCAGATGTCATGTGGTATTTATATCAGTATAGCGATTCGATTACTAGAAGGTGATGATCCAGCTACCGCTTATTTTAAAGGAATTAAAAGGATTCACCAGAGCTACAATCAACCCCCCTATACCTCAGAACTCGATAAATTTGCCAGAGTATTAGAAGGAGAAATCGCCCAGTTTCCCATGGAGGCGATTCAATCGGGAAGCTATGTCATTCATACCCTAGAAGCCGCATTGTGGTGTTTTTTAACCAGTACATCATATCCCCAATCTGTGTTAAAAGCGGTTAATTTAGGTGGCGATACAGATACCACAGCGGCAATTACAGGCGGATTAGCCGGACTGTATTACGGTATCGAACAAATTCCCCAAGAATGGCGTGAGAAAATTGCCCGGAAAGACGATATTTTTGACCTCGCCAAGCGTTTAGCTTCAGCGATAGCTTCGGAAAACTCAACACATGACAAATAACCAATGACAGGTAGAAGGGTAGAATGAGGCAAAAGTTATATCCTATTGTAGGGGCGGGTTTAGCCGTTTAATTGATGGGTATACCGATAACTTATCAACAAAACCCGCCCTCTTGTCGTTTAGATTTGAGACGAATAACCAATAACTAATGACGAATAACCAATGACGACTTTATGATAAAGATATAAATTCGGGCAGTTTTTGTATGGAGCGATCGCATCAGCCTGGGGATATCATTGCCCAACGGTATCGTATCCTAGCTATCCTGGGGCAGGGAGGAACGGGGACAACCTACGAGGCGCAAGATCAAAAAAACAATCAACGGGTGGCGATCAAGGAAATGTCCTTGCGCCGGATTAAGGACTGGAAAGATTTGGATCTGTTTGAACGGGAAGCCCAAGTGCTATCTTACCTCGATCATCCAGCTATCCCCAATTACCTGGACTACTTTGAGGTGGATACCCCCCAAACCCGTTTATTCTATATTGTGCAGGAATTAGCCCCAGGGCGATCGCTGTTTGATTGGGTTCAAAGCGGTGGGCATACCCAAGAAGATGAAATCAAAGATATTGCCATCCAAATCCTAGAAACCCTCATTTATCTTCACCACATTTCGCCTCCAATCATTCATCGCGATATCAAACCCCAAAATATTATCCGCCGAGAGGATGGACAGGTGTTTCTTGTCGATTTTGGCTCAGTACGCCATGCCTATTGGAATCGCCGTAACCAGGGGATGACTGTGGTTGGAACCTTTGGTTACATGGCACCGGAACAAGATCGAGGACAAGCCTATCCCGCCTCTGATTTATATGGTTTAGCTGCTACCTTACTATTTCTACTCACTCACCGTTCCCCCGCCGATTTACCCCAGAAACGGTTAAAACTTAACTTTCGTTCTCGTGTGAATGTGTCGCCAGAATTTGCCGACTGGCTGGACAAAATGTTAGAACCCGTGGTGGAGGATCGATTCCTCTCCGCTCGGGCAGCATTAAATGCTTTGCAAAATCCCAAAACCCTGATCCAGCCTATAGTAGAACATCGCCGTCGTCCAGCAGGAAGTCAGATTACATTGACCGCCACAAACGAACAGTTAGAGATCACCATTCCGCCGGCTGGGTTTAGGGGAACGGGTGGGTATTTGAATCCTGTGGCATGGAGTTTGCTCTTAATTCCAACCACATTACTAGCCTTTTTGGCAATTGCTATCCCAAATAGCATTGAAGGGCTGCTCCTTGTCCTCAGTCCTTGGCTCTTTATTGGGGCATACATCAGTCTTATCTTTATACTACATGAACTATCGGTGTTAAATATTCTGTTGCGTGCAGCTAGCCATATTCAACTCAAGATTAACCCAAAAAACTTTCAGTTACAGTGGAGGCTACTGGGGTTCAAAAAAACGATTCAGGGACGAACCGCAGATATTAACTGGATCGAAATTATTACCCAGTATACCGAAAAAAGGAAGTTAACCAAAACATCCGAACGGTATAAAATACCTGTACGAAAATGCCGACTTTTCACCCAAATGTCCCATCAACAGATTGAATTTGCCCAGTTCATCTCCCAACGGGAACGGGAGTGGGTGGTTGAGGAAGTAACCGCCTTTCTGAAACACCTGCATCAGCGTTATCCTCACCTGAAACCGGAGGATGATTATGAACAGACATAATCCAGGAGATTGTATCGCTCAACGCTATCAGATTATTCAGATTCTGGGTAGTGGGGGAACGGGTACAACCCATGCCGCGCAAGACCAAAAAACGGGTCAAAAGGTGGCACTCAAAGCGTTGTCTTTAGTAGGTATGACAGACTGGAAAGTCTTGGAACTCTTTGAACGTGAAGCCAAAGTTCTCTCCCGTTTAAATCATCCGGCAATTCCCAAGTATTTGGATTATTTTCAGGTCGAAACGCCCCAGAATAACTGGTTCTATCTTGTCCAAGAATTAGCGCCTGGAACATCTCTATCCCTATTAGTCAAGCAAGGATGGCAACCGGATGAGGTCAAACTTCGGAAAATTGCCAGACAAATCTTGGAAATTCTCGACTATCTCCATAATTTGACTCCTCCCATTATTCACCGAGATATTAACCCCCAAAATATTATTCTGGATCAAAAAGGAAATGTATTTTTAGTTGATTTTGGGGCAGTACAAAATGTTTATCGGAACACTCTGACTCAAGGAAGTACAGTCGTGGGAACTTATGGATACATGGCACCCGAACAGTTTCGAGGACAAGGGTATATTACGTCTGACTTATACGGTTTAGGAGCAACATTATTATTTTTAGTGACTCATCGTTCTCCAGGCGATTTACCTCAACGCCGCCTAAAGATTGATTTTCGCGCTCAGGTACAATCCGCAGAATTAGCGAACTGGTTAGAGAAAATGCTCGAACCCGTTGCTGAAGACCGATTTGCTTCGGCTCAGGACGCTTTAATTGCCTTACAGGGTGAACTCGCTGATCAAAATTCATTCATTGAGCCGCCTGTATCAATAAGTAATCGTATCTTTTTGGAAAAACACCGTGACTATATCCTTGTAGATATTCCATTCTTATCATGGTATGTGATGGTGGGTTCCCTAATAGTATTTATTGGACTAATTTGTGTTTTGCCTTTTATGATCGCCATCCTACCATTATTAATAGTCATTCGGGACAAGTTTCTCAGTCACATCTACTTGAAAATTGACAAAAAAACGTTCCAGTTGCAGTGGCAATTACTGGGATTAAGTTATTGGCGCAAGGGACGAACGGCAGATATTGACAGACTGGAGATAGACATTCGCTACAATTCAAACGGTCAACCCATTCGGTCTTGTGCTATTGTCGAAGGGGTTCGCACTCATCGTTTCGGTAAATATCTTAAGTTAAGCGAGAAGGAGTGGCTGGTGCAAGAGTTGAATTGTTTTTTGGAACAGTTGCGTTCATGAATCTCGTCATTGGTCATTCATTTGCTTCCCCAGCTTGCCATAGTGTCATGGCACGTCCGTCGAAGGGTGATTGAGCTGAAATTTTTGACTATGTTTTCTTTAAATATCAACATCCGACTTATAAATCTGTCATCAATCTTGCTTTTCTGATCAAGAATTGAATAACCGTTTCTTGCCGAGAAATAATATCAGCCGTTCCCTCCATTTCCAATTGAAAGAATGGTAAACACAACCCAGATTTATAAGATAACTAGCTTCGCCTTGTCGATCACCGATTTGCTGAATGGTTAGATATAGCACTACCGGGATACGTTAGGACATTCCCCTGTTGCCTGTTGCCTGTTG
>NZ_JBKHHI010000356.1:0-6938 GCF_046539235.1 Coleofasciculus sp.
CAAAACCCGCCCTCCCCACCGATAACGGAACAACAAAACCCGCCCTCCCCACCGAACGGCAATCGATTAACCCCAAACTGGACAACCAAACCCACCTTATTCTCAACCGCGATCGCACCAAAAAAATGTGAAAGATTGGGTCAGGGCGGGTTTTGTAGAAAGGTGATTGGTGACTCCATTAATTTTGTCCCTAAACCCGCCCCTACATTGGGTTTTATGTCCCAACATCATATCTTAATATTAACCTGAAACCCGATCAAAAAACACCAGATTCCCAACCGCGATCGCACTTTGTTTGTCCAAAGTCCAGTTATTCAGCAAACCCGATCTAATTGCTGATCATCTGACGCCTGTTCCGGCGAACGGGTTGTGCTATCTTAAAACCCCCAATAGTGGTCGCCATGACCAGCACTAATCCCGCAATCCACGCCAGGGAAGTACCCGGTTGCTGAGGGAATATTGCCCCTTGGTAAAATAACGTAGCACTCCAGTAGGCAAGTCCCGTCGTCCAAGCCGCCACAAACACAGTCCATCCTACGTTAGTTTCCCGGTAGATAGCTGCAGTAGCGGCGACACAGGGGAAGTACATCAGCACAAACAGCAAATACGCAAACGCCGCCGCTCGACCATCAAAGCGTTGAACCATAGCGCCAAACGTACCCGTGGCGACGTCTTGCTCCTCAGCCGCCGCTTCAATATTACTCACATCACCCACAGATATACCCAGGGGGTCAAGCAGATTGCCAGGAACCTCGGCTAAATTGGCTGGGATCGTGGCAAACGCTTCACCAATTCCTCCCCAAAAGTCAAAAGTTTCTGGTGTTTCTGGCTCTACCTCTGCTCCCAGTTGACCATAAAGGGAATCAAGTGTACCCACCATCGCTTCCTTAGCAAAAACCCCGGTAAAAATCCCCACCGTCGCGGGCCAATTGTCTCGCCGTAACCCCATCGGTGCAAAGACAGGAGTGATTGAGCGGCTGATGGAACTGAGAACCGACTTATCCGTGTTCTCCTGACCAAAGGAGCCATCAGTCCCAATTGAGTTCAATAGGCTCAACACCATCACCATAATCACGATAACTTTCCCTGCCCGCAGCATAAACCCTTTGAGCCGATCCCAGGTACGCAATAACACCCCTTTAAGATTCGGTAGATGGTAGGGTGGGAGTTCCATGACAAAGGGCGAGGCTTCACCTTGTAACAGCGTATTTTTCAAGACCAACCCCGTGAACACCGCCATAGCAATGCCAATCAAGTAAAGTCCAAAGACAATATTCTGACCCGCTACCGGGAAAAACGCCGCCGCAAACAAAGCGTAAACCGGTAGTCGTGCGCCACAGGACATAAACGGATTCATGACAATAGTCATCAAGCGATCGCGTTGATTTTCTAGGGTGCGGGTTGCCATAATCGCTGGCACATTGCAGCCGAAACCCACTAACATCGGCACAAAGGATTTCCCGGGCAGACCAACAAAGCGCATGAAGCGATCCATGACAAACGCGGCTCGCGCCATATACCCGGAGTCTTCCAAGACAGAAAGGCACAAAAACAAGATACCAATAATCGGGATAAACGTCGCCACTGTCTCGATCCCGCCACCGAGCCCCTCAGCCAGCAGAACTTTTAACCATTCAGGTGTACCAATCGTGCTGAGTAACTCGCCGAAACCCTCGACAAAAATCGTCAGCGTCAAGATATCGAAAAAATCAATAAAAGCACCGCCAACATTAATCGTCAGCACAAACATCAGGTACAGCACCACCAGAAAGATCGGTAGACCGAACCCGCGGTTGAGCACCACACTATCGATTCGGTCAGACAAATTATTGCTGACTTCCCGGGTGCGTTCCATCGCCCCATTAACCAGCTGACGCACAAAGCCGTAGCGACTATCGGCAACGATAATATCGATATCTTCGCCCAGCACCTGATGAATCTTGCGGCGCTGCTCTACCACCTGTTTTTCTAACTCCTGTCCTCTCAACTCAGGCGCAATCCGGTCTTCGTACTCTAGCAGTTTCAGCGCTGTCCAGCGAGGTTCAACGGCTCGGTCAGGACTTTGTTCGATGACAATGGGCATCACCTGAGCGATCGCGTCTTCGAGTACGGGGGGATATGCCACATAGCCGTGGGGTTTGACTGGGTTGTGCAGGTTCTGATGGATCGTATCCCGCAGAATCGCCACACCTTCATTACGCGATGCGACTAATGGTGTTACCGGACAACCCAGGCGTTCTGATAGGAGAACGGTATCGATGCGGATACCCCGATCCTGCGCCACATCGGTCATGTTCAGCGCCACCACCAAGGGTAGGCGCATTTCCATAATTTGGGTCGTCAGATACAGGTTCCGCTCCAAGTTAGAAGCGTCAACGATATTCACAACTAAGTCGGCTGCGCCAGTGAGCAGGTAATCTCTGGCGATGATTTCATCGAGTCCACTGTCTTGGTCTTCAGCATCCAAGGAATAGACGCCCGGTAAATCAACAACGGTAATACTCTCGTCGTCGCGATCGCGATAGTTCCCTTCCTTGCGCTCAACGGTAACTCCGGGCCAATTCCCGACGCGCTGGGAGGCACCAGTCAACGCATTAAACAGGGTAGTTTTGCCGCAGTTGGGATTGCCAACTAGAGCAATTGTCCACTTATTCATTCTCATTCACCTCTTCAATACAAAGGACATCGGCTTCGTGTCGGCGTAAGCTCAAGTTAAATCCCCTTACTTCAATCTCAATCGGGTCCCCTAGGGGCGCATGGCGGATCACAGTGAACTCGGTTCCGGGTGTCAATCCCATGGCTAGCAATCTGCCCTTATAACCTCCAGTCGTTTTCTCGTAGCCAACAATACGCCCTTTGCTACCTACGGTTAAATTGCGGAGATATGTGTCTGTATTCATTGCTTTTCCCTGTTTCCAAGAGTTAACTTGATCGGGTTGAGTCACCAGAATTTTGTTCGCCATACCCGCCCCCAAACCAATGCGGTTATCCCCGAAGGCGACTATCACCGAGCCACTGGGAACGCAGCTCACCACTTGAACTTGGATACCTGGTGTTAACCCTAGACTCAGAAGGTGACTGATACCTCCTTTGCCTTTGAACCCGATAATCGACACGCGATCGCCAGCACTGGTCATCGCTAAGGGGAAATTAGTCTCGGCATCGAACCGCTTATGGGCTAAGTCCTCATAGAACTCAACCATGTTGTCTTCGTCCCTAGAGGCTTCGGATGTTTGTCCAAAAAAAGAAAACCCCCACCCCTTACGCTGTCGGTTGCGTTGGCGTCGGTGATTTGAGTCTTTGTTGGCTGCCATTGCATGCTCCTGATCAAGAGTATTGTTCTATAACGATTTAAGTTTATTAGTAAACTTTTTTAATAATTAATTCGGGTTTGGGCTGGCGGGATGGGGAAGAGCCGAGGCAGGTAGTATACCTACGAGACTGAGGCTTGGAGGTTTTTTCCTGTGCCGGACGCCTTGGCTCCATTCCCGTCCAAGTTGAGGGCATTAGATTCAAATAATTGTCTTCTAGATAATAAAGTAAATGATACGCGATCGCAATAGACTGGACGGGGGTGCATGTAGAGACGTGCTTTTGAACCGTCTGGGCGGATTGAGTTATATCTGGGGTCAAAGGAAAGGATAGTTGTCAAACCCGCCCCTACAAACCATACCCTTGAATATTCTCCAGCTCGTTTATACTCAACTGGGATTGACATTGTTGCAACTGATGCCAAAGGGACTCGATCTGCTCAAACGCCTGATCGGGAGACAATTTACCCGCCGTTTGCAAGTTGCAAATATAGCTGACTCGCTGGGCAAACTCTTGCAGATTGGCATTCAGCACCAGATGCTCCGGCTTGACGGCTCCGCGATAACGGGCATGGGGAAACAGAAAGTTGTGTTTGGATTGCTGCATGGCTACCGCTCCCCGATTATTGCAATTAATTTCTAATTACAGATTACTTAACCTCAATTTTACCTGATTGTCAAGTGAACCTGATCGTGGCGCGATCGCATTACTCCCTTCCCGGTAGAAGATTACCTATTTTTATCTCCCCCAGCTAAGAGACCTAGCATGCTAGGTCTCTTAGCTGGCTCCCGCAGATTCAATAGTGTAGGTATTTTTAGAGTGCGTGATTAGCTCGGAAAACCACTTCTGTTAATCCGACAATCAGTTGAGAAAAATTGTTAGTTTATTGTTGTCTCATTACAGCTCCAATCAGAGAGTTGGGCTGGTGTGAACTCAGCCTAAGTCAGAAAACCCTGACAATCACGTTGATTGAACGGGTTGCCAAAACCTGAGCGGGTCAGTTTTGTCATAAAACTTAATACTAGCTTATTGATAATTTCTATAAATTAGCGCTATGTTGTTGAATATCTTTCGCAACAACTTGCACACCTCAATCAACGAACAGACTTATGCAAACCTACGACAATCCAGACGTAAAGTACGATTGGTGGGCAGGCAATGCCCGATTTGCCGATCTCTCTGGCTTATTTATTGCCGCCCACGTTGCTCAAGCTGCCCTAATCACCTTCTGGGCAGGAGCATTCACCCTGTTTGAGATATCCTGGTTTGACCCCACCCTGGCGATGGGCGAACAAGGGCTAATTCTGCTCCCCCATCTGGCAACCCTGGGATTAGGCGTTGGCGATGGCGGTCAAATTGTCAATACCTATCCCTACTTTGTCGTGGGTGCAGTTCATTTGATTTCATCAGGGGTTTTGGCAGCCGGGGCGCTATTTCACACGTTTAAAGCGCCGGAAAACTTAAAAGACGCCAAGGGTTGGGCAAAGAGGTTTCATTTTGAGTGGGACAACCCGAAACAGTTAGGGCTAATTCTGGGACATCATCTGCTTTTTTTAGGAGCAGGGGCATTATTACTCGTTGTCAAAGCGATGTACTGGGGGGGACTTTATGATGCAACGACTCAAACCGTGCGCCTAATTACCCAACCGACGCTTGATCCTCTGGTTATCTACGGCTACCAAACCCACTTTGCCAGTATCAGTAGTTTAGAAGACTTGGTCGGAGGGCATATTTATGTCGGCGTGATGCTTATTGCGGGGGGTATCTGGCACATTTTAGTTCCACCTTTCGATTGGACTAAGAAAGTGTTGATTTTTTCCGGCGAGGCAATTTTGTCCTATTCCCTGGGTGGCATTGCATTAGCGGGGTTTGTCGCTGCCTATTTCTGTGCTGTCAATACCCTAGCCTATCCGGTTGAGTTTTACGGCGCTCCCTTAGAGGTGAAACTGGGGATTGTGCCTTATTTTGCCGATACAGTTAAATTGCCCCTAGGCGAACATACATCGCGTTGCTGGCTCGCCAATGCTCACTTTTTCCTGGCATTCTTTTTCCTGCAAGGGCATTTGTGGCACGCCCTGCGAGCTATTGGCTTTGATTTCCGCCGCGTGGAGCGGGCATTAAATTCTGTTGAAGTTTAAGTGTTCCTCACACCATGAGGGGTTTCTAGGGATGCTTGAAGCCCCTCTTTCTTTAAAACAAATACACCAATAAGATTATGAATTGTCCTTGTTGTTCGGGAAGATTACTACAACACATCGGTCGAACTGGACTGTATTGGTACTGCTTAGATTGTCGTCAATCCATGCCAATTTTGTCCGATCCGTGCCGCTCATTCTTGCCAGAACATTATTCCTCTAAATTCAGTTGTAAATCTCGATTAGCGATCCCAGCCAAGCCCAAACAGTCTTGTCAGAAAACAGCTTGAGGGATCAAGGTTCAAACATAGCGTTTTTCTTGGGTTGTTGAAATGTCTAAATTTCCCGATGCACTTTGGCTCAATGTCAGTCCAGCTTTAGCACGATTTGATCGTCCCTTACTGAGTCATCTGTCTGAATATGGCGCGATCGCTCGGTGGCACTATCACCAAACACTGGACGAACCGACGTCTCTAGACGCCGCCTTGGTATTACTCCATGACTATCTCAAGCAGGGCGATCGCCCCCGGCATCTTCTCGGACATGGCACAGGCGGATTGTTAGGACTACTATATGCCCATCGCTATCCTGAACTTGTGCGATCGCTAACGCTTCTATCAGTCGGCGTTTATCCGGCGGTGGATTGGCAAGCACACTACTATATTCAACGCCAAATGCTGCTCCTACCCCGCGACGTTGTGTTAACGCAGATGGTTTACAACCTGTTTGGCTGTCACTGTCCCCTGATGGTACGAAGACTCATACCTGTTCTCAAGCAGGATTTAATCAGTTCATTATCCCCTCATTCGTTATATCAGCGCCTGAGTATTCCAGCGGCGGAATCCCCGGTTCCCTTGTTAGTTTGTGGTAGCCGTGATGATGTCGTCATTGACTCGGATTTACTCCT
Source organism: Coleofasciculus sp. (assembly GCF_046539235.1). Taxonomy (GTDB): domain Bacteria; phylum Cyanobacteriota; class Cyanobacteriia; order Cyanobacteriales; family Coleofasciculaceae; genus Coleofasciculus. The sequence goes on from NZ_JBKHHI010000356.1 coordinate 6,355, forward strand.
GGGATGGTATCCCTGGTTAAAACAGAATGATCGCCTCTGGCAATGTGCTAATGGACAATACTTTTTTCATTACTTTCATCCGCAACAAGTGAGTGAGCAAATAGTAAATTTCTGGACATCTCTGGGTTTATCCTCTTCAACTCCTTATCAATTAGAAATTCATCCAGCTGAACAGTATAAATCTATTGGAATTAAACCGTTTCCGCGAGGTAATGATGCTTAGTCAAGTTTCTGTACTGATCACTAATTTGCCCATGATTCTCTGTCCAATTCTGATCTGTAGCCTACTCGTCATCTTGTGCTTATCCATCTGCGCCGCTGTTCGAGATGGGATAACTCGACTCAAACGATTGCATCAAGTTCCTTGTAGCCAATGTGCCTTTTTTACCGGAGATTATCGCCTCAAATGTACCGTGCATCCTAGCAAGGCTTTATCGGAAGAAGCAATTGGTTGTTTAGACTACGAACCAATCGCTACATCGCCTCGATCTAACGGTGTACATTCCCCATGTTTTTGTGCCAAAACGACAACTAATCACACCTCGACATGTTTGCCCATTAACCATCAATAAGCCGATGTCTTT
>NZ_JBKHHI010000357.1:0-6930 GCF_046539235.1 Coleofasciculus sp.
ATTGTTGATGGTTCATTGTTGATGGTTCATTGTTGATGGTTCATTGTTCATTGGTAATCCTCTTCCCCAGCTTCCCCTGCTTCCCCTGCTTCCCCAACCTCCTACCCTCCATTCTGTTGGGATTTCCAAAGAGCGATCGCGGCTTGGGCTTGTTGGTAAAGCGCTCGTTCTGGGGGAATCTGGGCGGCGGTGGCGATGGCGGCGTCAAATCGTCCTTGGGCGGCTAGGGCGGCGGCGGCTTCGAGGATGGGACGATCTTGGGCGGTTTGGATTTGGGCAACCCATTGGGCGATCGCACTTTGAGCTTCAGCATACAGCATTCGGCCGGGACGAATCTGATTGGCGGTGGAAATGGCGGCGATTAAATCTCGACGTTGGGCGAAGGCGCGGGCTAAATCGAGGATGGGTTGGTCTTCTAGGGTTTGGATTTGGCGATTCCATTTGGCGATCGCAGTTTGGGCTTCGGGGCGTAAAGGTTGACCTGGCTCAATTTTACGGGCTTGGGTGACGGCGGCGTTTAATTGATCAATGGTGCCACCTGCGGCTAACTGTTGGGCAGTTCTGAGGGTATTGCGATCGTCGATCTGTTGAATCTGTTTGCGCCACTGGGCAATCTGTGTCTGTGCTTCGATGCGCTGGGGGCGATCGGGTGTGATCAGCGTAGCTTGTTCAATCGCCATCTGTAGCAGGGGGCGTTGCTCAAAGCTGGCAGTAATTTGGGCAAAACGTAACTGGAGGCGATCTTGGAGTTGAGCCTCCCACTGAACCGCTTGGGCGGCGGCTGACGTTTGCACCGGACTTTTGCCATCCAGTTGGCGAACAGCGGTTAAGGCGTCAATGAAGGCGAGGATCGTGTTTTGTTGCACCAGTTTCCCAGCTTGCCCTAAGCGTAACCAATCTTGAGCTTCTTGATACAGGGAGGTATTAATCGGAATCCCTTGGGCAACCTGAATCACCCCCTGATACTCTTGATTTTGGAAGCGAGCGGCAGCAATTTGGAGTAACGTGCGACTCCAATTCGACAGATCACTCTGGGCTTGAGCTTTAATATAGCTATTAGGATCGACCTTGGCTGCTAACGCGATCGCTTGTTCGATCTTGGTCAGTTGATTCGATTTGGCTAAATCCCGCGCCTCTTGCAGTTGTGTCCACGCCTGTTTTTCTGCCGACAACTGTTGGGTCAGGGTATCATAGCGGGATACACTCCAGTATTGGTCATTCAGGCGTGACAGTTGGCTGATTAGTTTAGCCGCCTGCTGCCAGTTTTGTACTTTCAGGGCATCTTGAACCTGACTGATAATTGCCTGAGCCTGGATTCGTTCCTGTTTCCAGGTGGCGATTTGGGCTTGAGCTTCGGGATACAGGGGACTACTTACAGGGATTTGCATCGCCATTTTCAGGGCATCGGTATAGTTTCCCTGATTCAGGGTTTCCCGGGCAAATTGCAGTATCATTTGAGACCATTCCCGCAGCAGTTGCTGCGCCTGGGGATATAGGGAATGGTTGGGCGACCAATATTGAACGATCGCGATCGCCTCTAAAAGTTGCTCAAATTCTCCGGACTGGGCAGCCAGTTGAGCGCAGTATAATCGTTCGCTATCCGGGGATAAAGGAGAAATGCGTTGGCAATTTGCCGGAGGTGGCAGCTTGGTGAGTAATAATGTACCACCAATGACCATACTGCCGACAACAGACACGATGATCAACCACAGCAATGACCATCGCCACAACTCCCGTTGGCGGCGTTGGCGGTCTGGGTTTGAGCGCCTGTTTCGGACAACTTTAGCGTTTAAGTGTCCCGTTTCTGCTAAACTCGATGCCTTAGAGCCTCTTGCCAGTCGGATGACTAACTTATGTCCCCGAGGTGGGCGAGTAGGCAGGGAAGTACGGAGATGAAATCGGGGCAAGTCTCGTTTGGACACAGATAGAAAACAACTGATAATTCATTGTTCACCGTTTATTGTCCATCATTGTATTCCCAATCAACCGTAAATTTGGGTGATTCGCAATCCGTTGAATAGAGTCCACAATTAAGATGAGGAATCGTTTTGGAGTAGTTAGGGTGGCATGAGGCTGAGCATTCGCCATTGGCTAGCAGAACGCCACATTGAACTTGCCCAACTGGGACAGGATAACGCCCAGTTGGCGGGCATTGCGTTTCGCATTGCCCAAGACATGGAAGTTAAGAGTCTGAATCCCTTTGCGATTAGTGTCTTGACCGAAGTGTTGGAGTTACCGTTAACTGTCGCTTGGCAAGTCGCGCCGATTTTGTCTCAGTTAACGGTGGGGTTGCTGCGGATTTTGAGTCGCAAGAAGCCCTTACGCCGGAGTGAAGGAACCTGGCTGAGTTTTCAGGTGGCGTATCTGAACGCATTACAAGGAATTTTAGAGCAAGAAGCTCAACTGCGAAGACCCTGGGTGAACCGCGCTCAAGTCCCAGCGTCACCGAATATTGATGAACCTTTGGTTGATCCCCAATTAATTGCTCTGCTGAAAACCCTGCGCCCAGGACGTCTCAGTGATTCCCAAGCTGAACAAGCCCTGTCATCTGTGGCAAATTCCTTTCTGGTGCAGCAGATGAATAATTTAGCGATCGCCTGGTTTGTGGCGAATGGGGCGGAGGAAACGGAAGCGAAGTTATTAACCCAACGGTTGAGTAATGGATTGGCGGGTCATTTACTCAAGGTGATTGCCGAAAATGCCCTACCCTTAGCGCAACTGCAAAAGTTTGTCCGGTTGGGTCATTTAAGTAACACCCTCAACACCCCTGTAGACGAGGATGAGGAGGAAGAAGAGTTTTCCACGCCCCAATTGACCCTGGATTTGGATCGGGAATATTATCGGGCAGAACTTTCCCTGTCCTTAAGCGAACCCTTATTTGCCGAACCCTTTTCCCTCAAGGAAATCTACGTATCCCTGAACGGCAGACGCCTCCCTACCACCCTGGGACAAGAAAACCGAGAACGACGCCGCAAACAGGATCTAGATGCTGCCTATCTCGCCGCTGCATCCTCGCCACCGACGGATTTAATGGCATGGGTGATGGCTCAATTGAATGATAAAAACAGTATTGCCGTGATTGAAGCCGATGGTGGCTGTGGTAAGACCAGTTTTTGTCAGATGTTAGCGGCACGGGTAGCGCAAGAGCTGTATCCTCAGTGGATGCCTGTGATTATTCGCCTGCGGGATGTTACGTTAGGTCAAAGCTTGGAGCAAACCTTGGAGACAGCCTTCCCAGTGGGACGATTCACGGATACAGACGGCTGGTTCTCTCGCAGTTCCCCACCTTGTTTGCTGATTTTAGATGGTTTGAATGAATTGCCCCGTTCTCCCCAGACGGAGCGTCACTTGTGGACATTTATGGATCAGGTGATGCGATTTCATACTCACAAGAGCGGGTCAAATTCGCCTCGCCACAAGATTATCCTTACCAGTCGCCCGGTTACCTTGGATGGCGTGTTGGCGCGTAAGTATCGCCATAGTAGTCTACCGCCACTGCAAAGCCGACTCCAACGGATTGCTATTGAACCGATGGCGAAGGAGGAATTCCGCAAGTGGTTTCTCCAGTGGGCGAAACTGCAATCTAAATCCATTGCTCAGTCGTATTTTAACTTCTTAAAACATGGCGGCGTGTTTCAGCCCCAATCTCCGAATCCCGATTTAGTGGCGCTGCTGACTCGTCCATTAATGCTGTATTTAGTGGGAATTCTACATCGAGATGCCTTAATTGACGATCGCATCTTTAAAATGAGTCCGGCTGAGGTTAAGTTTGAAATCTATGACCGGATACGTCGCTGGTTGCTGGGGGAACCGACGAGTGGGAGTGGACCGCCCTTGGAGTTAATTCGCGAAGGCTTTTCCCATGCAGGGCGTTCCCTAGAAGCGATCGCCAATCTCTTGGAAGGACGTTCCCCGCAACAGTTACGCCGTCAAATGCAGGGGACAGCCCTGACGATTTTGCAGACGGGTCAGAATCAAGTGACACAAACGGTAATCCAGAATCGGTTCCAGAATCAAGAAACGACGCCTGAGTCTTTTACCCAACCCCTACCCACGTTCTTTTTCCGCACTCAGCCCAGAGACAAAGCCGGAGACTGGGTGAAGTCGTCACCGCGCCAAGCTTCTGCGTCTCAGAAAGCGGCATCAGCACCCTTCTCCATTGAGTTTTCTCACCCCAGTTTAGGCGACTATTTAGCTGCCGAAGAAATTGCCCTGCAACTGAAGGCATTAACGCAAAAGCTGCCCAACCAGTATGGGGAAGTCTCGTTTGTGATTGATTCGTCCCTCCATCTGGCTGAACATCTTTATCAGTTGTTGGGGTATGGTTTATTGTCTCCTCAAATAGAAGAATTGGTAATTGAGAGACTACGACGGGAGCAACAGCGCAATGCGGATGCCTTTTCCTTCCCGGTATTATTTCAACGACTCTATCGCTTTTATCGCGCCTACTGTCGCGGACGGTGGTTTGATGAAGGGGTGGCTCATCGGGTTCACGAACAGTTGCGAGATTTGAACAATCCCTTGAATACGTTGCAAATTGATGCCACGGTGGGATTAAATGTCTTTTTAGTCCTCTGTTCAGCCGCCAGAGAAGCCAATCTCCCCTTCTGGCCCTGTGGCAATCCAGAGATTTCCCAGGAATTTGATGCCGATCAATTGTTAAGTTTTATGGGTCGTACCGTTGCCCTATCTCCTACCACATTTTGGCAACGGGCGAGACGAAGTTTGGCTCAGATTCATTTACCCCAAGCCTGTTTAAATCGGGTAATGCTGGCAGAGGCGAATCTTGTCCATGCCGATTTATCCACGGCTGAGTTAAGTGGGATTAACTTAGCGGCGGCTAATTTACAACAGGCAAATTTAGCCTGGGCAAGTTTAGTTGGGGCAAATTTAGCGGATGCGGATCTCAAAGGGGCGCAGTTAGAAGGGGCAAATTTATTGGGGGCGGATCTGCGGGGTGCTAATTTAACGTCAGCGAATTTAACCAATGCTTGTTTAGTAGATGCCCAGTTAGATGAACCGAATAAAGAGTTTGCGGTTAAAAGTGGAGCGTTCTTTTCCTGGGACGAGTTTCAGTCTTATTACCAATCCTTGGTTGTCTCTCCCTTCGTGAAAACCATCGAAGAGGAGCATTTGTTTGAAGATGATCCGATGATTTTCATTGAGAGTGCCGAAGGGGAACTCATGTTACCAACAATTTACTCCCAAGGGAGCGATCGCTATGATGGGGAAACTGAACAGTTTGACCGTGACCGGTTAAATGCCCAAGCTACAGTGTCGGAAACGGAGCAGTATGCTGGGGAGACAGCCCAACTGGATGAGTGGGTAACTGAAGCCCCGGTGTCGGATACAGAGCAGTATAGTGGCGATACGCAGCAATTGGACGAGATGGGACAACACCCGTCTGTGTCGGATACAGAGCAGTATGCTGGGGAGACAGCCCAAGTGAATGAGTGGGAATTCTCCGAGTCGGAAACTGAAGAGGAACAGTTAGAAGCGGGCGCGGAACAAGAGACTGGCGTGTTTCATGAAGATACGATTATGTTGGATGAGGAGGATGATTATTAGTCATTTGTCATTTGTCATTTGTCATTTGTCAAGGTTTGAGGAACATTTACAGAACCTAACATCGTTTGGTTTATTTTCACCAACCTACTTAGGGTCTGCTGAATAAGTCTTGTGGTGGGGAGAGGCAATATTTTCTTCACTATTGCCTATTCCACACCGAGCGAAGTCGAGGTGTTGCTTATTGCAAGAAAGCCTAGCGCGTAGCGCTATATTTTTGTCGCAGCTTATCAAAAAAACTCTGGAGCCTTAATTTAGCTAACCGTATCTTTGTTAAATGGGGAATACTACCCGGTTTATTTTGACTTAAATCAAAAAAATCGTTGACATCCGCTAAAATTATTTTCAAGCGATAGATAATATTTTTATACCGATATTCCGCCAAAAAATGTTCATCTAAAGGCTTGAGTGACGGATTTTCTATAACTTTGAGAATACGTTTACTATCATACTCTTGAGAATATACCGCAATTTTATAGCAATTAAACCCCGGATCTAAATAATCCGATAATCCCCCGTTTACACTCGAAAAAACCTGACAGCCACAAGCAAGGGCTTCCATTGGTTGCAGCCCAAAACCTTCACTTACCCCCTGTTGCGCCCAATACTCAGCCGAATCATACAAATAAACTTTAGCCCGATTGAAGAGTCCCACTAAATCCTCGACGTAGGAATCAATGACTTTAACGCGACAATGCTGCTGTAACTCTGGTATCAAGTCCTGAAGTAAATACTCAGACGATTTCCGCGCCTGAACTAACACATCAATATCCCGTTCTCGATTGAAGTTCTGGAATTCTTCCGAAATATGATTAGGTAAATAGTAAATTAAAGAATTAGGCGATCGCTGTCCCCAATATCCCATAGTATTGCGACTAACGGTAATAATCGGGATACGCGCCGGAAGTTGAAATCGATACCCAGCACTATGGGCATGGTAAATAACCGGATATAACTTTAACTTTGCTACAAGTTTAGGACTATCAAATCCCCAACTGACCACAAAAATAACATTATTTAAATCCTGTTTTTTGAGCAAATCATCCAGGAACAGCGTATTCTTTTCCCGTTGACGATAGGTGACCACCTCCGCAGGACAAACCTGCTTTGCCAGACTCAGGGTTTTCAACTCCGCCCAAAGACCGCCGCAAGCCAACTTGCCATAAGTTCCAGGGACTAAAAAGTAAAGGGTTCTCAAAACACCAATTGCCTCAGAGAGATTGTCTGTATAGTTTAATATACTAGAGTTCCCGTAGACGGACTTGCTTTGGAGAGCATGTCACCTTTTGTCCAGAATGTAGTGGCATGATCCAACTAAAATGGTGGAATAGATTGGCTTCGTAGTCAGGGCTTCAGCCCTCTTCA
>NZ_JBKHHI010000358.1:0-6911 GCF_046539235.1 Coleofasciculus sp.
AAATGACAAATGACAAATGACAAATGACAAATGACAAATGACAAATGACAAATTATTGCTGTTGACAACGGTTGAGATAGATGTTCGCCACTTGATCTTGAGGATTGACCCGCAGCACCTCAGCAAAGCGTATTTTCGCCTCAGCAAACGCCTTCAGGTTATAAAAATACCAGGCTTCGGTAAAGGTTTGTAACGTGGCTAATTTAGCGGCTTTAATCTGAGATAAATCTGCATCAAACACTTCATAAACGGTTACCAATTCCGATTTCCCCTTCACCTTCACTTTATCAATTAGGCGAATCGCATAATTAGTCGGATCAGATAAACGGGAAAACGTATGATGAGAGATTAATAAGGGGACTTGATAATATTTGGTTAACCCTTCAATGCGAGAGGCTAAATTCACCGCATCACTAATCACCGTGCTATCCATGCGCGAGACTCCACCAATGGTTCCCAGCATTAACCCTCCCGTATTAATCCCAATCCCAATCCGGATAGGAGGATAGCCGGAATTCTGTCGATGTTGATTATAGAGCCTCAGTTGGTGTAGCATAGCAATTCCCGCCTTAACTGCATCATCAGCCTGACCACTAAACAATGCCATAATCGCATCCCCGATATATTTATCAATAAAGCCATTATGGTCAGTAATCGCTGGCTCCATGCGCGACAAATAAGCATTAATAAACTTAAAATTGTCCTCCGGCGTCAGCATTTCCGATAATGTCGTGAAGGAGCGAATATCCGAAAATAGGATTGACATTTCTTTTTGAACATTATCTCCAAACTGGACATCAACAATACTGTCCTTATTCAAAAAATGGAGAAATTGGCGCGGCACAAACCGTTCATACGCCTGATTCAATTCAGCCAAACTGCTATAGAAACGGGCATTTTCAATCGAGGTAGCAGCTTGCGCGGATAGGAGACGCAACAGTTCCAATCGGCTAGCTGTAAATGCTCCTGTCGTCAAATTATTTTCTAAATAGACAATTCCGCTGAGTTTTCCTTGATTAATCAACGGCGCACAGAGAATTGACTTCGGCTGATAGGTTTGAATATAGGAATCTTGCCTAAATTGTCCCTCATTTAGGGCATCATTTAACACCACAATCTCCTGAGTTCGTGCCACATAGTTAATGATGGCGACGGATACCACTTGCGTCTCTTCTAGGTCAGTCGATTGAAAGACCTGAATTTGATTGCACTCTGTACAGGATTGGGTCAGAGTATTCACCTGTCCCTCGGCTTCAATTCGTAGTTTTCCTTTCGTTTCTAAAATCAGAAATCCTTTTTGTGCGCCCGCATTTTCAATCAAAATCTTCATCAACGCCGCCAGTAATTTATCCAATACAATCTCACCGGAAATCGCTTGCGCCGCTTTCATAACGCTGTTTAAGTCAAGATACTCTGACGAATTTTTGCCATTTTGGGTGGTTGTGGTCAGGGTTGAAGTTTTTTGTAATAGCCCCCCAGACTCATGGTTATTCACCCGAGTAAAAAGCCATTGGGAATAGGTAGCTTCTAACTGTTTAACCTTCGCCATTGCCCCCCATCGGGTATAAACGTAATGAGCTTTTTGTAAATAGGTTTGGGCAATTTCTTCCCGACCTAATCGTTGATAGAAATTGCTGGCTCGTTCATAAGCTAGGGCTTCGTCTTGAAGATAACCCTGTTTTTTAGCACCTTGAATGGCACGATCATAATACTCCATTGCTTGCAGGATTTTGCCCCGTAATCCCGCCCGTTCCGCCTCCACTAAGTCATATTTATGCTGAAAGTTACAAGGGGCATAGTCTGCCCAGGTTTGCATTATTTTTTGTTGTTTGGCTATTTTGTTGAGATAGCGTTTGCGTTTACGGGGACTGGCTGAATGGCACAGAGATAAAAGGACTAACGAGGAATAGAAGTTGCTTAAAACATTATTTAATAAGCCATTCACGCTTCCCTTATACTCATCAGCCAACCCAACCAGCCTTTCCGCTTCTTGTTCATCACCAAATAAGTAAGCCAGAAATAACTTCGCCCAATAAACAGATAAAATGGAAATCTGATTATTGGCTGCTAATAAATCAGGAAGGAGGCGATCAAAAACCGTCCAGTCTAACGTCGGATAATGGTCAGCCTCGATTAAGCATAAAGATAAATTCCGCCAAATTGTGATATACCCAATCTGATAATCTTGTTTAAACTGCCGATTCAGTTCCAGATGTTGAGCTTGTTTAGATTCAACCTCAGTTAAGGGCAGTCCGACGAAAAATGAATAAGTACAGTAGTTTACCGTACAGTGACAAGCATATTCAATATCACCATTTTCAATTGCTGTTTGTATCGTATCGAGTAATGGATTTAATGTGGTTATAGCTGGCTCTTTCCAAGGTCGGACAAAAGCATTAAATTGCTGATAGACTTTGGCTTGTACGTCTTTGGCAGGAAAACAGTCTAATAATTTCAACGCTAACTGACCAAAGCGATAGCCTTGCTCAATTGTTTCTTGTTGACCACATAACAGCAAACTATAAACGCTATAGGCGTAAGCGGCGAGGGAGGAATTTCCATGGCGAATACAGAGATTGACCATGGTTAAAATCAGCGACGGTAAGAGGGAGGGTTTGGCAATATAAGCGGGTGCCATCACAGACATTAAAATTCGCAACGCCGCTAATTGAGTGGGTTCAGTCATTTCCGGCAAATCCACTAACGCCTCAACCGTTTGATAAAGTGGAGGTGTTTCAGTTAGCGGGATGTCTAATAGGTTTAACACCTGCTGTGCGGTTTGGATGGCGGACAGCATTTTATTTTGAGAACTATCAAATAAAATTTGAAGTTCATAAACCTTGACTTTATCCATCAGAGTTTGCGCCCGATTTAGCACATCATCGGTTAAAGTTTTGGCGGCTTCAAAATCGGTCAATAAATAGGCAACTTCGATGGCTTCCAGAAATAAGTTGAGGGTCAAGTCATACTGCACCTGCCAACTCTCTGACGGCAGCAGTTCGCGACCGATGGTTAAGTATTTTCTCGCAGGTTCATAAGCAGTTGTGGCTTTCGCTTTCTGACCTGCCCAAAGATTCAATTGAGCTAATTCATGCCGTTCTTCAGGGGATTCGATTAACTCAATACTGATATTCAGATGGTTAACAATATCAAAAAGAGAGTCTGATATCTGGTCGGCTGGCGTATTTTTCAGTAATAATTGACCGACAGTCCGATGCACCGCTTGGCATTGTTCCTCAGGAATCAGAGAATAAGCGGATTGTTGAATTCGGTCGTGGACAAATTGGTATTGAATGGTTAAGGTTTGAATGTCTCTGTGTGTTTTAGAGAAGAGGGAATTCAATGCGCTTATTTGATGTTTATCCAATAAAGCTTGAGTCATATCCGCCTGACTGATTAACTTATAGTCTTCCCCCAAAGGAACAATTAACCCTGCCACGATCGCCTGCCATAATTGCACCGCTATTTCGGATATTGATTTGCCTAAAACTAGGGCTAATGGTTTCAGTTCAAAGGAATTTCCTAAACAAGCGGCAAACTGTAAAACCTGTTGCACTTGGGGCGGTAATATTTTAATCTTATCTGCCAAAATTGCAACAACATTATCGGTAAACTTTTGGGATTGAATCTGGGCTAAATTCCAATTCCACACTCCCTGTTGAGAATTAAACGTGAGTAGCTTTTCTTGATACAAATATTTGATAAACTCATTAATAAAAAACGGATTACCTCCAGTTTTGATCTGAATTAATTCCGCCAAAGCGTGGGCATGATCAGGGGAACATTTGAGCGTTTCTGCAACTAATTGGATAATGCTGATTAATTCCAAGGGCGCTAAAACCATCTCATGAACAATGGTTCCGCTGGCGCGAATTGTCTCGAATGTGAATTGTAAGGGATGGGAAACTGTCACTTCATTATCCCGATAAGCACCAATCAGAAACATCCCGCCGATATGAGACTCAGCCTCACTCTGATCTGAGGAGTTCATCAACCATTCGATCAGTTTCAACGAAGCACTATCCACCCACTGCAAATCATCCAGAAAAATTACTAATGGATGTTCAGGTTTGGTAAAAACTTGGATAAAGTTGTGCAGAACGAACTTAAAACGATTTCGTGATTCTGTGGGAGGTAACTTGGGAACTGGAACCGGTTTGCCGACAATCAGTTCAACTTCAGGAATGACATCAATAATAATTTGAGCATTCCCCCCCAATGCCGCTAAGAGGTGGTTGCGCCACTGGGTTAGTTGGAGGGTGGTTTCTGTTAACAACTGTTTGATTAATTCTCGAAACGCCTGAATCACGGCTGAGTAGGGAATATCCCGTTGATATTGATCAAATTTGCCGCGAATAAAATAGCCCCGCCGTTGAGTAATGGGTTTATATAATTCCTGGACTAGCGCTGACTTCCCTATACCGGAATATCCAGATACAACCATCATCTCCTTGGCGTATTTTCGAGTGTGTAGGGGCGGGTTTAGGGAGTTTTGTGTTGCCGTTGACGATAACTTTTGTTCAAAACTCGCCCTTATTGAGTTTGGCGTTGTTTCTCCTAATAAACTACGTCCAGTAACCCGAATAAAGGTGTCCAGTAGACTTTCAATTTCCCGTTCTCGACCATACAGTTTTTGGGGGATTTGAAACTGCTCAGAAATATCCTGGCAACCTAGGGGAAATAGTTCGATTCTTCCCTTCATCTGTAATTGCATCAGGCAAACCGTTAAATCGGATTTCAGTCCCCAGGCACTTTGATACCGATCTTCAGCATTTTTTGCCAATAATTTCATGACAATAGCAGAGAGGGGGGGCGAAATCTCTGGATTAATCTGGTGAGGCGGAATGGGTTCTTTTGCCAGATGAGCATGAACTAATTCTAGGGGATCATCGGTTTCAAAGGGAAGGCGATGGGTGAGTAATTCATAGAACGTCATTCCTAACGAATAAAAATCAGTCCGATAATCCAGCGCCCGGTTCATTCTCCCCGTTTGTTCCGGTGACATATAGGCTAATGTGCCTTCTAAGACGGAGGGATTTCTCAGAATTGGGTTTTCTTGGGATAAAACCGTGGCAATGCCAAAATCAATGATTTTCAGTTGTCCGGTTTCAGGATTGAAAACAATATTGGCAGGATTGATATCTTTATGAATAATATGAGCAGCATGAATTCTACCTAAGCTTTCGGTGTTGCGAATGGCGATACTCAAGAATTCTTTGAGCGTAAATCCCCGTTCCTGGAGTAAGAGTTTTAACGAGGAACCACCAAAATCTTCAAAGATAATTACCAAGGTGGTTTGATAGGGTTCTAAGCTATAGGCTTGAACCACACCACCAAAATTGAGAGAGCGCGTAATTTGATATTCTTGTTGATAGCGGTTAATTTCTGCGGGCGTAGGATAATCTTGTTTGAGAACTTTGAGGATCACCGACTGCTGATCCGATTCTCGGATACCCCGATAGACTAGAGAGTTACGACTTTCATAGATTTGATCCAGAATCCGACAGCCAGCAACGGTAACCATAGGGTAGATGGGGAAACACTGAGAGGATTGCTTAAAGGTGATAGCCTATCACACGCAGGAGTGAGCGATAAGCTTGTCACACATTTAAATTGGGAATGGGTAGCGAGCAAGATGCTCGCATTATATTACCTATTGCCTATTGCCTATTGCCTCTCCCCACCGCAAGACTCCCTACAGCAGCCCCTACTTACTGTAAAAGACGAGATCCAGCAGGACATTGAATCTCTGTAGAATCGGCTGAAGGTGGAATTGGCATTGGCGGCGGTGAGGTTGCAGGTTGTTCACTCTGACAAATTCCAGAGACGGTTGTCTCAAACCCATCAACGGTAGTGACAAATACCGCACCAATATAGCTGGGAAGTCCCTCATCTTTGGGATGTGCCGTAATCGCGACACTCTGGGCGCGATCGCCTGATGGTACAATTTCGTATGTATATAAGGACGTTTCTAGGTTTGTGGCAATTTCTAGCTGTTCGAGGGTATTGGCAAATTGACGATTTTCTAGATAATACACCTGCTGGGCGCGATTTAAGAGGTTGATGTACTGCATCGGAATCCCTTGGCTGGAACGGTTGGCGCTGGTTTCCAACTCAATTACGGAAATATCTTCGGGTACTGTGGTGTCATCCGATGTCTTTGCCAAAAGTAACGCCGTATCACTAAACGCCGTGGGTCGAGGTTGTCCCGGCGTAACATCTTTAAATTCTAAGCGCAGCTTCCCTTCTGGAGTTAACTCAAAAATAGTTAAGGCGATTTGATCCGGTGTGAGTGCCATATCCAGGTGCATCGGTTGAGTCGCCGTCTGAATTTGGTAGTCTACCTGGATTGCCACAGCCGACCCATCTTGAGCGGGTAATATAAAAAATAATTGGTTATCGGGGGCAAAAATTAACTGGATTGATTCCCCAGATGCCGGATCAGTGGCTTGCCATTCCCCGATTAATTGCTGGGTAATCGGATCAGTTGGCGATCGCATCTCAGATGCAGGAGATGGATTATCCGGTTCAGATTGCGCTGGCGAAGGGACACCACTACAGACAAGCAAGGCGAAAAGAACGAATATCAAACGCGATCGGCACAACTTAAGCAATAGAGAAACAGGATTCATCATAGCCATCCAACCCAGCAACTAATTGATTGGATTTTAACAATGACGAATGACAAATGACGAATGACAAATGACACTTACGTCGCCACCCATCCCGAAAACACCCAGCCACCATTAGCCAGCCGTATCCAGTTCCCCGCCGTCTGATCCGTGGTTGCGATCGCAGCACCATCGGTTACAGTATCCACAACCCGATAGCCTAAACCGGGACCCGATCGCACATTCAAGGGCAAACAACTGTAATTAAATATCTAGCCACCTCTTGTCATTTCTTCCTGA
>NZ_JBKHHI010000359.1:0-6876 GCF_046539235.1 Coleofasciculus sp.
GGATTTGGATTTTTGGCATCTACACCTACTTGATTCAGCCAGCCGATATTGAGCGCCAATTGAAACATAGAACCCTCGCGATCTGCGCTTCTCCCCTTGGGAGACGCCAAGGGCGAACGCAGCAGCGCTTCGCGATCGCCCAATATACCCTCGACAAACTTGTGGCGCAAACAAAATCGGTTTTCTTCCTTGTCAATTGCTTCTAGCGCCAACTCTTTTAGCTTGGCGTTGAGTTGCTCTCTCTCTTCAGGTGTTGTGGGAAACTCATCTTTTTTCCACCTGTACACTTCTTCGACAAACTGCTGGTAGAGTTCAGCCTTTGTATCCGGTAACTTTCCCTCTTGCAAATGCCAAGTTGAACACAACAGTGTTAACCGCAGGGGATTTTTTACTAAATCCTTAATTCGCTCTTTTCCCGGTTGGTTTAACGCCTGCTGCAACTGAATACCCAATTCATGGGCGCACGTCGGTGCGCCCCTACGGTTTTGGAAACAAGCCTGGATAAACTCCTCTACTTTCTCTTGGCTAAACTCCAACGTGCGATAGGTTTTAAAGTTGTTTAGAGCATGAGGATTGGCTTCCCAAACATTTAACCGACACGTCAGCACCACCGACAAGTGGTGACACCAACCGGGTATCCAATTGTTAATAAATGACAAAGGATTGCCAAAATTGGCAACCATTTCATCCACCCCATCCAGCAACAGCCACACCCTACCAGCCGTCAAAAGTTCTTCAAACTCAGTCTTAATTTTCGGCGTGACACTCACAATGGCATCTTCTAGCCAATGATGCAGCAGATAGTCTTTTAATGTTGGCGTAGCCGTCGGTAAAGTTCCCAGTGGTATCCAAATCGGCAAACCATTCGTGTTCTCCAATATCCAGAACGCAATCCTCTGTAAAAGCGTGGTTTTTCCCGCGCCCGGTTCACCAATTATTGCAACATTCTTGCTTGGCTCTGATTTCAGGACTTGGGTAATAAAATCGTTGTACTCAAGTTTTTCAGTTTCCTCATAGTCTGGCTTGTACGATTGCGATTGTTCAGGATTATCATCTCCACTCCGCTTGTCGGGTTTCTTGCGTTCTACTAATGCCAAATCCACGCAAATCTGATTGATATCAAATAACATCTCATCCGCACGCATCAATCGATTAGTCGTTAGTTGCTTCTGCTTTTCCAACTTGGTGCGGCAGATAGTCCGCCAGTCGATGCTTATATCGGTTGAAGATGATGTTTCCAGCCCTAACTTCTGTTTAACTATCTCCAGATTGTCTTCTAGTGACGCATCTTTATCTTTCAGTGTGAGGGTAAATATCCAATACCGCGTATTTCGCTTATTCTCAGGGCGTTCATCTTTAAACACTCCCAACTCTTCCAAATACTCGAACACACTTTTCAGCACGTAGTCTTGTCGTTCTTGCTTTGTACGAGATGATTTATCACCCTGACGCGGCGGAAGTTCTAACGGAGTGACAGTTTTTTCAACTAACTGCCATAAAGCTTGTTTAGTTGTACCTTTCTCAAGTTTCTCTTTTCCTGTTCGGGTTTTTCTCTTATCTTCCCCAGTGACTTCCAGCCTATTTTTTGCATCTTGAACCCATTTCGCCTGAACTGCTGTACTTAGCTGAGAGTCTTCTAACTTTGAATTTTCTTGAGCCAGCAACAGCAAGGCTTTGACCAACCGCAGCACATTGTTTTGATGAAGTTCGCTCTTGCCAAACTTGCCCATGAGCCAAATATAAAGAAAACCTTAAAAATTTTGCCTTATCCGCTTGGGGAAAGTTGCCCAAGCATCTAATCCTGATTGTATAAGCACTTCAAGAGTTGCTTGGGCAATTTGCAGGGGCAAAAGCCCAACGAGAGGCTTGTCTCATCAACGACACAGCCATTTTTGGAGGGCTTATGAACCACAAAATCGAGAATTCCCAAACCGCTATTTCTGCACAAACCCCATCAACCCTACAACCTGAAATCACAAAAAGTGCCAAAAGTCAACAAGAACAACAAAAGTTTGTGCGGCGAGTCATAACTAGCGCACTCGTCGCGCAAGCTGCACTTATCGGTGTGAATGGCAATCTTGATGTACTCTCAGGTCAACCTGTACTAGATGTTATCCCAGGGATGATCACTCAGGGCGTTGAACTGATTCTCAAAACCCAAGGTGTACAAAAAAGGTTGAAAACGCGCGATCGCAACTGCAACTCCTGTTCCGACTAATATCTTGCATCTTTGCCAGTAAGCCCCAACACCCGATAATCCAAGCTTTGTAGACTAAAACTCTTATCCAGTCAGCTTTAGCTGACTTTCGCTTTTAGCCTTGGGTTTAAACCCAAGGCGGTTTAATGCTACGGTGCCATAACGTTCTCTGGAAACTGTCCAATTACATTACCCGCAGGCGCATATTGGCAAACCACATAAAAGGCATTATACTGAGTCCCTTGGATGGTTTTGACGCCCCGTGCCGCACCACATCCTAATTGGGTGCTATTTTTCCACACCACCTGAGTAAAATGCCCTGTCTCCGGAGAAAATCCAGGATTGCTATAGTCATAGTCTGAAACCTCGTTGTACCAATTTGTAACCGTTTGGTTTGCCAGGGTAGCGGCGTCGAGGATGCTGTCGTGTACGAGACATAGAGGTTTTCTCCTGCATCCGAGTCACTGTGCTTTAAAACGCCATTGCTTGCCAGATAATTCGCCCAGTTTTGAGCGCTGTTGTTCAGGGAATTACTCAGGGTCATATCTGGACTATTATGGGTATCCCGATAGGTATTGTGCTGAGACAAAGCTGTGTTACGAAATGTACTTAGGTTTATCCCTGTTTGCCCGATAACGGGGTGAGTGCCGATTATTCCCAAGGGTATTATTGTTGCCAAGCCGAGACAAATACCTTTAACGAATTGCTGCGGATTCATAGGCTATTCCTGCCTGCAGATGGAAAAAAGTTGTATATCCAAGCTAACTGATCAATTGATTGAATGTCCAGGAGACGGCTCAAAACCCAGAGATGGTTAATGAGATAGTTCGGGCAGTTTATTTAGTTGTCATGTTTATCGGTTGGGTTGACGCAGGAAACCCAACTCCCTGGAGAAAATCTGTCGTATTCAGTCAACCCTTGATCAAACAATTTTAGATAAAAATTGGACGCACAACTTTGAGAACTTCATGTTTGAGTTTAGCAAATAGGGTCATCGATCGCGTTTCGATGGCGACATAGCCTGTCATTCCCGGTTTCATCGGATTTGTATCGTCATTAGTAATCGAAAGTCGTACTGTCCAGATGGGTTTGATTTGGTTTTCATCGGATTTCAGGGCTGAGGAAATATTTTCCACTGCTGTAGTATAAGGTTGCAGTTCTCCTTGTTTATAGAACTTAACTTGATCGCCTTGGAGGATAAACTTTTCATCTTCTTGGCGAATCTTGGCAATGACGGTTAAGTCAGATAAATCAACAATTTCCATGATTTTCTGACCCGCAGAATGCCATGTATTTTCCAGCAAGTCTAAGTCTTCGGTGGTGACAGTTCCGGTTGTATCGGCGACTAAAATTAGCTGATCTCGTCGGGAGAGTTGGCGCTGAACTTCTGCGGTTAGTTCCTGCACTTGACGCTGACGATCCTTAACCACAAGTTGGGCGGCGTTAAGATTTTCTTCAACCGAAACTCTGGCGGCGGTGGCGGCGTTTAATTCCGCTTGGACGCGGGTAAATTCATCGTTAATTTCCTTGACAATGGCTTGAATTTGGGCTTGTTTTCTGCTAATTAAACTGGTGAGTTCAGCGAGTTCCCCTTGGCGGCTATAGGTATCATCTAGAAGTTCATCAACCCGAATCGCTGGAATTACAGAACTTCCCGCTTCTTGGTTCACGGCTTTGATGGTTTTCAGACGCTGCTGGCGAATTTTGAGACTGGCAGAAAGTTGGTCTTTTTTCTGGTAAAGTCCTTCAATATCCCGTTCTAATGCTTGAATTTGGGGGGGAGAATTGCTTTGGCGGATGCTAGTAAGTTCTTGTTGGATTCTATTTGCCGCTTGACGGGTATTGTCTTCTAAGACTAGCATTTGAGTATGGTTTGCCCGTAAATCTTCGACTAATCGTAAGGCATCTTGTAGGGCGGATTGGGCTTTTCCCAGTTCAGTTTGGGCATTTGCGATCGCGCTTTCGATTTCCTGGCTTTCTAGTTGTACGAGTTTATCACCTTTGCGGACAGGTTGATTGGGTTTGACATAGATTTTTTTAATCACACCAGCTACTTTTAAGGTAACATCTTGGCGGGCGTTGGAGGTAGAGGTGATATCGGCTTCTCCGCGTACTGAGTGGGGGAATTCGGGGATAAAGGTAACATATCCTACACCTGCCATAATTGCGGTAATTAGGAGCCATTTTTTCAGGTTAACAGATGCTCGCTTTTCCGGTTTAGGCAAAGCGGGTGAATCTGAGGCTGGTTGTACCGGGGGTTTAGGTTGTGGCGGTACAACTTTGAGTTGATTTTGGTGGGAATTCATAGAAGGGTTCATAATGAAATAATCCTCATTTTAATTTTTCTGTCCGGGTGGGTTTCATTATTGTCCTGTCTTACATCACCCAGAGGTAACAATAATTTGGTTTTCCTGTAGGGGCGGGTTTCACGATTATCGTTTCTTCTCTCACCCCGATGTAACTAAACCCGCCCCAACCGAGTGAAATAATTTAGATTGTCTGTAGGGGCGGGTTTCACGATTATCGTTTCTTCTCTCACCCCGATGTAACTAAACCCGCCCCGAATCAACGCCGCATAAATACCAATCATTGATCGCGGGGAAAATAGAAATAAATCGCCCAGAGAACTAACAAACTCATCGCCAGAGTTGGAATATTGGCAAAACTCCAGCCTACTATTCGATAGAGAATAAATCCGAAAACGAATTGCAGATAGAGAAAACTAAATGGGGCATAAGCTGCCAGAATCCAGGCGTCGCGGGGACGTTCTTGAATCGGTTTTTGTCGCAGTAGATTGCCGTAAAATTTAAATGAACGACTGCGTAAATTATTAATCCCAGTTAAGGCAACGGCGAGATAATAGCCATCAAATTTAGCCAAAGGATTGAGATTCAGGGCTACGGTGAATAATGCCGCCCCCATTAATAGATAACTGGTGGTAAATAGCCAACTTCCGGATACAGAACCCTTCCATAACCAAAGCGCGATCGCGGCAATAATCAGTTGACAGAGAACCCCAGCGGCGACAACCAGAACTCGTTGATATTGTTTCACCAGACAATAGGCATCACTGGTATTTGTATACGCCGCAGGCATTAGAAACATGAAAAATACTCCCATTTCTGAGACTTGCAGATTTAGGTGAGGAACTTGATTGGCATAATGTTTTAGGGTGAACGCATGACCGAGTTCATGGAGGGAAACAACCAGTAAGGCGAGGAGGATAAAAGGGAGAAATAAGTTGCTACCTTGTGTGGTGATTAGTTTTTGTCCAATGGCTAAAATTTCCTGGCGTTGGTGCAGTCCAATAATTAGGGAAACCGTTAAAAATAGACCTAATGTGAGAGCAAAATGTTTTGTCCAAATCCAGGACAGGTTCTCAACATGACGGCTTAACCAAGGATCAGGATTAAACAGGGGAATGCGGAAATATAAGAGTTGTAGGGGTGTGAATTTACCTCGGCGGGGTTTCGGGGGTTTGGTTCCTTCTAGCATGGCGGTGGCGGCGAGTTGTTGGAGGAGTATTCGCAGTTGATTATGGGGAATATTATAGGTTTGGCAAATAGCATTGGGGGGGAGGTATTCGAGTTCATTAATGACGGTTTTTGTTTGATTGTTGAGTTGGAGAAAGGTTCTATCTTCGGGGTTACGAAGTATCCAATAGTTGTCGGTGTGTTGAATCCATTGCAGGCTGGGTTTTAGATGGGGGAGATTGGGATTTTGGTGTGAGGATGGGGTAGGATTGGGCTGATTTAGGTGGGAGGGTTCGAGGGCGAGAATGTTGAGGGTGATTAATTTTTGCAGGAGTTGTGTGACGAAATTGGGGGGGAGGGTTTCGCTGAGTTTCTGTTGGATTTGGTTGACGGTATAGTGTCCGGTGAAATAGCGCAGGGCTTGGGCTTCAGTGGGAGAGAATTGATGGTGATGGTGGTTGTCTGGGGTGTGGAGGATGAATTGGCTGGAGTCTCGTTGTTGGCTGAGTTTCCAGTAGGTTGTTATATCGGGACAAATCCAGTTGTTATCCATAGTTTGTTGGTTCCGGATAAACGTTACGATTGTTGGCGGGATTTTTTTATGTGCGAAGCATTCTTTGGGAGTCTGTCAGCTTTGATTCTCGCCTAGGGGCGCAAGGTTGGCACAAATCAATAACTATGTTCACTCAATTTGCCAGGGTTTAATGGTTTTCTGTGACCACACTTTTAATCGGGACAGCAGGAGATTGAAATTGACGACGCCAAAGCGTTTAGGTTAAGGTTGTTAGGGTTTGGCTAAACTGAGCGAATTCAAATCGTTTAATGGTTTCCTGTCGCAATACTTCGGGTTGAAATAGTAGGGGATTGGGGTAAGTCCTTTGTAAAATTTGTTGTGATGTTGGACGTTAATCGGGGGAGTTGGGCGATCGCACCTGGGAGACTGTAACCTTTGATGCTGCTGTAGGGGCGACCCGCTTGCATTAATTAACAACGGTATCCGCTTAATTTGATTGGGTCGCCCTTTATTCAATTGGCGGTGTCAAACGGTGTTTTTTGAGCGGTTATATGCGTTCCTGGATAGGCTTCCATCGCATTTTGGTGGAGAATCGCTTCTATTCCTGGTGAGATGGTGTATCTGGGGAAAGGGGGGAGGTGCGATCGCGTGGGAGTCCAGGTATTTGTAGGGGCGGGTTTAGCCGCTTAATT
>NZ_JBKHHI010000360.1:0-6873 GCF_046539235.1 Coleofasciculus sp.
ATTTACCAATGTAGTGGCTATTTCTGGAGTTGTCAACCTTTTGAGGGATTTTTTTTTTGGAGAAGTCATAAACCCTCTCCCAGAGGGCGATCTGAGCTATGGTTAAATTTAGAGCTAACCCAATCAGCTTAAGAAAATTACCCCCGTTTGTCAGATGAGAGCTTTACCGCCATTGATCCTGCTAGATCCGATCCTCCAGAACTGGTTGTTAGAAGATATCGGTCGAGGCGATCGCACTACTCAAGGCTTGTGGGAAGCCCCGGACAAAATTGTCCAAGCCGAATGGACGGCTAAAGCAAGGGGAGTGATTGCTGGATTGCCGATCGCGAAACGGATCTTCCAACTTTTAAGTGATCAAACCAGTTTTGTTGCCGTTGTAGCTGAAGGGGAAGACTGTCATCCTGGACAGGTCATTGCTCGTTTACATGGCTCTCTGGATACCCTCTTAATGGGAGAACGAGTGGCTCTCAACCTAGCGATGCACTTAAGCGGCATTTCTACCCTTACCCGCAAATATGCCGATCAACTTGCTGATCTTCCGACTCAACTCGTCGATACTCGTAAAACCACCCCTGGGCTAAGATTGCTGGAAAAATATGCCACTCAAGTTGGTGGTGCCATTAATCATCGTTTTGGCTTAGATGATGCCGTGATGATTAAAGACAATCATATAGTGGCAGCAGGTAGCATCAAAGACGCGATCGCTCGTATCCGGGAACAAATTCCCTACCCCCTAAGGATTGAAGTCGAAACCGAAACCCTAGAGCAAGTGACAGAAGCCTTAGAGCAGGGGGCTGACATTATCATGCTGGACAATATGCCCTTGGAGAGGATGCGACAGGCGGTACATAAAATTCGCGGCAAAAATGACCGACTCAAAATTGAAGCCTCTGGGAATATCACCCTGGACACCATTCGTGCTGTAGCCCAAACCGGTGTAGACTATATTTCCACGAGTGCCCCCATAACTCGTTCCACTTGGCTGGATTTAAGTATGAACTTACTGGACGAGAATCGCATTTAAAGTTCATTCCCTAATATTTTGATTAAGCCATTTCTCCCTAATTCTTGGCAACCTCTTATCGTTTCAACTCTTTACCTAGCGCAATGACTTCAACCTTGGAACAACTAAAAGCCAAATGTGAGCAAGCATTAATTGCTGCCTTTGGTGAAACGATGGCGGGTACAGATCCAATGTTAGTTCCTGCCAGTAACCCCAAATTTGGTGATTATCAATCGAATGCGGCACTCTCTCTGGCAAAACCGCTAGGTCAACCCCCACGAGCGATCGCACAGATGCTGATCAACCATCTAGATGTTGCTGATATCTGCTACACCCCCACAGTCGCAGGACCCGGTTTTATTAATTTCACCCTCAAATCCGCCTATTTAGAAGCCAAGCTGAATAGGAATCTCACCCACCCTCACTTAGGTGTAGAACCCGCCAAACAGCCCCAGCGAGTTGTTGTGGATTTTTCCAGTCCAAACATTGCCAAAGAAATGCATGTTGGTCATCTGCGCTCCACTATTATTGGGGACTGCATTGCCCGTATTTTGGAATTTCGAGATCATCATGTCCTGCGCCTCAATCATGTCGGAGATTGGGGAACTCAATTTGGCATGTTAATTACCTATCTTCGGGAAGTTTGCCCCGAGGCATTAACCACGGCTGAGGCAGTTGATTTAGGAGATTTAGTCAGCTTTTATCGACAAGCTAAAAAACGGTTTGATAGCGATGAAGCCTTCCAAGAAGCCGCACGACAGGAAGTCGTGAAACTGCAAGCTGGAGCTGAAGATACCAAACGAGCTTGGCAGTTGCTGTGTGAGCAATCCCGGCAAGAATTTCAGGTCATTTATGATTTACTGGATGTGCAGATCACCGAACGGGGTGAATCATTCTATAACCCCTTACTTCCCGATATCGTCAAAGATTTAGAACAATCAGGCTTATTAGTGGAAGACCAAGGCGCTAAATGTGTTTTTTTAGCCGGATTTACCAATAAAAAAGGTGAACCTTTACCCTTAATTGTGCAAAAGTCGGATGGGGGGTATAACTATGCCACAACTGACTTAGCGGCACTACGCTACCGGATTGAGCAAGATGGGGCAAATCGGATTATTTATGTTACTGATGCTGGACAAGCAAATCATTTTGCCCAAGTATTTCAGGTTGCACAACGAGCAGGTTGGTTACCGGAGACTGTTGAAATTGTGCATGTTCCCTTTGGATTGGTACTAGGGGAAGACGGGAAAAAGCTAAAAACTCGGTCTGGAGAGACAGTACGATTGCGGGATTTATTAGATGAAGCGATCGCGCGGGCGCGTGCTGATCTGGAAACTCGCATCCAAGCAGAAGATCGCCAGGAAACCGAGGAGTTCATTAATCATGTGGCTCAAGTCGTAGGTATGGCGGCGGTCAAATATGCTGACCTCAGTCAAAATCGCACCAGCAACTATGTGTTTAGCTTCGATAAGATGCTATCTCTCAAAGGAAATACTGCACCGTATTTGCTGTATGCTTATGCCCGGATTCAAAGTATTGGTCGCAAAGGTGGCATTGATTTTGAGCAGTTAAGAACCTCTACTCAAGTCTCATTGAAAGAAGACCAAGAAGCAACACTAGCTAAACATCTACTACAAGTCACCGAGGTAATTAAAGAAGTTGAGCAAGAGTTATTGCCTAATCGTCTTTGTCAGTATTTGTATGAACTGAGCGAGAAATTCAGTCAATTTTATGACCAATGTCCTGTACTTAAAACGGAGGAATCCGTGCGGTTATCACGATTAATGTTGTGTGACCTAACAGCTCAAACGTTGAAACTGGGATTATCGTTACTCGGTATTTCGGTACTTGAACGGATGTAGAAAACATCCCCTTTTGCCACAGGATAGCCTTTCAGTCTCATCAACCGCAGGTTAAAGAAAGATATAACTTTCCCTCCCCCTGCTTCCCCTGCTCCCCCTGCTCCCCCTGCTTTTCCTATCTACTATGTTTGAGCGCAACTCGGTATGAGATCCTCGACCACATCTTCAGGGATGCGAATTGTGATACTGGTCATATTCACGGAATTTTCACATAAATTGAGCCATTCTTCATCAACGCTTATCCCAAAAGCCTCTGTAGAACGGTTAAGCTACTAGGTAAGACGATATACATCGCTTACTCCCAAGTTGCAATTAGTGTATCTCACTCCTTATCCCGTTCTCAGTGGGTCGAGAACGGGATTTTCCATTATTGGGTGGTACCATTTTGATAAAGAAAAAGGGATAGAGTATCGGGATCAACAACAACAGACAAAGAAGCCATGACCCACGACCAGACCCAACTTTACAGAAACTTCATCGATTTTTCATCTAAACTTCATCGTAGCTACACACAACTTCTGCAACTTGGGTAGATAATAAAAATATAGATGAAATCTTTTTCCCACCCTTGGACGAGTCCCCGAAAGGGGATTTTTTTTTGGCTACATAACTTAACAAAACTTCAACCCAGAATCCCCTTTGCCGGATTCCCAAAAGCGATACCTGTAAGAGGGGGTGACGATTGTACTCACCCTCTGATTAATGAAAATCTCAGCTCAAGCCCTCTGTGTTGGATTACTTGTTTCTGGAGGGTTAACTTCGCCTGTCATTGCCCAAACCCCTGCGTCGGAAACCGATACGCCACGTTTACCAACTCCGGGAACTGCCACAGACTTGACAGTCTTACCCCGTATAGGCGGTCAGTTTACCACCGAAGGAGCAGGCTATCAAGACCCATTTTTTAGTCTGGAAGGCTTTGTTCCAATTACTCAGATTCCCGGAAGTACTCTGACATTTCTGGAAGGACAGTTGCGCCTGTTAACTGACTCCACAATGGGCGGAACGATTCTTCTGGGACAACGGTTTTACAATTCCACTCAAAACCGGATTCTGGGAGGCTATCTTTCCTACGATACCCGTGATACCGGAAACAGCGTGTTTCACCAAATTGGTGCAGGGTTTGAACGACTAGGAGACGATTGGGATTTGCGGGTGAATGCGTATTTGCCAGTGGGTGAACGCCGCCCAGAAGTGGATGAGTCGTTCTCCTTGCGCGGATTTCAGGAGAATAATTTACTTCTCAATCATCGCCAGCGCTTTGAAGCTGCAATGGCGGGATTTGATATTGAAGCGGGGGGACGGTTATTGCGATTAGGGGCGGGAGATTTACGGGGATATGCAGGGTTTTATTACTATGGTGGGGAGGGAACAGATAATGCGATTGGCATTCGAGGGCGATTGGAAGCACATCCCACGGATTATCTGAATCTGGGTTTATCGGTGCAAACTGACCAAATCTTTGACACTCGGATTGTCCTCAGTTTAGGCGCAACCTTTCCTGGAACCCGTCCCCGTGGGGTTGAATCAGCCAGCGCCTTGACACGGATGGGTGAATCGGTAGGACGTATCGCTACAATTATTGTCGATGAACAAACGGAAAATGAACAAGTCGCGGCGATAAACCCGAAAACGGGTCAACCTTGGCAGTTTCAGCATGTCACGTTGGGGATGAGTACAGGAGAGGGTACGTTTGAAACGCCGTTTGGTACAGTGCAGGATGCATTGAGTGTGGCACAAGCTGATGAGATTGTTTATGTGCAAGTGGGTACGACGTCTGAGACAGAAGGCTTTCAGTTTGCTGATGGAGTAACGGTACTCTCCGCAGGTGCAGTTCAACGCATTGATACGCAGCAACTGGGTAGGGTGCAGTTACCCTTATCGGGAAGCGGTAAGTTTCCCACAATTACGGGAACGGTGACGCTAGGAAATAATACCACCCTGTCTGGGTTTGCGATCGCGAATGTCATGGGGAATGGTATCCAAGGCGCGGCTATTGAGAA
Organism: Coleofasciculus sp.; assembly: GCF_046539235.1. Lineage (GTDB taxonomy): Bacteria > Cyanobacteriota > Cyanobacteriia > Cyanobacteriales > Coleofasciculaceae > Coleofasciculus. The sequence goes on from NZ_JBKHHI010000360.1 coordinate 4,866, forward strand.
TGTGACGATTCAAGATAACCGCATCACCAACGCCACAGGACAAGGGATTAGTCTCATCGATGTAACTGGAACCAGTGCGATCGCTCGTAATGTTATCACAAATAGCGGTCAGCAAGGCATTTTTATTCAAGCATCGGGAACCACTCAACAAGAACTCACCCTAGATAGTAATCAAATCAGTGACAGTGGTGGTCAAGGTGTTTTTATTCAAGCCTCTGGTGAGGTGCAACAGCAATTAACCGCAACCAATAATCAAATTACTAATAGTGTCGGTCAAGGATTTTATCTGGCTGGGAATAATAATAGTCGTCAAGTATTTGACATTTTAAATACAAGTATTAGTAACACCGTCCTGGATGAAAATGGGGATGGCGGTCAAGGTCTTTTCCTGCAAGCCAATGCCAGCGCTCAGCAAACCTTGACTCTGGAGACCTTAACGATTACTGAAAGTGCAGGTCAAGGCATCTTTATCGCTGCCAATGGTAACGAAAATGACCTGACGCAGCAATCTATCCAAGATTTTAACCTTAGCAACGCCACGGTTAGTGAGAGTACAGGACAGGGGATTTTTATCGCGGCTAATAATAACAGTGAGCAAACCTTTAATATTGATGCCAGTACAATTAACCAGACTCGCCTCGACAGTAATGGGGATGGGGGTCAAGGTGTCTTTATTCAGGGAAATCGCGACGCGGTTCAAGACTTTACCCTCAACAGTACCACAGTTACTAATAGCGCTGGACAAGGTATTTTAATTGCTACCAATGGCGATGAAAATGACTTAACTGCCCAATCAAGACAGGATTTTCAACTCAATAACACTCAAGTTAGTGATCCCGTGGGTCAGGGTATTTTTATTGCCGCGAACAATAACAGTGAACAAGTCTTTACTATCGACAGCAGCACGATTAGAAATGTTGGACTCGATGCCCAAGGCGAAGGCGGACAGGGGATTTTTGTCCAAGGTAACCGTTTGGCACTCCAGGAGTTTCAGATTAATAGTCCCAGGATAACCAATAATGCTGGACAGGGTATTTTTGTGGCTACGAATGGGGATGCAAACGACCTCAGTGTTCAGTCGCGGCAAGAGTTTGGCATCACAGATGCCCAGATTACCAATAGTACAGGTCAGGGGATTTTTATGAGTGCTAATAACAATGGCTCTCAAAAGTTTGAGATTAAAGATAGTACAATTGATGGCACAAGATTGAATGCTCTAGACAGTGGTGGTCAAGGGGTTTTTGTCCAAGCCAATAGCATTGCCCAACAAGACTTCACCATTGAGAATGTCCAAATCAGTGATAGTCAGGGTCAAGGTCTTTTTGTTGGCGCGAATGGGGATGAGAAGAATCCCGAACTCCAATCTCAGCAACGGTTTCAGATTAGTAATGTGCAAATTAGTAATAGCACAGGTCAGGGGATTTTCGTATCGGCGAATAATAATAGCCGCCAGGAGTTTGAGATTGAAACCAGTACAATTAGCGGTACAACTCCCACCAGTGGAACAGATGGAGGTCAAGGCATTTTTGTTCAGGGAAATGCTATGGCGGTACAAGATTATCGGATTAACAATACCATGGTTACGGATAATGCCAGTCAGGGTATCTTTTTGCAAACGAATGGCAATGCTGAAACTCTTGCCGATGTAGAGTTGACAATTTTGGATAAAAATGCTATCCCAGGATTTAATGCCGTACTCAATAGCGATCGCAGCTTCTGCCTTGCTCTAACTGACAATACCAGCACGACAGAGTTCCAGCTTCAGCGCAATACTGGCACATTCGAGGTCGTGAATCTAGATACTCTCACTCAGAATAATACAGGAACCGTTAATTTTGCTCCCACCCCGGAAGATTTTACCGACGTTTCCCAATGTAATTGAAGGTAGGAAGCTAAAAGATAAATATCATATCCTATTGTCGGGGTTGTAGGGGCGGGTTTAGCCGTTTAATGGACGGGTATACCGATAACTTATCAACAAAACCCGCCCTCTTGTCGTTTAGATTTG
>NZ_JBKHHI010000361.1:0-6857 GCF_046539235.1 Coleofasciculus sp.
AACGATATTTATTGGCTGATTGAGGTATCCAATTCAACCCTTTCCTATGACTTAAACGAGAAGGCTCGGATGTATGCGCGGCATCAAATACGAGACTATTGGGTGATTGATATTCCAGGGAGTCAATTGTGGGTGTATCGTGAACCTAACCAGGGAATGTATCAATCTGTGGTTAAGTATGCGACGGGGATAATTATGCCATTAGCATTGCCGCACGTCGAAGTGGACGTGCTTAGATTACTACAGTGATGTTCTCCTACAGGTCTCATCAGCGAGTAAGTGTAGGCTTCCTTATCTCGGAGACTCATCTGATTTAACCATAACCTTTATCAACTTGTAGGGTGGGTTAGGCGGTAATCAATTAAGAAAATAAACCATTTAATTAGTTATCCGCCGTAACCCACCAAGTTATCCATTTTAATGAAGATGTTGAGTTCAACTATTATTAGCCACTCTTCTTAAAAAGACAAACGACATAGATCAATGGTTTAGTCTAAACTCTTGTTACTGAGACATTAAGCCAAAGGAGACTGATGATAATTATCAAGTAAATCCGCAGGATTTTGATAGACTCTCATACAGCCTGCTTCTTTTAACTCAGCTTCGGAGAAACCACCGCAAAGCACACCAATGACATCTAGATTAATTTTACAGGCGGCTTGAGCATCATAAGGACTATCCCCCACCACAATTGCCTCTTGGGTTGTCACCCCATCCAGCTTCCCTAATGCGGCTTGAAAGATGTCGGGATGGGGTTTTGACTTTTCAACATCGTCTGTAGAGGTTGCACCGTCTACTAAGTCTTCAATATCCAATAGTTTTTTGTAGTGAGTCAGGGTTTCGGTTCTGGCTGAAGACGCCACGACAACTTTTTTTCCATCGGCTTTTAAGCGTTCAAAGAGTTGGCTTACTCCCTCAAAGGGACGCACCTGAGACAGAAGATTTTCTTGATAAAATTCTTTGCGATAATTGGCAATATCCTCACCAAGGCGCTCAAATTCCGCTTGAGAAATAAAGACAGGGATGATATAGTCACTCCCCTTACCGATTTGATGACGGATTTTATCGTAAGGCACGTCATAGCCAAACTGTTTAAACGCTTCAACCCACGCCTGGGCGTGCAGATCAACGGAATCAACTAAGGTGCCGTCTACATCAAAAATAACAGCCTTTGGCATCACAGGTTCTCCTTTTGTTTCCCTTAATTATGCCGATGCCATTCTGGGAAATCAATCTAGCCTGAGAGAGATAATACCAAATCCATCTTTGTCACCTTCTTTTTAGCTTGGCTTCTTTTTCCTTGGAACCTTCTGCCTTCTGCCTGCGTTCGACTGATCGCTCACGCCGAAGTCTGCCTTCGGACTTGGAGCCTTCTTGTACTAGCGCCACGGCATATAAAACTTTGATTGCCGACAACCCTGACTTGATCATTAAATTTTGAGTAGCTAAAAATATAAATATTTTTTAATAGCTATTTGTTGTAGGTTGGGTTGAACAGGATGAAACCCAACGAGTTAAACTAGCAATTGTTGGATATGGTTACTCGACCAAACCTACTATTATAAGAATCAAACCGAAACCAATAATTATAAGTGAGTTAGTGTAAATAAACGTAACTATGTTAAATTAGGCATATAAGTCTCAACCCCTGACCAATGACAAAGGACAAAGGACAAAGGACAAAGGACAAAGATTTAGTCCTGATCGGCGGCGGTCATAGCCACGCGATCGCACTGCGGATGTTGGGGATGAATCCCTTGTCTGGAGTGCGGTTGACGCTGATTACCAATGTGTCTCATACCCCCTATTCCGGGATGTTACCCGGTCATGTGGCTGGGTTCTATACCTTTGATGAATGTCATATTGATTTGCGGCGTCTTGCCCAGTTTGCTGGCGCTCAATTATATATTGATAAAGCCGTAGGTTTAGATTTAAACTCGAATAAAGTTATCTGTGCCAATCGTCCTGCCGTTGCCTTTGATGTCTTGTCAATAGATATTGGTAGTACCCCAGCTAAAGAATCGGTTCCTGGCGTAGCTAAATACGCGATTCCGGCTAAACCTGTCCCCCAATTTTTAAAGCAATGGAATCGAATTATTGAAACCATTGCACAACATCCTCAACCATCTCTGAGTTTAGGAATTGTTGGCGGTGGTGCAGGTGGGGTAGAACTGGCAATGACAATGCAACGGCGTATTAATCATATAGAGACGTGCCATGGCATCTCTGTAAAAATTCATTTGTTTCATCGGGGAAATCAACTATTACCCGGTCATAATTCCTGGGCGCGGCGATATGTTGAGAAGCTGCTAAGTAAGCGGGGAATCCAGGTGCATTTAGGAGAAACCGTTTCTCAGATATTGCCCGATGAAATTTGCTGTGAGTCTGGTTTAGTTGTCGATTGCGATTACAGCTTCTGGGTAACCCAAGCCTCTGCACCGAGTTGGATTGCTGAATCAGGATTGCATACCACTTCAAAGGGTTTTATTTCAGTTGGCGATACGTTACAATCCCTCTCTCATCCTCATATTTTTGCCGCTGGTGATATCGCCACCATGGTGCATCATCCTCGCCCTAAAGCTGGGGTATTTGCGGTGCGTCAAGGGAAGCCTTTGGTGGACAATTTGCGTCGCTTTGTACAAGGAAAAGCGCTACATCCTTATAAACCCCAACGGCGGTTTTTGAGTTTAATTGGAACCGGTGATGGCGGCGCGATCGCATCCTGGGGTATTTTTGGCTGGCACTCCCGACTATTATGGCGTTGGAAGGATCATATTGATCGCAAATTTATGCGGCAATTTAGGGATTTGCCAGAAATGGAATCGGCTAATACTGTTCCCGATAAAACACCTAACTTGACGAAATTACCCCTTTTAGGGAAGCCGAAAAATGCCCCACCGATGTATTGCGCTGGCTGTGGTTCTAAAGTTGGTAGCACGACTCTAGAACGAGTGTTAAAACGGTTGCAGGATGAGTATCCTTTCCCCACACCAAAGGATATTATTCTCGGATTAGGAACGCCAGATGATGCAGCGGTGCTAAAAGTTCCCCCTGATAAACTATTAGTGCAAACGATTGATTATTTTCGTACCTTAATCAATGATCCTTTTATCTTTGGACAAATTAGCACTCATCACTGTCTCAGCGATTTATTTGCCATGGGTGCGACACCGCAGAGTGTTTTGGCAATGGTAACGGTTCCTTATGGGACAGCAGAAAAACAGGAGGAAACCCTCTATCAATTATTATCCGGGGCGATGAAGGTATTATCGCAAGTACAAGCGCCGTTGGTGGGAGGACATACAACGGAAGGGGCAGAATTAATGTTTGGTTTATCCTGTAATGGGTTAGTGCATCCTCAGCAAATTATTAAAAAAAGTGGGATGAAACCGGGCGATCGCGTAATTCTAACTAAAGCCTTAGGAACCGGGATTTTATTCGCGGCACATCAGCGTTTAATGGCAAAAGGGCGCTGGATTGATCAGGCGGTTGAGTCGATGTTGTTGTCGAATCAGGAAGCGGTTCAAGTATTTCGAGATCATGGTGTCACCGCTTGTACTGATGTGACGGGGTTTGGATTCGTGGGACATTTGGTGGAAATGGTGCAAGCATCAGGGATGGCGGTGGAATTAGAGTGGGATAGGATTCCGATACTGGAGGGGGTAACGGAACTTGTGCAACAGGGAATTGTCAGTTCACTGTATCCCCAGAATGTCCAAGCAGCAAGGTTTATCAGGAATCAGGAAAAGATTTGCGATCGCGCCAATTATCCGGTACTTTTTGATCCACAAACCTCTGGCGGGTTATTGGCAACAATTCCGGCGGATCAAGCGGCAAAGTGTGAGCAAGTTTTGCAAGAATTAGGATATAAACATAGTCGCATTATTGGTCAGGTAATGCCAGCTAGTTCAGGCGTTCCCCCATTAAGATTCTTATAAGAAACCCCCTTTTTGCCATGGCGACTAGAAGTCGCTGCTACACAAACAAAGTCCGCCTACGCGGACTAAATTATCAAGGGGGTAGCTAACCCGAATTTAATATCAATTAATGATGCAGCGTCTTAGTCAAGGTGTTTTACTATGAATGTAACTGTGCGAGATATTGAATGTTTAAAAAGCATAGAACCTAAACAGCTTCAGGCGTATTTAAAAGCTCATGGCTGGTATGAAGACCGTCCATTTTTGGATAATGCTATGATTTGGCTCAAGCAGGATGAGCAGCGGGGGGAGTTTGAGATTTTGTTGCCTCTAAAAACCAATCTAGGGGATTATGTGACTCGCATTGGTGAGGCGATTGAAACGTTAGCCGTTGTAGAGAATCGTTCTCAAGTTGAGATTTTGAGTGAACTGATTTCTGGTGGACAAACGATTACACTTCAGGGAGTGGTGATGCACATTAACACGCCGAATTCTGATCCGTTAAGCGGTCAGGTAACGTTGCTGGGTGTTGTTGGAGATAAGCTACGAAAAATTAAGACAGAGTTAACAGGTTATGACTATATTTTAGCAGTTAAAGCGTATCAAGAACGTTGTCCGATAATATGTCTGGGTGAATTAAGCAAGGAGAAGGGTAATTTTGTGTTAAAGAATGTTCGGGATTTAATGTTTGATGAATCCTGGGAGCATTAATGTATATTCGTTTTCGACTAGACCACCAGTCGAGTACAAGATTGCCATACTGGTGGCTATAATCTGAATTGAGCAAAAAGGTAGGTTGTTGTTCAAATCAGGGTTTTTTCGGGTGAGACTTTTGTAAATCTTGCATGATTTGCACGAGAAAAACAATGAATGAACCAAAAGCAGCAGAAGCAAAAGGAATCACAAGCAACTCTATTGTATCTTTGGGAACTAAGGTAAAAAGCTTATTTGACCGTATTTCTGATACTGTCGAATTGTGACAAGAGGCATTTAAGGATGTTTTGAGGTGAGAAGCTTTACCGCTAATGTTCAACTTTAATCCATCAGGAACAATCAGAATTTGTTCAATAGTCTCAATTCCGGAGCCTTCAGTACATAAAAATTGTCCTTGCTCAATCTCTAAGACGCTTTTATTCAAAAATAACTGACCTTTGGACTATTTACCCAAGCTAACACAAAGATTTAATTACTGTCTGGTTAAGCTGTTCGGCATTTAAACCTTCATGTCAATAATGGCGAAATCCTTGCCGTAGTGCGTTTAGCGAAGCCATACCGCAGGCTTTGCATCTTGCTCGCTGCATTGAGCATCTTGCTCGCTACCCATTCCCAATTTAAATGCATGACAGCTTATCAATTTGGGCGAGTTAACTGATATTTGGTTGATCAGCAATCAGGAGCAATTGTGCGATCGCGCTTGTCCTGAAAATTATATGTGGCGCTAACTATTAAGCTTACCTTCCAGCTATAGCCCGCACAGTCTCCACAGGTAACGATAAAGCTTCAGCAATTTGTTCTACAGTTAAACCCATTGCCAATAACTTGGGAATCGCATTTTGTTGTGCCAACTCCGCTTGTTCTCGTGCCTGTTGTTCTTGTATTTTTTCCCGTTCAGCTTGTTCTCGTGCCTGTTGTTCTTGTATTTTTTCCCGTTCAGCTTGTTCTCGTGCCCGTTTTTCTAACCTTCGCTGTTCAATAATTTCCACAAAGGAAGCAAATCGCTCCCCATCAGGATGGTATAGCTGTAAATTTCCTTTTTCTACTTCAAATCTTATGCCCAAACGGGGGCTAATCCAACCCGACATTCTCGGAATGGGTTGTAAGAGTCTTTCATCTCGTTGCCATCCTTTGAGGATTCCAGGCTGAGGATCAAACAGGTAATATTCCTCGACACCATAACGTTCGTAAAAATAACGCTTGGTTTCCTCTAATTCTGCCTTCGTATTACTGTGAGAGGCAATCTCGAAAACGACTTGCGGCGGAATATTGTCTTCTTCCCACTGTTTATAGGAACGTCGATCACCCTTGGGACGTCCGATGACAACCATGACATCAGGCGCTTGTCTAATCCACGGTTCACCTTCCACTGGATACCAAAATAAATCTCCAGCAACAAAGACATTAGGATTCTCAAGAAATAGGGCATCAATTCCACCTTGAATGGTGACAATCAAGCGGAATTGGATTGTATTGTCTGCCAAAGGTTGACCGTCACTTTCGGGGTAGATGATTTTCGCGGAAGTAGAAAGGGACATACTATCACAGGAGGAAGCATTTTTTGTCACTTTAGCATATACCTAAACTATCGTGGAGCAATGTGCTGTATGCCTGGAATGCCCAAGCCACAAGGTTTATCAGCACTCAAGAACAATTGTGCGATCGCGCCAAGTCTCAATAATTTTTTGGTAGCTGCTACTACAGTTTTTCGGTTTCGTCAACTTAAGCCCTGAAGATAGGAACTATGCCGTTAATATTTATAAATATTTTTAGGTTGGCAGTGTAGAAAATTAGCGGATAGAATAACTGGAATATCCATCTTTCAAGGTTAAATCAATGAAACTGCCCTTCGCGATCGCACTGCTGGCGTTGATTGGTGTGATGGTTTTTTTGATCTGGCGCGATTCTCAGAATAATGAAGGAATAGACCCCCATTTACTCAAAGCCGTAAAAGGGAACAAAGGTTTAGCCAAACGACTGCTGGCTCAGGCGCAAATGAAATATCCCGGAAAATCTGATCGGTGGTACGCGGAGAAAATTATTTATGATTTAGAGCGTGACGGTGCGGGTAGTGGGCGTCGTTCCAGCTATGGGGTTAATCGCCGAGAATTGCGGGAGAACATTTTCCTGGCGGGCTCGATGATATGGCTGGTTAACTCAGTTACCTCCTTGGTTGGTCGTTTGTTGAGATGAGTCATCTGTCATTTGTCAGTTGTCATTGGTAAC